>CAYIIU010000014.1:0-30675 GCA_964363635.1 uncultured archaeon
GAAAACTGAAAAAAAGAAAACGACACTAAAACAAAGAGTTATGCAACACAGCATATTTTAAAGACGGAAAGTACGATGGCCAGTTGAAATAACTGGCTATGTTTCCCTATTTTTTACCTTCAACTATTCAACATCTTCGTAAGAAAAATTTGGCTCTTTTTTCCATATTGTTTGCGCACATGTTTCGATAAATCGTGATAGAGTGTTTTGATTGTTCGTATGTCTTTGGGCGTGAGTTTTTTCTTCCATTTAGCAAGCGATTTTTTGTCAATTTGGCGCTTCCCCAGTGTTCCACCCCAACTGGTATTGTGGAATGTATGATGGCGTAAAACGGCATTATCCCACGTTGCGCCTAAATATGATAACATCTTTCTAATTTCTTTTTCCGGGCGATCCACTAAGTTTTCATACTGAATAAGCAGTACGTTGATGTGGGCAGCATAGTATTCTAGAATAAAGTGTTGTTTCACAAATGCACACAGTGCAGCCATTTTTAGCCAGTTTTTTTCTTTCTTAATTTGATTGAATTGAGCTCTGAAAATTTTTTGGAGTGGTTTACATTTCATCCGGCGAATGGATCGACTTAAATCGAGCATCCCCCATCGTTCAATCCATGTCTTTTTCCCAAACTTGAGCGTGAGCATGGAAGAGATGACACTTTTGGGGTCGCGGAGGAGATAGATATACTTGGCCAGCGGGTATCTTTTCCGTAACCAGGTGTACTTAGATGTCCACACCGGAATTTTGAATCCGGTGAATTTCTTACGCTCAAATTTTTTCCGACGAAGATAAGGATACGCAAGATCTTCCTCATAAACGACAAAATCAGGGTGCGAGTCCAGAATAAGACGGGTCATCGTAGTGCCGCTTCTCTGGCTCCCTACAATGAAGAACAGAACAGACATACTTTCTAGAGTTTGACGTTGATTAAAAACAAGCCTTTGTCCAAGAATATGCACGAACCTTTTGAGAACCTAGCAAACGATTCGTTTGCTGGCATGACAAACTTTTTGGGTTTGCCATGAAGGTTCATCAAAACCCTAATAGAAACGGGCACCCAGAGCTTTGATTTATAACCTTTCCCTAGCGGAAATAGTCTACTTTCTCATTCTACCAATTGAATGGAAAGCCGCCAACCACTCGAGAGTGGGAGGTTTTTCAGATGGAAAAAAATCAAGTGCTAAACGCCCTTCAGATACTTCGCAAGACTGCAGAACCTCGAAAGTTCAAACAAACCATTGACCTTACCATCAATTTCAAAAATATCGATTTCAAGAAAGCCGAAAACCAAGTCGATGTGGATGTAGCGCTGCCTAATCCGGTCGGAAAAGGAGACGGAAAAGTCGCCCTCTTTGTTCGCGATAAAGAATTCGCCGCCGAAGCCAATGGGGTGGTGGATCGCGTCATCATGGAGGATGAAATCAAGGGCATCAACAAAAAAATGCTCGGCGAAATGTTGAACGAATATGTGGGTTTCCTCTCGGAAGGACCCGTCATGCTTACCGTCGGAAAGTTTTTGGGACAGACGCTTGCGCCGAAGAATAGAATGCCTCGCCCGGTTACGCACGACTTGAAGCAAGTTCAAGCGGCGGTTGCGCGACTGCGAAGCGTGGTAAAAGTTTCCAACAAAAAAGGAAAATACATGCCCCTTGTCCATGTTTCTGTGGGAAAAGAAGAGATGGACGATGATAAGATCGCCGACAACACGGTCGCGGTGTACCAAGCTGTTTTGCCCGCGCTGGGAAACAAAGAAATCAACGTCAAATCAGTTTTGCTCAAAATGACCATGTCCGCCCCCGTTAAAGTCGGCGGAAAAATTGTTGAGAGTGTGAAAGCATGACCTCCCACACCAAAAAGTGGAAGCATAGCGAAGTCATTCGCCTCGTACAATTGGCCAAAGAATACCCTGTTATCGGGGTCGCGGACTTGCAAGGATTCCCGGCCAATTTGCATGGCCAGTTGAAAGTTAAGCTCGCTGGTAAAGCACACTTAACCGTTTCAAAGCGCAAAGTCATCCAGCGCGCCCTCAAACAAGCGGGTGCGGATGAGAAACTCGTGGATGGAATCAAAGGCTCCACCGCCGTTTTATTTTCAAAAGTCAATCCGTTCGAATTGTTTTCCTTGGTCAAGCAAGCCACCGGAAAAGTCTCGGCCAAAGAAGGACAGATTGCCCCCGAAGACATTATTGTCCCCGCCGGAGACACTGGATTGCCACCCGGTCCCGCCCTTTCCGATTTGAAAGGCGCCGGGTTAAACGTTCGCGTTCAGGGCGCTACCATCGCAGTCATGGAAGACAAGGTCGTCACCAAGAAAGGCGAAGTTATTACCGCGCCGGTCGTGAACGTTTTAGGAAAATTCGGTATCAAGCCCATGCGCTTACGCTTATCGGTTACAAATGTTTTGGAAAAAGGACAAATCTACCACGCGGATGTATTGGACATCGACGAAACGCAAGTATTTGCCAACTTTGTGAAAGCCGAACAGCAAGCATTCAATTTGGCTGTGAATGCCATTATTTTGAACGACAAATCTACTCCAGTAATTATCACCAAAGCCTTCCGCGAAGCCAAACAAGTCGCGTTGGACGCAAACGTGCTCACGGAAGCCACGGTGGGAGAAATCCTCGCGAAGGCCGAAAGAGCTGCAAAGGAAATCAAATCACACATCAAGGAGGACACGACCCCGTCCGCATAAATGGGGTATCACAGTTATTGCACAGCAATGTGCGAGACACAACAACGGAGATGACAGATCATGGAATACGTATACACGGCAATGCTCTTGCATTCAGCCAAGAAAGAAGTCAACGAATCCGCTGTCACGAAGGTGCTGGAAGCCGCGGGAATCACGCCGGATGCCGCACGCGTGAAAGCACTCGTTGCAAGTCTCAAGAACGTCAACATCGATGACGCCATTGCGAAGGCCGCTGTCTCAGCCGCGCCCGCCGCCGCTGCACCTGCAGCGCACGGAGAGCACAAAGCGGAAGCGCCTAAAGAAGACCCCAAGAAATCAGAAGAAGAAGCCGCAGCCGGATTGGCCGGATTATTCGGTTAGATTTTTTGACTCGAATGAAACGGGGGAGAAATCCCCTGTTTCATTTCAATTTTTCTCATTCTATCTGCTTTTTGCAGACTCTGGGACAAAATTGTCCCTTTCTTTATCCGTTTTTTGGTTGAAGGAATAGGTTTTGGCAGTTCGATGAGAATTTTCCTTCGTAAAAGGGGAAAAGAAGGACGCACAACGCCCTACCCTCCCTTCTTCCTTATATTCCAAAAAACCGTTCTTCAATAAAAGACTGTGCCAATCAAAACAGTCCAAAAAAGATTGGGAAAAAAAACCGACCGAAATATGTCCCAGAGTCCTTTTTGCATATAACATTTAATACGCGAAAACAATCTTATTTTCATGTCTACCCCAAATCGGTATGGGCAGCACGCCCCTCGTTTCCCGCGAAAAAAGCGGGGAGATTATGACCCAAAAAATGATAGACGGGATGGTCCGCTAAAAAGAATCACCCATCCTGACAGTAAAGGAAAACTCACGCTTAGCCATGATCCAAGCGAGTGGAATAATGAAAATTGGAAGTGGATAGAGAGAAAAAGGCAAGAATTTGAATGGGAACGAGGACAAATAGGAGGCAGTGGTGCATCACCGCATGAACAACTTAGACGGATTCGACAACGTGCGATGGAAAACGATGATGTGCTGACTCGTTTCTATAATAGAAAGAGGGAAATAGAGTGGCGAAAGGACGTTGAACATTTTTTTGCCGATAAACGCGCGCACAATCAGTATGTAAATATGCTCTTTACAAAACCAACCAACTTCAAAACAAGTGATGGCAAAAAAATAAAAGTACTATCTCACGGTCTCGACAATATTTATGCAGGGCAAACAGAACACGCGGGTAGAGCATTGGTAGGAGTTCTTGTAAATGGAATGCGCATTTATTTTTACCAAAGTAGTGGAAAGAATAGTGGATTACCTGGGAAATGGTTACCTGCGGCAGGGATTTATTTTTATGAAAAAGTGGACTCGGGTCGCACTCGCATGTTACATAAAGGAACTTCTCTCCGGTTTATGACTGTTCAAGAAGTGGGCGCACTAGATAAACTGAAGGGCCACCCTCAATTAACGATGAAAGAACATTTCCCGACATGGGTGGAAGAGGTGAGTCAAAAAATCACCGCGTTAATAGCACGCGGAAAAGTAAAATTTGGGACAGTTAGCGGACCGGGAGACATCAAACGTTTCCAGCTTGCATTAGATTTTTTCCCACACCTTGAAAAGAGAGGTGGCGGTGAGTTGCCAACACTTCCTGAATAGTTATTCCCGAATCGTCCCAAATCGTTTATTTTTCTTTGTCATCTTGATGAAATAATCCAAGCGCGTTTTCCACACGTCCGTTCGCGCGGGCGTGCGCACGTTCAGCCAACCAATTCGAATGCGTTTGTAATTCTCTGGAAACGCTTGGAAGTTTTTCCACACTTCGGGGTCTTTTTTCAATGCTTTTTCAACATCTTTTGGAATAATTAATCTTTCATGTTTTATTTTCAGCTCGATATGCGCATCTTCATTGGACGTTTTTTCATTCCCAGTAAGGTGAACCATTCCCGCCGGGGTCATTTTTCCTTCGCTCAACAACTCGCGGATGTGTTCCAAATTCAACGGGGAAATAGGACTTCCTTTCCGCCGCGGACCAAATCGCTGCACGTATTTTTCATCATCAATTCCTTTCGCGGTGGAATCAATCCACCCAAAACAAAGGGCTTCCTTCACCGCGTCCACATACGGAATGCGTTTTTTTCCCGAGTTTTTTTTGTAATAAATCAGCCACACTTCTTTCTTCTTCGCGTGATTCTTCTTCAACCAAGTACGCCACGCGTTGCGCGTCGTGACGTAAAGTGTTTCCGTGATTTGCATACACTAAGTTATTTTTTTCCCTTTTTAGTATTGCTTGTTTTTTTCTTCAGAGGCCATTTTTTTGATTTTTTATTTTTGGATTCGTTCATATTTTTTCCACTGTCCAACAATGTACTCGAACCTTTTTTGGAAAAAGAACCCTTTGAAAAAGGGTTCATCGAAATTTTCGCCAACCTTTTTTCAAAAGGTTGAGGTTCATCAAAAACACGTTTGGCCGAACCCGCTTTTGTGTCGCCAATCCTTAATTCCGCGTTGGCGGTGCGCAGGTCTTTGGTAATCGTCCGCAGCTGGGTTTGGTAGTGTTTGGCCATTTCCCCATGGGCCGTTTTAGTGAGTTCTCCCTGCTTGAACCGGTGGTCCGCGTGACGTAAACCTTGCCTCGCAGCCATTAATTGGGCTTCCAGCTGGTCCACGCGCATCAGGATTGGAAACCCATGAGAGGGCGACGTAGAAACCGCACGCAGGGGTGTTTCTAACACACTCTTTCCTCGTTTAGAGATAAACGAAGCCACTAAGACGATGGCTAAAAACAACGCGAGAGCGAGGAGGATTCCGCGTACGGGGAATTCATTCTCTCCGGCTTGGACCACTATGCTCCCGGTCCCATCCTCTCCGATGGTAATGGGCACCACGCTCCCGCTGCCATTGGCGGAAGTGTTTCCCCCATTCCCATTCGAAACGTTCGCCAAGGGGGTAAATCGCGTGCTCGGCAGTCCGTCATAGTAGTCCATCACATCCTTCGTCACCTCATACGTGTTTTCGGCCAGCAGCGCAAGCGTTAAACCGCTGTTCAAATTGCTCGCCGCATTCGCTCCTTGATTGACTCCTAAATAATAGTTGGCCGAATTCAGATAGTATTTGGCGTGGTCCAAATACAGGCGTGGCCACGCGTACCTATCATTCTGCAAACTCATCTTTTGGTCCAAATCTTCAATCGTTGTTTCCAATTTTTTCCGAATGTCCGTATTGGAATCATTTTCGATTAATACGGAGTTGATGAGCGACAGCGCCGATGCCGAATTCATCGCCGCGGAAAGATGTCTCAGCGCGCTTTGGTCAATGAGCGCGGCATCCAATCGTCTGCGCGCATCATCACCCTCCGCTACGGAAATAATTTCCAGTCCGCTGTTGGAATTTTTAATGAATTCCGAATAATAATCCACGAATGGGGATTGTGTCTTCAGTCCCTTCGTGCTTTCGCTTAATGTAATGGCATAAAACTCCTGGCTCGATTCATACCATGATTTGGCAAACTCATAATTCTGCACGCGCTCCACGGCTTGCGCGTGAATGGCATCATCCGTAACCACTACAATCGTGGGCGTGTCTTGTAAACGATTAATCTCCAACTGCGCCCACGTTAATCGCTGCTGCGCGGCAATAAACCATTCGACTCCCTCAATGGGGACCGTTTCGTCGAATATTTTTTGCTGCGCGTCCACGAGTTTTTCCAATTCGTTCACGCGTTTCAGCAGCACGTCGCTTTCCAAGTCTATCAAAGCAGGATTTTCCGCTATATCGTGAACAAAATACGCATTCACTTTGGCCAAGAAAGTATAATTTCCCGCCGAGTATTGGTAGCCATTCTGCACCAGCAGCTCGGCTTCGTTCACCGTCTTCTCCGAATCCCCTAATGTTCGAGACAAAACTTCAATGAGTCCCGCGTCATCCAAAAGTGTTTGGTTCAGCGCCGCTTGAGCTTCTTTCATTATTTCCCTCGTCTGTTCAATGAACTTCGTGTTGAGCACGGACATGGGCTCGACTGTTTTGTTCACGGGGATTTTAGGTGGAATGTACACCGGCTCTTCCACGGGAGTGGTTTGATTAATATCGATGCTTGAAATGTCCGTGAATGCGTAGTGAAGCACATCGTCTAACGTGTCCGTTTCCACGACTTTCATTCCCCACTCTTTCAGCGCGTACTCGGGCAGGCTGATGTTTTTCACGCCGTCGGGAAACTTCACCACTTGCTTGGATTCTCCGCGCGGAATCAAAAAAAGTTTAATCCCTACATTTGCGGCTTCTTTGGCTTTTTCAAAAACGCCCCCCACGGGTCCCACTTCTCCCGTGTTGGTGATCGTTCCCGTGAGTCCAACATTCGTTGGAATTTTCCGGTCTTGCAGCGCACTCACCACGAGCAGGGCCATGGCGCTTCCCGCACTCGGACCATCCACCACGCTCGCTTCACTATCAATGGCAAAAAAATAATCATACTTGTCCACATCCGGAGAATAATTTTTGGCCACTTTCACGGCGATTTTTTCCGTGCTCTGTGTCGCGGTTCCCACAAGTGGGCCGGATACGCTCGACCACACGACTCCATTCCCGACAGTTGTTTTGAGAGTGAGCGTGGCGTCCAATGCGGTTCCATCCGGCGCCACCGCGAAGACTTTCAATGACGATTCAGGCAAGACGGCGTGCGCAGACGCGGTGAACAAAAGAATGAGGATTCCCAGCCAAAGCAATCGCATAACCAATTAAATGATTTTGAGGTTTTTAAACGCAAGCTGAAATCATACTGATGCATTATTTTTTGAGCACTTTTTTCTTGAGTTTCTCAAATCGATAGGCTCCAATTCCGGTTGGAACTATGTAGATGAGAGTTAAAATCAGCACGCTCTGACCCAGCGTCATTCCCATTTGAAACGCGATGTACATGACTGCTGCCCCAATAACCAGACCCATCCAAGCTAGTTTGTAAATCTGAGAATATTCTTCTTTCCATTCTTTCTTTTTTGAAATGCCTGCTAAGACACGCACCAGCTCTTTGCGCGAAAGCCAATTTCGTACAAAAAGAACGATTCCAACAATTCCCAACACTCCAAAAAATTCTTGGGGTAAATTCAAGGCTGTTTCTAAATGGCCTGCAAATAATAAAGTGAGAATAGAAACCCCTAGCGGAGTGAGCTGCATCCAGAGCGATTGTGTGGATTGTTGCGACTCCAGCAAATCCGCCCCCAGCGAGCGGACAAATCGCTTATTCAAAAGAGAAAAAGGAGTGTTTACGGAGGATTTCTTAGTCATACAATGAAACGAAAACCCAATCATATAAATGAGCGCCAACCTTAACGAACGGCTGCTCCTTCAGCCCGTGCCCGCCCAACTTCTCTTGAGCTATTTTCGAGTTATTTTATTCAATGGGACAGAAAATAGTTGAAGGCGGAGATTGTTTCTACTTTATTCGTTTGCTCATTTTGCTTGTTTTGGGTAATGATATACCCTTTTTTGGCGTGGAATTTTTGAATGAATAATTCAAGGCTTTTTGATTTTGTTTCAGATAGTTTTACCTCAATGGGAAGCAGTGCGGGTTCGGTGAGAATGATATCCACTTCATTCTTGTATTCGTCTCTCCAGAAGAATTCGGCTCGAAGGGCGTTGGCCACGACACACTCCAACACTTTTGACTGGGCTAAGGGGTCTTCCTTGAAGGTGAGCGAAGGCGATAGTATCGTCGGATAGTATTTTTTCAGTTTTCTCTCTGCTTTTCTCTTGTTGGGAGAATAATTGTATAATTTTCGGATGAGAAAAGCCTGTTCGAGAAACGAGAAATAATTGGAGATTGTTTGGCGGGTCGTTTTGAATTGAGAAGCCAGTGTTTGCATATCGATTGTCTGCCCCGGCTCTTCCATCAGGAGCTTTAGCATTGATTCAAGCACGGCTGTTTCTTTGACGGGAAATATGCTGGGTATTTCTTTGTAGATTATTTTTTCAACAATTCCTTCCTGCAGGTATTTTTGGATGACTTGTTTATCCGTCACATCAACTAGTTCGGGGAATCCTTGAGATTGCACATACGATTTGAATTCCCGGTGCAATTCTTTTTGATAAAGGGCAGCTGGTTCAAATTTTAGCTGCTTGAAATCAAGGTATTCACGGAATGACAATGCTTCGACTTTGAAGTAAAATATTCTTCCTGCCAGCGTTTCCTTGGATTTGGACCGCACCAGCAGCGACTCGGAGCCTGAAATGTAAATCTTTGCCTTGCCCTTGTAGAGGTCGTAAACCGTTTTGATTTTGTTTTCCCAATCGTCCGCTTTTTGTATTTCATCAAACAATAAAAGGGTCTTTTCCTTGGAAACATCTTTTCCCGTCAGTTCAAAATATGTTTTCAAGAGTTCAATGGGCTCGGTGCCTTTGAACTCATCAAAAGAAAAGTACATGATTGACTTGGGGTCTCTTCCGGCTGCAATCTCATCGTGCACTACCTTCAAAAGAAGGGTTGACTTGCCCGCGCGTCGTAAGCCGGTAAATGCAATAATTTGAGGCAGCGGATGAAATCTGCGTATTTCCCCATAAATCGTTCTCGGACAAAATGCTAGACCAAATGATTCCTTCCACCAAGGGTTGAATGCAACCAACATTTCAGATACACTAACAATGTTCAAACCACCTAACATAAAATACGAATCTATGTTAATTAGGAATAACACAGATTATAAATGGGTCGTTTAACCAATGAAGCCCGTTATTCTTTCAACCCATGCCCGCCCAGCAAGACAACTGTAATCCCTTTCCACGCATGGTCTTCCGCTGCCGCGTACGCGGCCGCGCCCGAGTATTCGGTGTACAACCCCTCGCGCTGGGCAAGTTCAAGTTTGGCCTCTTTCATCCGTTTTTCCGATATCGCTATTATTTTCCCGTTCGTCTCGTGTATTGCCCCCAGCGCTTCCTGCCCATAAATGGGATTTCCGCACTCGATGGCCCCTGCGATTGTGTGAGGGTTTTTCATCGCGCGGAAATGCACGGTTTTGTTTTTCCACGCTTCTAAAAGCGGCGCACAGTTGGCGGCTTGCACGCCTATTAACGCGGGCATTTTTTTAATCATTTTCTTTTGCATCATTTGAAAAAATGCGGCATGCAGCGCGGTGATGAGTGTACCATTTCCCACGGGCACCATAATCTGATCGGGCACTTTTCCTTTCAATTGTTCCACAATTTCAAATCCGATGGTTTTCTGTCCCTCCATGCGTAATGGATAGTCTCCAGTAAGCATGTATCCTTTTTTCCTGCTGGCAATCTCCCATGTTTTTTTCAGCGCTACATTGTAGTCCCCGTTCACATGCACCAATTTTGCTCCGTATGCGAGGATTTGTTTCAACTTATTTTCCGGCACGTGATGCGGCACGCAAATCGTAGCTTGAATTCCCGCCCGCGCGGCGTATGCGGAAATGCTCGCTCCCATGTTCCCTGTGCTGGCGCACACGACGCGTTTGAAACCGTTTGCCTTGGCGTGGGATATTTCCACGGTGCTTCCACGGTCTTTGAAACTGCCGGTGGGGTTTTCGTATTCGAGTTTGTAAAACAAATTCTTCCGGTGCGCACTTTCCACCAAGGGGGTGTGCCCTTCATTCAGCGAAACAATGCTGTTTTTTCCTTTCGGCACGGGCAGGAAAATAGCGTAATTCCAAATTCCTTGGGTGAGCGTGGCCATGCTCTTCTCACCTTTTTTTATCCTATTAAATCCAGTGGACACTTTTTTATAGGATGAATGAATACTCCTAGTATGTCCGGTCAAAAACCGCGTAAACAACGCCCTCGAGATTTGTGGCGCCCTCCTGCTGGAGAGCCTCCTCTTCTTCGAGTCGAGAAAAAATGGAGAGGCGTTTTGACCGCGCACACTATCGCATTGGGAGAAAACCTCCAGCGCCTTCCAAAATCAAATCATCAAAGAGTGGTTGGTGAATTATCTCTGCTCGTGCGCACGCATGGAGCACTAGATTATCTTTCCAATACTCGCTCGATTGCGGCAAGGGCCTTTGTTCGCGCCGTTTTCCAAGTTTTTAGTCACAATAAAGAGCGTGCCGAAAATTATTTAGCCGATTTTAAGAAAGCCTATCGCAACAGTTAATCACGCGTGCGTGAACCACAGTTTTATTTCACTCGCGGTTTTCTCGTCCACGCGGCAAAAGCCGAAGTTTTGAAAATGGACTTCATCATTGACTTGAGCATGAACGGCTTGCGCTTCCGCTAATCCGAAAACGGGTTGAGCGTCGGGCATGGTGATTTGCACGTCCACCCCTTCCGGGAGCCAGTTAATTTGATTCGTATTTTCGATTTTTTTGGTGCTTACAAACTGTGCATTCACGTGATATTCGTCAATAAAATTAATCTTGGCAATATACGCGTTACGTAGGCGAATGGTGGTACCATCTTTCCATTGCTGCGCGTCTTCCTTGGACACAAAAAATGGCTGTCTTCCCTGTTTCAAATGAACAATCTTATCATCCACTTTCACTTCCAAATCGGGTCCGAAGTCCACTTCCAGCGGAATGGGGTTGGCGATTAACGTGAAATTGGGCGCCTGTTCCACATATTTTTTGTTGAATGTTCCCAGAAGCTGCAAGTCGATAATCGTGTCGCTGGTCTTCACTCCCAAATCCACAATCAAGTCATGCAACCCTTGCGGTGTGAAACCTTTTCGTTTGAGTGCGCGAATGGTGCATAAGCGCGGGTCATCCCATCCGGTGAATTTTCCGCTCGCGATGCCTGCAATCATTTTGCTCTTGCTCAAATCCGAGCCCGGCATGAGCAATCTTCCATGGTGGAACGCGTGGGGATAGTTCCATCCGAAGTGGGCGTACAGCCATTTCTGCTTGAGCATATTTTGAAAGTGTTCTTGTCCGCGGATGATAAGCGTAGTTCCCATGAGATGGTCATCAATGGCCGAAGCAAAATTGTACGTGGGCCACACATACCTTCCTTTCACGCGATAATGCAAGGGTTTGTCCACGATTCGCGCAAGTGGCCAGTCTCGCTGCGACGGATCCTCATGAGTCAATGAGGTTTTGATTCGCAGCACGACTTCACCCTGTTTATATGTGTGGTTGAAGAATTTTTTCAGCCGTTCGAGCTGCTCGTTCACATCCAACTCTCGGCACGGACACGCTTCCTGCTTCATGATGTGTGTCTTCCATACTTCTTTGTCGCACGTGCACAAATATCCTTTGCCCATTTGCACGAGCTGCATCATGTAATCATCGTACAATTCAAATCGGTCCGATGCACGCATAACCACATCGGGTACGACTCCAAACCATTTCAAATCGTCCAAATACATTTGTTCGCCGTCTTCCATAGGCTTTTTCAATTTAGGGTCCGTGTCATCAAATCGCAAAATAAATTTTCCATTATACTTCTTCGCGTACAAATAACTCAAAATCGCCGGACGCAAGTGTCCTAAGTGTCCGGGCGCGCTCGGGTTGGGCGCGTAACGCGTCACCACGGGTTCATTTGCCGCCCAATCTAAATCCTGCAAGCCTACTTTCTTATCGGGAATTTTGAGTTCGAATCCTTCCGCGTTGAATTTGTCAAACTCCGCGTGGATTTCATCCATTCCCATGTTGTTCACGCGTTCCGCGGCGACGCGTGCAAAAGGTACAAGCTCTTTCACATCCGCGTCCGGATACAATGCTTTCAGCTTTCCAATGAGTGCGCCCGCGTCGGCTTTTCCTTTGTGGTCAAAGGCGTTGCGAATGGCATACCGATACGCGTCATTTTCGTAGGACATAGGTAGTTGAGAGTGGGAAATCCATTATATGACATTCGGTAGCGGCCAGGTGAAATAGTGATGGGCCTATTTTTTGGCCAATTTCAGGAGGCCCGCACTCACGAGATACCAGAATAGCGCATCTAAGACGAGCCCATCCAGCAAATAATGCGGTTTTCCGCACTCAGGATTGATTTCAGGCGGAGGACAGAACCCATTACCACCCATCATGGAAAGCGGAAATCCGAAGAACCACGCGTCCATGACTAGATACATCGATTTCCAAATGAATGAAGCAATGACAAACAGGACAATGGCCAATCCAACCTTTGTCCAAGTCGGTTTCAACCATTCCAATGAATTCATACCAAATCCTATCGCTCCCAGTGCTGGTCGAACGTCTGCTGGAACGTCTCCGCCAGCGCTTTATTCTCCGGCCATATTGCAAAGTGGTATTCGGACTGGTCTTTTTTCAAATCAGACAAAAGCAAAACGACTTTTTTCCCGTCCATCACATACGCGTGCAGGCCGTGTTTGGAGTCCTGCAACGTGACATTCTCTCCCCATTTTTTGCTTTCTTCTTTGAACGCGGCAGGATGTTCTCCTGTGAGCTGGATGGAAACATTTCGTTTTGACGCACGTTCCAGTGACTCATGAAGAATATGATGATGAATATCCAGCGCTGTGAGACCGCGCACTTCCTTTTGCGCCCCATCGACTTCCTGCGCCAAAATTTTGTAAAAATCCGTTCGCGATTTTACCTTGAGGATTTTTTCATCCGTGTTGGCAACCCCTTGTGTTTTTTCCAATTCTTTCGCCAACACATGCGCGTCATTGCGCCATTGTTTCAATTCGTTTTGTTTTTCATCCACTAATTTCAGCAGCGCTTCGCTGGGCACCAGCGCGCGATATTTCTTAGGACGGGTAGACATTTTCACCACGAGCCCTTTTTCCACTAACGCATCGAGTACATCATACACGCGTGTTTTGGGAACTTGAGCAGCCTTGGCCACTTCCGGAGAGTCGGCTTCGCGCAATGCAAAAAGAGTTGAGAGCGTCTTGACCTCGTATTCGGTCAATCCCAGTTTTTCCAAAAAAGTATTCAATGGTGCATTCATCTTTACCTAGCCCCGTGACTCTATGAATAGCCGTTCTGTTTCTATTTAAACCAACCTTTTACAAAAACCCTTTGAAAAAGGGTTAAGCAAACCAAGTGGTTTGCGGACCCCGTAAAACCAACGGTTTTACTTGGGTTTATCGAAATTTTCGCCAACCTTTTGCTAAAAGGTTGAAAGGTTGATCAAAAGCCTACGTGAGGGTTTGCCGTTGCAAACCCTCGATAGTAACCTGTCGGGGCCACCGGGCGAAAACGACGCGCGAGTCATCGCGGCGGGTGCATGTGCCCTCCGCCCTCTTCCCCACCAAATCCAAGGAAGTCGCGCGCGGAGGTGACCATCAGCGTGCCCCCCACGTACGTGAACACGATGCTCAGGAACCATAGGGAAGTAAAAATATCCCCGTATTTGAATACCATGAAATAGACCATCACGCCCGTAATCAATAGTGCAAGCGTGGAATTGTTTTGCAGCATCTGCGTGACGAATTGATAGATGGCAAAGATGAGCACGACTTTGTACACTAAATCGATTTGCGGAAAAATAAGTTGGATGATAAACGGCGCAGCGGCCAAACAAATAATAATGAGAATCGTCCCCCCAACTAAATTATCCAAGTAGAAAATTCCCATGAACCGGCGAATGACTCCCATGAACCCCATACTAGTGCCTCCCTCCATGCCCGCCGCCGCGGGATTGCATCATCTGCTGCATCTGCTGGGGAGAAATAGCCCCAAGGGCCAATGAACGTTTTCCCGAGGAAGCATGTCCTCCGCCGCCCGAATGATGCAAGTCTCTTGTTCCGCGTCTGTTTTCATGTCCGCTGCGATCATGCTCTTCTTCTTCAAACTCTTCTTCTCGACCGCGTTCAAACTCATGACGTGGGTATCCTTCGGTTTGACCTTGTTCATTCCTTTCACGCTCCGCTTCCGCTCGTCGCTGAGCCGCCTCTTGTTCTTCGCGGCTCGGCCGTTTCTGGAAAGCCCCCAAGAACGACAAGTCCACCACCGTGTGCAAGACTCCAAACGAAACTAAAATGTACAAGAATAACGCGCTCCCAAAAATTTTCCAAACATCAAAAAGTAAAAAAGCAGAAAGGCCAAGGATGACGATGTTCGAAAGTAGCGGGTGTTGAATGTGCTGCCGCACAAAACTCACAATGAATAACAGCCCCGCAATCTTCATGATTATTTCAAAGTCGGAGAAGATGGAACCCAGCTGGAACAACACGATATACACGGGGAGCATGGTAAACGTAATTTTTTCGTCTATAAAAGACCGCGGAAAGTGAGTGTTATGTAGGCTATTCAGCGGCGGAACGGCATCCCAAGCATTAAATAGAGTTATATACAGATTCATCTGTATACTATTCTATGTCTAAAACCATTATGATTGCCGACAAAACCTACGAAAAATTGAAGCGGATGAAAGAGAGCCGCGGACAGAGCTTTACCGAATTATTGGACTCACTGGCGACCCCCCAAACGAACGCGCAGCGGAATAAGGAGCTGATTGCATTGAGAGGCACTGGAACGTTCAATCCCGAAGAAGAAGCGCGAGTTAAAAAAATATTGAAAGAAGGGTGGGAAAAATGGAACAAAAAATTGTACTCGACTCAGATGTAATCATCGATTTTGTCAATGGACGAGACGATGGCCGGTTGAACCATATACTATCCAAACCCGAAACACAAATTTTTGTTTCTGCTATCTCTGTTTTTGAACTCAGCTTCAGGACATACAACCAGAAGGCGATTGACCAATTTCTAAAAAAAATAACCGTATTAAATGTGGATTCCGATTCCGCACGCACTTCGGCATCCATCGGGATTGAATTAAATAAAAAAGGAACACCTATTGGAACTCCCGATCTGTTGATTGCGGGCGCATGCATTGCCAACGGTTGTTCTCTCTTTACCAACAATCGTGTTCATTTCAAACGAATCGAAAATTTAACACTAGTTTAATCATTCCGGCGGACCCAAACACGTCTGCCCCGCGACTAATCCATTAGTGTACGTGCTCACATTCATTTGTCCGGGCGTGCTGTACACCGCCGCGGGGTTCCAGAAGAACCGCGTTTGCGTTCCCGAGTTGCTCACGCAAACACTTTGACTGGCAACGAGCGCAAACACATCTTGTATCGTGTGGATTTGCGATGAGGCATTGTTGAGGGGCATGCTCGAAATTCCATCCAACAACTGGCTCGTGGATGGGGTGGCATCATTGGCCGTCAGCACGCGATTGCTGGACGTGCGTGTTTGAAAACTAAAACTTTCCTGCACGGGCGTATACAAAATCGTGCGCAGATATTCGTCTCCTCCCACCACGGCGCGGGGCCAATCTATTCCATATGCGCTCTGGAAATCAGGCAAGCCGTCCGTACTCACGGCATGTCTATCGGGAGAATAGTTGAATTTCTCATACGCTGGAACGCCCGTGTAATCGTAGCAATTTCCTGCACCCTCCCAAAACGTGAACGTGTTTCCCGTATTTACCGGCATGCTCCCCTCATCCATTTCATAGAATGCTGAAAAAGGCACTTCGCTTTCGGCGTGCGTGACTTTCATCACTAAGGGAGTTGCAAGTGAAGGGGAGAATTGCATCAGATAATCCAAACTGGTTTGTTGCGCGGAAATATCCAGCACGCTTCCCCTTGTTGAAGGAATGCTGTTCATGCGCTGCACGCTTCCTTGTGGAATGATGTTCAACTTGCGCACCGCGCTGCTTCCGCTTCCCGACTTGAGGGGCGCCTCATCCGTGAGCAGGGATAAATCTCCCGCGCCCGTGTATTCCATTCCATATCCGATGCGGTGGTACTCATTTCCCTCCAACCCCACGGCCCCATCAAACGGCATATCATAGAACGGCGAATCCGGCGAGGGGTTTTCTATTTGATAAAAAACCACTTTGGCGGTGGCGGCGGGCTGTCCGCTCGCGTCCAAAAAATTCCATTCATCACTGTATGTCACGTCCAAATCCACGCGGTATTTTCCGCTTACGCTCAACAAGGGCGAGTCAAAATATTTTTGGGTGAATTTCAGCACGTCATCATTTCCATAGTACGAATTGAATCCCGCCGTTCCGTTTGCGTTTCCTTTGAACCACGCGGGGGCGTCGGCGAATGCGCTTGTTGAATAGTAATCCCTAAAATCATTTTCAAAATCGGTCGAATAACCTTCCTGCATCAAGTATGCGTCAAAGTGCGTGAGCTTTCGCAGCGCTTCCACGTTGGGAACGTCCGCGGTGAAAATAGGATGATCATTGATTGTGTTTCCCCATTGCGGGTCGGAAGCATCCATCCATCGGTTGATTCCGGGCTTGCCATCGATTATCATCGTCGTCTTGATGAGTCCTCCGCACGTGTTCCCGAAACCCGTTTGATAACTTTCAGTATCGAGTATTTTAGTGTTAATTACGCTCGCAATATTTGCAGTTGTTCCGCTGGACAAATCGAATGTCAGATTATACAATCCCGGCACAACATCGATAATAGAACATTGCACCACCTGCTGCCCGCCCGCAATAATGAACGTGTTGGCCGTGCACGATTTTGCTTCTCCCAAAGGAGCGTTGAGATTACTTGAGTTTGGAAGGGGCACTAATGCCACGAGCATCGCAGCATCCTGCGATGTTGCCGTTGAATTTTCAATGGTTCCCGAAAATGAAAGGACCGTGGGCCCCTGAAACGAATATCCGAACGAGTGGAATCCGATGAATCCAATTGGAACGGGTGCGGGGCGCGTGAATACTCCTGATTCGGGTGTTGTTCCTAAGTTGCTGGGGCATTCGAAATTATACTGGTTCGCGGCTAAAAACTCATCCAAAATTTTGAGGCGTTTCTGCATCATGATGTTGAATTGCACCGCGTCGCAGTACACCGCGTTAGGATTCGCGGCATCGCACATTTCCGCGCTCACGCCTGTTTGCTCGTCCCAATTCCATTTGAATGCGACGCGCGGCAAAGCGGTTGCACCGGTTACACCCATCATATTAGGAGACTCGCACGCGACTCCATCAAATGTAGTGGGCTGCAGCACGGGCTGTATATCTTTCGTGTTTATTTTGATGTGATATTTTTCAGTGCGCATTCGGTCAAACGCTCCGGAACAATCTCCTTGGTCGCTCGCTGCCCCTATGCGGTATTTTCCAAAGTTCCCATTATCGCAATGAACATTCCCATTCCCCGCGTGGAATTCGTCTCCGTGCACATGTTCTTTGGCGCGAAGGGTCATCACTCCAAATAAAGGGAGTCCGGATGAAAATCCCCCCATATTAGTGAATTTCAATCCCACATTTTCAAATAATTTACCATCCACTTTGGAAACATCCGCTTCTTCGGTCACCCATTCGGCTTGAAACTCAGGGGGGATATTGGGTGATAATTGAATGTCAATGGCATCGGATGCGATGGAAAAGGCTAATCCTTCCTGCTTAGCCAATTTGACCACGAAATCCATGAGGACACCATCATCATGCTCATCGCACGGATCATTGAACAAATCCCAAAAGGCATCCCACGCCGCATCAAAATCGAAATCATGAAGAATCCAATATCCTCCAATCCCTTCCCAAAGTATTGACCAATCTCTCCCGTTCGAGTCATCCCAGTCGCAGATGCTCGCACGCACTTTCACTTTCTCTTCGACCAAGCGATTGGTAACGGCAGAGGAGTCCACCGCTCCTTGCGTGAATACGGAGAAATCCGTCTTTTCCACGTCAAACGCATACGAGAGTTTCTCTTCCACCGTCAAAGAGAGTGCGGCAATCCTTTGTAAGGTGGTTCCAGCAACGCGGGCGTCCACCGTAATATCATACGTTCCCGGCAGCGTGCTCGTTTTTCGTTCAACACGGATGGTTTTGTTTCCTTTCAGCCCGTGAATGGCTGTTTGCGACAAATATATTTTTCCTTCCGGTGCACCACCTATACAATTTGCATTTCCAGCACCGGCGCAGAATTCAATGTCAATCGGAACATCCCCACACGCGCTCGTGTCAATGGAAAATTGCGTTTCGCTCTCATTCTCCCTGATTTGGAGCCCCGCGTCCCGGTCCACATCAAACGCAATACATGATTCAAAGTTTGTCACTTTGATTTTCATGTCAAATGATTGCGAAACCAATTCTGTTTCATTCCCTTGTCCAGTTTGCGCGGAAATGGCCACCGTAAACTCGGCTGTTTCCCCCACGTGCCTCGGGAAGGGAGTGAATGTGAGCACCGCTTCATACGGTGTTTGATTGGCCGTGTTGAACGTGTCAAACAGCGGGGTGTTGAATCCATTTTGCAGGGCTTCAACCGTTTGCGTTCCATCCGCAGGATTGACGATGCTTAATTCTACATTTCCGATGGGGGCGCTTTTCCAATTAATTTTTGCCTGCAAATTGTGCAAATCCAATGCTTGTCCGTTCACTTCGCAGATATTCAGCAATTGGAATGGCTGCTGCATCCGGTTGTCAAACGAGCTCACCTCTAAACTGCCGTTGGAAGGCACTCCTGAAAGTTGAATCGCTTCTCCATCACACTGATTAGGAATCGTGAGCGTGAAGCGCATGGGAATGGTTTGCACCCACGTGGATGACCCGTCTGCGTTTTGGAAAAACACCACCATATTTCCCGAAAGGTTTTTCCCCGCGAGCAAGAAGAATGATTCCGGCATGCTTGCTTTCACTTGAATCGTTTTCGTCGTGTTGGGAGTAATGTGCGTGTTTCCGTGATACTGGTTCAGCCAATTCTGCATGTCATTGGTTGAGAGTAGTCCTTGAAAGTCTCCCGTGATAACCGTTTGTTTCAGCACCAATTCTCCCTGCGTGATATTTTTCATATCCAGCGGCAAAAACTGCTCCCCGTTTGGCACGGCGTCCAGCGTAAATTCCAATTCGTCTGGGTCGAATGCGGCAACGCCCTGCGTTACCATCAGCACAAGCGGAATACCCGACTCTTCTCCGCGCGACGCGTCAATGACAAACTTCGTTCCCGGAAGCGAGGAGGGCGTGTCCACCACCGCTTGGCCGAAAATATCCGTGTATTGCTCCGCGATTACCGTTTGCGCATTTGAAGAATCTGTTTTCGTAATCCGTATGCGTGCCCCGGCCACGTCAAATCCATCGGCATCCGTAACATGGACGGTAAACACAGTGGGCACATACGCGGGGGCGTTCTCCGGACTCGCACTAATCGAAAAATTTTGGAATCCCGTCTGTATGAGTTCAAGCGTGCGTTCGAACACGACATCTCCCTCGGAGATGAGCTGGATAACAATCTCCGAATCGTCGCTGCTGGATCCGGTAAACTCTAACGTGCCTGAAACCGTCTGTTGTGCGGAAATGGTACCAATGGCAATTCCTTGGTCGCTTTCCCCGGTAATTTCATGCACGGAAAGTCCTGTCTGGCTGACAGATGTTCCCGGGATATTTGCAAACGTGTACGAGGTAAACACCGGCCCGTTTAGCGTGGAATTATCCCCGTGTGAAAAGACTTTGATGCGCGCATCATTGAGCGCGGCATTGTTTCCCCCTGCAAGAACAAATGAATACCTATATTCGTTGAGTGGAATAATGGGAAACGGCTCGTTTTTAGCGAAGAGTCCCGTGTCTAAATTCAAAACGGATTCTCCGCCATAGCACACGGCATCGTTGCACGCGAGGGGTTTTCCTAACTGATACACTTTGGAATACGCTTCCGCATACTGGCTTTCTTTTCCCGAAATTTCTTCATTTTCATTCAGTTGAGCGTCAAACGGGTCGCGTGTCCAAATACTTCCAAGCGTCCCCCATGCGCGGTAGAATAATTTCAAATCCTCCAACAGTGAAGCGTTTCCATTCACATAAATCACGGATGAAAACTCATACACGCCCGGCGAAGCAGTATTCCACTCCACATTCGCCCACATAGCATCTCCATTCGTGAGATTTTCCTCATCTCCATCCGTAAAACCTAAATTTGGTTGATAGCTCGTTCCCCGCGTGATGCTCGTTTGCGGCGCAGTGACGGAAGAAATGGATGCATTTTCATTCTCCAATAATGCTTCTTCCCCTACTCGCACGTGCGCCCCCACGTGTTCAAACACCACCGCTTCCGAGGGGATGCGGAGCTGAAAAACGAAGCGATAACCTTTTCCCGGAGAAATGGTTTGCGCGGGCAATCCGGTGGAGGAATCAAGCACCTGCATCAAACTCACGCGCGGGGCGTTTCCCGTGATGGTTTTGACCAACGTAACAGGAACCATTACGGGCAAATTGGGCCGGAGCGAGTACGATTGCGTCGTGTAGGGCAGAAATCCCCCACTTGTAACACGGGCGTACACCTTTCGGTCGGCTTTGAATGATTGATTCGCCACTCCCAACACGTCCGTGCTGGCCACGCATGCTCCGTTTGCACATTCATTCGAACCGTCTGTGCGAAATTCAACTGTGGCAAAAGGAACGGGTTCTCCCTGTTCGTCCGTTACGCGTACCCGCAGCGTGGCCGTGCCCAATTTTAAAGTGGCATTCACGTTCGTGAGTTCATTTTTGTTGCTCGTAAAATTTGCCGAGTCGCTCGACCCTGCAGGAAATTTCATGACGCGTGCAAAATAGTTCCCGCTTTGGATTCCCACGAATGAAGCATCTCCGCTCGCATTCGTTGTTTTCGGAGAATATTGTTGTGCAATGAATTTGGATGCCGCATCGTAAATCACCACAAGAGCATTGTCCACGGGGACATTTTCTTCATCCACGACGTGAACGAGCACGCGTCCCGAATTCTGTGCCGTCAATTTTTCCAATGCAAACGTCACGCTGGAATTGGCTCCAATCGTTCCAATGTCTTTTTCTTCACTCAAATATTCCGGGTGCGTGGCGTACAGCAAAAAGGGTCCTTTCTCATCCACGCTCAACGTGACGGATGTTTCCTCCGCACTCACGAGGCGTGTAAGTAAAAGCGAATGGTCGCTCTTCCGCACGAGCTTGATGGTTGCGTTGCTTAGGGCGGCGTGGCTATCTTTATCGGTCACGCTCACGACAATACTTCCCTGTGTTTCACGTTTGAGTGCCATTTCCACCAAAGCGCCCTGCGGAGGGTCCACGATTACATTGGTTTGCGTGGAGAGTGTAAATTCCCCGCTCGGGTCGCTCGCGCTCATGTAATATTCTCCCGCGGAGACGTTTTCGAATAAGGTGACGCCCAATGAATTCGTAAAGCGCGTTTCCACGGAGAGTCCTTCCTTTGAAAATAATTCCACACTCATTCCATTCAGGGCTTTTTGGTCCTCTTCACGTTGCACGTGGACTTTGACCATGCTTTTTTCCTCTATTCTTGTGGAGAGCACGATGATGGGGTTGCGTTGCAGCAGCGGTAAACCATTTTCGCTTTCCAATCCTTCGCCTGAAATGCTTCCCAACGCGGTGTCGCATCCCGCAGGGGGAGTTATTTTGAGCACGCCGTCCGCGGTGTTGCGCGTCGGGAGTTCCCATGTTGTGCCGCTCGAGCACGATAATTCCACCTGAATGTTTTTTCCTTCTAAACTCATTCCACTCTTATCCACGAAGTAGAATGTCATTTCTGCAGGAGGGAGTATTTTAGGAAGTAGCACTATAGAGAGCGAGGGATTGTTCTCGTTAAGCGTGTATTTTTTGGTAAATGATGCAAATGTTGAGCGTTCGATTTGGATGGTTATTTCTTTTCCTGATGGCAATCCTTTGAGCGTTGTTTTCCCCACGCCGCTCGACACCGCGTCTTGAAAACCATTTCCCCACGTCGCATGAATGGACGCTCCCTCCACTGGGTTTCCTTCGCCGTCCGTAATGAGCAGCGTTAGCGAGGAGCCGCTCAGCGCTCCTGAAAATAATGAAAATCCTATCCCGGTAATGAGCACGGCCGCAATCCCGGCGAGGATGGCAAATGTGGGCACGATTCTCTCAATCGGGTCCACCACCGCGTACACGGGAACCATTTTTTCCACGTTGTCCAAAAAACCATACCACGCGTCTTCGAGACCATGATAAAATTCCAGCAAGCCCATACCTTTTTTCCCATCCAATCCGCTACCCTGTCGACGGGGGTCCGACACAGGTTTGTCCCGCGACCAACCCATTCGTAAACGCACTCACGCTCGTCTGGCTCGTTTGCTTATACAATGTTTCCGGGTTCCAGAAGAAGCGGGCTTTGCTTCCCGAGTCACTCACGCAAATCTTTCCGCTCGCAACGAGGTCAAACACGTCCTGCATCGAGTCCATGACGGTGCTTGCATTGTTATACGGAAGAGTGCTGATTCCATCCAGCGTTTGGCTCGTAGATGGACTCGATGTATTTGTTGTGAAAAACTTGGTTGTTTCCGTCTCCGAATTGATGGAGTAGCTTCCCTGCGCGGGCGTGTAGAAAATGGTGCGCAGATATTCATCTCCGCCCTGTCGTGCAAACGGCCAGTCGAGTGCGTACGAATACTGCCATGCCGATAGTTTGTCCGTTGCATTCGCTGCGCGATCGGGCGTAAAATTGAATCGTTCATACGCGGGAACGCTGGTATAGTCGTAACAATTTCCAGCCCCTTCCCAGAACGCCAATACGCTTCCCACGTCTACTGGTGCACCATTCTGCGCAATCTGATAAAAGGATGTAAACGGTTGCGTCGTCGCTGCGTGGCTAATCTTCATCACCGTAGGAGTGGCCAGACTTGGCGTGAAGACGATGCGCGACGAGGCACCACCCGTTGGGGCAGTAATTTCCAATATGCTTCCACGCGTGGATGGAACACTATTCATGACGCGTAAGTCATTCTCGTATTCCACATTCACTTGTGCAATCGCCGAACTCTCTTCTCCTGCATTCGTTTGCACCAGACCATCATTTACTTTGATCGGGTTTGTTTCGTTGATATACTCTAATCCGTATCCTACACGATTATATTGCGTCCCGATTAATCCAACTTGTCCATCGAATGGTAATCGATAGAATGGCGAGTTAGGCACGGGATTATTGAGATGGTAGAAGTCTACTCCAATCGCGGCGATAGGTGTTCCATTTGCATCGATTAATCTCCATTCAGATGGGAAAAACACGGATAAATCAATGTGATATTTCCCTGCCGCAGGCAGTGCGGTGTCAGAATAATACTTGTTGCTAAACGCCAATCGATTATCCTCACCATAGAATGCGTTGAGCCCCGGTGCCCCTGCAGCTCCCTTGAACCATGCGGGGGCGTCGGCAAACGATCCCGAAGTGTAATAGTCTCGGAAGTCATTTTCAAAGTCAGTCGAATATCCATCTCGGATTAAGTACGCATCGTAGTGCAGTAAGTTCGTTAGCGCATGCACATTCGGAACCGCTGCCGTGTAATTGATATTCGTGTCATTCACATGTTCTCCAAATCGCGGGTCGCCCACATCGATCCACATGTTGATTCCCGGAATACCGTTAATTATCGCAGTAGTTTTTACTAAATCGTCGCACGTTCCAGAAGTCGTTTGACCGTATCCCTTGACATCTAAGGGGAACGAATAGAGCGGATATGCAATGAGCGGCGTGGTAGTGGAGGATAGTTCCCATTGTGCGGAATATTTTTCAGCCGTTAACCCCGTAACATCACACGATGCGGACCCACTTCCATTCGCAGGGATGTCTACCGCCGTGACGCATGTTTTAATGGCGATATCGCTTCCCGTCAACGGGACCATTTCTACGGAGAAGGTGCCATTCTGCATTAGTGATGTCTTGTTTTCGAGTATTCCGGTAAAGCGAATCGTAGTCGTGGACTGGAAATCGTACCCCGCCTGAGCCATTCCAATGAATCCCGTCTGAACAGCCGTTGGCGCGTCAAACGTCGCATGATCAGGTTGAATAGCCGGATTGTCCGGGCACGTAAACTGGTAATGGTTAGCAGCCAAAAAACCATCCAACGCGTTGATGCGTTTCATCATGTCAATGTTGAATTGTGTCGCATCACAATACACTGCATCCGGGTTGCTCGCGTCACACGCATACAAGGGAATTCCGCTCACATCGTTCCACGACCAATTGAACGCCACACGGGGAATGGATCCGTTTCCAGTTGCCCCTAGGGTGGTTCCGGCTGCGCATGCCACCGAGTCAAATTGTAATTTTGGCAGCGACTGATCCACTTCTTGCGTAGTGAACTTGACATGGAATTTTTCTTCGCGTGCCTTATCAACTGCGCCTAAACAGCTCCCTTGGTCGAAACCGGGCCCAACGCGGAATGATCCAAAAGTTTCTCTCTCACATTCCACTTTAGCTAACCCCCCATGTCCTTCGTCCCCGTGCACGTGTTCTGTAGCACGCAGCGTGGCCACTCCGAACAAGGGGTTGGGATTCGAGTATCCCGTCAGGTTGGTGAATATCGCTCCGACTGTCTGCGTCATTCGGTAGTTTTGAGCATCATTCACGGTGATGGTGGCCGCATCTAAGTTCCACTCCCCCTTCACGAAGGGGGATACATTATTTGATAGAGAAATACTAATGGCATCTGGCGGAAGGACGGTGGCATTGTTTCCTCCCGACAGGTTAATGATATAATCCGGCAAAAAGTTAGTAATGTTTCCATCACATTTATTCGCTTCTTCTACCACCAAGTAAACAATAGCAGCCACTGCCGCAGCCGCAATACAGAATACGCACCCATCCATGGTGAATGCAGTACTCGTGAGTGCGCTCGCAATACTCGTCGTATATGCTGCAGTAATCACGCTCGTCGCCACATACGTTGCCGCCCCCACTCCGACGGCAGTCCAGTAATCTTCACTTTGTAAATTGTCAGAAGCTTTCTGCCAATCGCACTTATTCGCCTTCACGCTCACTTTTTCTGCCACCAAGGAATTGATGATTGTCGTGGCATCCTTTGCGTTCTTTTGGTATAGTGTAAAGTCGCTCTTCTCCATTTCAAACGCGTACGAATCATCGCTCTCCACTTTAACATTCAACGCGGCAATGCGATACGGCGACACGCCCGGAACGGATGCATCCACGGTCAAATCGTACGAGCCTGGCAATGCCCCCCCTTGTCGGTTGATTTTGATGGTTTTCGTCCCGTTCAAGTTGTTGATGGAATACTGCGATAAGAACAATCGCCCTTCGGGTGCGCCGCCCGAGCAGTTGCTGTTGTTGCTTCCCGTGCAGAAGAAAATATCCACCGGCACGGCGCCGCAGTCTTTGGTGTCAATTTCGAATTCCACTTTGTCTTCCCCTTTCTTCAAAATAATTTCTTCTTCGGGTTCGGGGTTGAATTTGACGCACGTTTCCAAATTAGTCACTTTGATTTTCACATCAAACGATTCAGCGACTGTGTGAATGGCATTTCCTGAGCCTATTTCTCCAGCGATGAAAATGGTGAAGTCGGCCGTCTGTCCTATATTCTGCGGGAACGGAGTGAATGTCATCACACTTTCGTACGTGCTCTCTTCAGCTGTTTTGAACGTGTCAAACAGTGTCGTATACGAACTGCTGCGCATCACTTCCTGAGACTGTTCGCTCCCTTCAATGTCCGTCGTGGCCAATTCCACGTTCCCAATGGGGTTGCTCTTCCAAACTATTTTGGCTTTCAAATTTTTCATTTGGAATGGCTGCCCATCCACGGTGCAAATGTTGGAAATCTGGAATGGGGTTTGAGACTTGTTGTCGAACGCCGTCGTATTAAGCTGTCCCGACGCAGGGGTTCCCGAGAGTTGAATAGCATCCTCGTCGCATTCTCCGATGACTTTCAACACGACATCAAATGGCACACTCTGCACCCATTCTTGATTCGTTTGAGCGTTTTTGAACGTCAACACCAGTGTTCCCGTGAGTGTTTTATTCGCCACGAGGCTCACGCTCGCGGACGTGCTTGCTTTCACTTGAATCGTTTTCGTTTCAAGACTTCCAATTGCGGTGACATTTTCGTATTGGTCCACATAGTTCTGCATTTCTCCATTCGAGAGAAGTCCTTGGAAGTCTCCGGTGATGACCGCGTTGGAGAGTACGAATCCTTGCTGGGTTCGATTCGTGATATCCAGCGGCAAAAATTGCTCCGTGTTGGGTGCGTTGGGCAGGCTGAAGGAAAGTTTCTTCGGCGCGAACACCGCTACGTTTTCGTCCACCACAATCGTAATGGGAGAGGACGAATATCCTCCTTTCACCGCGTCAACGACAAAGTGCGTATTAGGCAGTGATGGGGGTGCCATCAGCGTGGTCTTTCCCGCAATGTCTGTATATTGGTGCGTCACAAAATGCTGGATTTTATTCGGGTCAACCTTCAACAAACTCACGAGGGCATCCTGAATGTCAAACCCTTCGTTGTCGCGCACGTGCACCGAGAACGTAGTGGGAATGAATGCCGCCGCAGTGGTGGGGTCGACATTGATGATGAGTTCCTGCCCGCTCGCTATTTCCAATGGAACAATTTGTTCAAACACGATGCTTCCTTCATTGATGAGCTGCACCACCACATTCGTTCCCGCGGCAAGTTTGGACGTAAAAGTGTATTGTCCTACAATCGTTTTGAATTGTTCCAGTCTTCCCATGTCCAATCCATTTCCTTCTCCTCCGCCCGGAATGTCCTTAGTTGAGAGTCCGCTTCCGCTCAACTCTTGTCCGTCCGGCCGTGTCACAGAATAATCGCTGAACAGCGCTTCACTGCTGGATGTTACCGCATCATTGGATGCAAACACGCGCAGTTTAGGTGCTTGATACACCGCAGGGGAGCTGGACGTGAGTACGAATGAATACGTGAATTTTTTGTTAATCGAAAGATTGTATGGGGGTCCGTCAATCAACAGCTGGTCATCCTCATTCAGAACATTCTCTCCCGAATAGCAGAATGATTCGCCGCACACGATGCTTTTTCCATTGAAATAAATCTTCTGATACGCTTCGGCGTATTGCCCTTCTTTCTGCGCACTCGACGCAGACGTGCCCAACACCACATCTGCGGGGTCGCGCAAGAAAGTGCTTCCGTCTTCCACCCATGCGCGGTAAAAGAATGGTAATTCATCCATGTTGCTGGCTTCTTCGGAAACGCGTACGAGTGCGGAGACTTCATACACGCCCGGTTCCAAGGAGTTCCAAACAATATTGGCCCACTTCGCATCACCATTCGTGAGATTCAACTCATCCCCATCCGCAAATGCTATTCCGGGCTGATAACTGGTTCCCCGCACCACAACCGCTCCGGGGGCGTTCACTCTGGTAATGGCCAAAATGTCATTCTCAATCAATTCTTCTCTTCCCATGCGCAATTGCATTCCCCCGCCGTCTAACGATTGCAGCGCTGAGGGGACTTGAACCTGAAACACGGCGAGGTATGTTTTCCCTGATTTCATGTCCTTCGCACTAAAACCTGTCACCGGGTCTCTCACATCCACAAAACTAACTTTGGGTGTTTGCCCCAAAATGGTTTTGGGCAATTTGGCTTCGATGATGCGCGTCTGCGCGGGGTAGAGTTGATATGACGCACTCGTGTATGTCGTATACCCTGTTGCGCGTGCGCGGATGTATATTTTCCGGTCCGCTTTGAATGATTTCTGCGCCATTCCTTGAACGTCCGTTTGCACCGCGCACTTGTTGGACAAACATTCATCCGTTCCATCGGTCAAAAACTCTACAGTGGAAAACGGCAAAGGGTTTCCATCCTTATCTTTCACCACAGCTTGTACCAGCGCTTGTCCAATCGTGAGTGTAATTTTGGTCTGCGCGGGAATGCTCTTGTCGCTGGTGAAGTTTGCGGAGTCGTTCGGTCCCGCCGGATATTTTACGGCGCGGGCGAAGTAGGCTCCGCTGGGCACGCCTGTAAATTTAGCATTTCCATTCACGTCTGTAATGGAAGGGTTGGCCGCATGATACAAGAATCCGGATGCGGCGTCGTAGAGCACCACTTGTGCGTTGTCCACGTTCAATCCATCTTCGTCCACCACATTCGCGGTTATTTTTCCCGAATTTTGCGGAGTGAGTCTTTCCAGAGAAAATGCAGCGTTTTGCGTTCCCGAAATGGTTGAGAGTTCTTTCGTCTCGCTCAAATAATCCGGGTGCGAGGTTGTTAGAAGAAAGGGTCCTTTCTCCGCGACATCCAGCGAAATGGGAACATTATCGGTGGTGGTTATTTTGCTCGTTAAAAGTTTGTTGGTGTTTTTTTGAATAAGCTTAATCGTCGCGTTGGCAATCCACGCATTGGTTGAGCGTGCGGTAACGCTTACGCTCAGCGTTCCCTGCACTTGTTTGCCCAATTTAATTTCTACAGGAGTCGTTTGATTCGCTGCAAGGGTGAATGTTTCACTCGTCGTGAGGGCGAAATCCCCCGCTCCATCGGAGACGCTCGCGTAGTATTCTCCCACCGAAATATCGCTGAAAATGGCCACTCCGAAAGAGTTGGTGGGGGCGGTTTGCATCGAAAGTCCCTGTGTAGAAAACAATTCCACGTCCATGTTCTCTAACACGGAGTCGTCTTCGGCGTTGCGCACGGTTATTTTTGCTTTTCCTTTTTCCGTGCTCAAAGTGGAGAGTGTGATGATGGCATTGTTCGCCGAAAATAATACTCCGTCTTTCGTTTGAATTCCGTTTCCGGAGATGCTTCCCACTAAACTCGCACAGTCTTCACTCGTGGAGAGTGTGAGGATTCCATTCGTCACCACGTATGAGTTTGGCGTGGGCGTGCTTCCGTTCGCGCAGGATAATGAGATGTAAAGCGTTTTTCCATCCAAACTCTGGTGTCCGCCATCCACAAATTGAAATGTCAAATTGGTCGGGATGATCTTGCGCGGCGAAAGAGTGAATGTCAATTTTTGATTTCGTTCCGTTACTTTTTCACTTGTTGAAAGTGTTTGATACTGCGGGTCGTCCACGCTCACGCCGATTTCGGTTCCGGGGGAAATTCCCTTTAGAATTATTTTTCCCACCGAATTGGTAATCTTGGTGGTTGATTCATTGTTGAACGTGAGGTCGACGCTCAATCCTGAAATCGCCCGCTCTTGCGTGTCGGTGAACGATAACACGATGTCGCTTCCCCCTCCTATTCCAATGAGGGGTAAAATCAATACTCCTATGGCGACCGCCAAAATGGTTATGGCAACCATGAGGCTGGGAACCACTTTGTCGATGGGATCAACGACGCGGTAGATGGGGATATTTTTCGCGTCTAACGAGTCGAGAAAACCATACCATTTGTCTTCTGCCGAGTGATAGATTTCGTGTATGCCCATACGACCCTTTTCCCTTCAAAACGGGTTTTTGGCGTATTTAAAGGTTGGGTCCATTTGTTCTAACTCTCTAGTAATCGCTTCAAATCGGATTCAAGAATAGCGATTGCATGGGCAAGTTTTTCTTTCCTATCGGGTTCTTGAGTATATATTAGCGAGCGCTTATGGTTGAAAATTATTTTTATTATTTTGATGGCCCCCTCTTTTTTACTCTGTTCCGCTTGCCGGATTTTTTTGACAAAAGGCAGAACATACTCCAATTGGAGGCGTGTAAGGCGCCAAGAAAAAAGCTCTTTAACCATTTTTTCATCAATTTCTTTGCCGGCCATGGGCCTCTTTCCCCGTTCTTTCGGACCTTGTTTCGGCTCGAGATCTCTCGTTCTTCTGGCATGAAGTCTCACCAGTTTCTTTCGCACGGCTGAAAGGTTCCTTTGGTCCCGTCGCTCTGCCACTATTTTTTTTCGTTCTTCACCAGCAGTCGATTTGAATGAAATAATTGGGCGAGGGGAGGCGGGGGAACGGGAACTTGGATTTTTTGTCGAGGATGCAGAGCCACGCGCTCTTTGGGCGGATTTTGGGGGTGCAGCCGGCGCCGCTGGCGGAGGTGACTGGTAGACGACTTCTCGCGGCAGGATAGTTGGTCGTGGTGCTCGCATTCCGCTGGATGTTCTTGGAATTCTTTCGGAATATGCTCCTTTTTCCCTCCTTTTAAAATACGCCGCTGCAGGCGGCGCAGCAGGGGGTGAATGAATCATTCTCTTCCTCGAACCCACGCCAACTGCCCCTCCCCCCATTGAAGCAGATTTTTTTGTAGGCACCCCCTTTTTTCCACTCTCTCCCGGCATACTCTCTTTGGGCGTTGCTCCTTGGTAAACAACTGGAGGCAATACTGGGTGCGGATGCTCTTCCCATTTTCTAGATTGGTTTTCACGTGCAATTCTTTCACGGGCAGCACTTTGAATCGCAGATCGCAAGGCATCTACTCCCCCCGGATAACCAT
>CAYIIU010000015.1:0-28950 GCA_964363635.1 uncultured archaeon
CGCCATTCTGTTTTTTCAGCAATATTTTTTGGTGCGTTCATTGCCAAATCGCCTCGTGAATAAGTTTGGCCACGGATGCAGTGTTCACCCCAATCAATTGAGCATGCTTGGTTTCAACAGCGCGGTCCAGCAAATGTTTGATGCGCATTTCGGTCGCCTCCACTGGCAAATGATAGAGGGCGCGTTCCATTTCTTCTACCGTTTCTTCGGGGTGGATGAAAAAATCCCCGCAGATTTTGATGTCTTGTAAAATAGTCGTGTCAAAATCAAGGGAAATCCTCACCAGCTTTCCTTGGGGGATTTTGTGGGTGATTTCGGTGTGCATACCCTGAATACGTATTCGAGGATTAAAGAATAGCAGTCATTTTTTGTCTTTCTTTTTATTCTCGCGCCGCGCGTTGACCATTTTCATCATGTCCTTCACATTCGAGAACGTGCTGATTTCATCTTCTTGGAGGATGGGGACGTTATTCACGTGCAATTTCTTCGTGGAGCGCGTCACAATCAACCCGGGTTGTTTAGTCACATGCTGGGTTTTCTCCAGCTGCATGGCCTTTTTGGCCGCGTGATGGGTGTCATCGATGTGCGAGATGAGCAGCCGATGTTCATCCGCCGCTGCTGCTGTGAGGGGGGCGCGTTCAAAAACGCTTAATTTCAATCCCAATTCTTTGAGTTGTTCCAGCGCGTTGATGGACAGCGGGTCCTGCTGGGCTTTTTGGGATATTTCAGAAATGGGGTAGGCGTGTTCAAACACATTAATGCCGCGTATCAATTTGGCGTGCAATATTTCTTCCAATTTCTCCGCCACTTCCAGCTGCGCGGGGGAACCGTGTTCATAGCGATGTAAACTTTCCAAGCTGATTCCCGCGCGTTCGGATAAATCTTTGAGGGTGAGTTCCCTTGCTTCACGTTCCGCGCGCAGTTTGTTCACGTCCAATTCCACAATATTTTTTCCTTTGAACGATCGTTGAGTGGGCATCTTTTGCAGGAGAAGCGATTCCAATCCCTGCAGCGAGAGCACGGGAATTCCGTATCGTTCATACAAAACATTCGCTTGCAGCTCAAACACTTTCGTCTTTTCTCCGATGATGAGCGAGTGTGCGTTGAACACGTGCGTGAGTTTTTGTAAATCGCGCGCGTGTTCGTTTCGGAGCGAATCAATATTGGATAAAACTTTCAGGATGAGCACAATATTCTGCTGCCGCGCGATGATGTCAAAACTTGAATTGGAATCGACAAAGCTTTGATACGTAAATCCGTGCCTCGTTAAGAGTTGGAGGACTTGATTTACCAGTGTAGGGCGTATCATACGAGGAGGCTTAACTGCGCCAGCAAACCAACGAGCATTCCTTTTTTCATGAATGATTGGGCCTTGCTGGCGTGTTTATTCACTAATTGCTTTCCTGCGAGAATAAAAACAATATTCGAAATCGTGACTAAAACAGCATAATATTCATTTGCGTGAGCGAAAAGCACCGGCAAATACCCTGCGAGGATGGAAAAGAGAAGCAAGACAAAAATGATGAAGTGGGTTTGATGTTCATTCAACACTATCGGGAGAGTGAGCTTGTGTCCCTTGTCCGTGTGCGCGTCCTCCACATCCTTGATTATTTCCCTCGCCCAATTGGCCAAAAATGCAGAGAGGGCAATCATTAATACGAGCGGCGTGATTCCGATTACGCTTGCGCCGAAGATGTAGGTGAATCCAACGCTCAATGATACGATGGCATTTCCCACAAATTTTATTTTGGACATCGATGCAGAGTACAAAAAAGAGAGTGCGGAGAAGAATGTGGCCATCCAAAATGTTTCATTGTTCAAAAAGGAAGCGAGAACAACCCCGAGTGTAAATAGCGCAATTGGAAAAATAAATCCATTTTTGCGCGAAATGATTCCGCTCGCCAAGGGTCGAGTTGATTTTTTTTGTTTGTCGATATGATAGTCAAAATAATCATTGATGGCTTGGCTCGCGCCCGAAATGCAAAACACGGCGAGCATAGCATAAAAAATATTCAAATTGAACGTGAATGTTTGCACTACTAAAGAGTATCCGATGTACACGCCCAGCGCGGACATGAACGCGTTCAAAGGTCGAATGAGTTTCCAGTATCCCAAAAAAATATCGGATGGTGAAAATGATGGTTGATTTTTATTTTTCGAGAAAGGATTTTTTTTCATGCGGTCACGCCTTCGTGACTTTTCCTTTCTTTTTCAATCGCAATCCCGTACTGCCACATTTTCTGCAAATCGTGGGGATTTTTCCCGTGTTTCCGCGGTTGCGCGCGTTGCATTTCATGCAGATGTACATATTCTTGAAAACACGTGCCATTGCTTCGGGGAATTTTGCCATAAAAAACACTCACTACACAGACATCGTGGGGCAATATTTATAAGGCTCCCTTGTTAATCATTGGAATGGGGCGGCGTAAACCTTCTAGAGTAGTGGGAAAACGCCCTACTTCCGTAGGGGAATTTGGAATTCCTCGTTGTCCATCCGCATTAACCAATAATTTTCCTAAATTGGGGTATCTTTCGGGACTTACCAAGAATTCGATTTGGGTTCGAGGAAAACTTGCAAGAGATTTTGGTCTTTCCCACGTGGAAGCCAAAGAAGCTTTTTTTTCGAAATCGTTTTCCGCGTGCAAATTGGAATGAAATCGTGGAAATGGTAAGCGATTCATTTGTTGTTGATGAAGAATTGGACAAACTATTTCCTCCAAGAGGGTATAGGGGGAGGAAACTGTTGAAGTGAAGTTTCGCAAACTATAGTAAAATAAGCGAAGTTGAACTATTGGAGTCATATTACCTTTGCGGGTGATTACTAACCCAATCGAAGCCGCTTCATTGGACGGGGTCATACATGGCTTTGATTTTGTTGACGGTGAATAGACGTTGCTTTCTGCTGGGTGCCCTTGCCTTTAGGCCTGGGAGGTGGTCATTTCGGAAAACTTCCATATCGTAATAGCGGGATTCTCTGACGAGAAAACGATGGATAGTTTATTTTTTGAATCAAATTTTTGCTTGTAGAGAGGCCGATTCTCTATCTCATGAGTCCATTTTTTTTTGTGGGTTAGCAGTTGGGACAGGAGATGTTTAATCGTCTCCGTTTGAGGTCGCTGTAATAAGCAGTTGGCCCCACTCCCTGTGTGAAATAGATATAGGGATTTGCCCCGCTATTCGAAAAGTTAAGACTAGTATCATCCGCGTCAATAATAGATGGATATACCTCTCCCCATCCGCAATTAGGTGAACCCGATGGGTTTCCATTGGGGAGTATTTGGGGTTTGGACCAATTCAACAAGTCCGGTGAAACCGAGTACCAGAATTGACAATAATCACTAACCCCTGTCAACCCGTTTACTAACGCGAAGACTTGAAAGTATTTGTTGATAACTGTATTATATGTGATAGAAGATTGTCCCCCGACACGATTTCTCCAATCAATAATTCCACAGCGCAAGTCCACATTCGTGTTATTGGGGTCAGCTGGGTTTGTCACAATGGTTTTGGGTTGAGTAAATAATAAATCCAAATTCCAACTGGAACGTGGGCCGATGAGCAATCCGGAGTAGTCCTTGAAAATGTCGGGGTCGTTTATAGGTCCTTCTTTGCTGAATGAGGTGTCGACCCATTTCAAATAGCGCCAACTATCGGGGTCGGATAAATTATTGGTTCGCATGATGCACGCGCCATGATCACGGTTCGTGTTAGATTTTACAATAGAATCATGGGTGGCATAATAATAGGAACCAATTTTCACGATGTTGGATGGAGTCGCTTGCCCAAAGCGGGGCGGTCCTCCATTTTCATATGTGGTAACAGGTGCAGGCCATGCTCTGGGGATAGTGGCCACGACATGTCCATGCGCGGTGGGGGAATACAAATTATTGTTAAATTGCAATGGTTGTCCCGGCACATACGTGGCCTTGGCGGCCGTAATAGAATAATAAACACATAAATTGAGCGCCCCGGAATAACATCCCGGTGCCGCAGCCACATTTGAAGGGTCGTGGTATTCCGTGTGCAGGAGGCCGTAAATGTCTGTTCCATTTTCGGTGTAGGTGGACCATATCCAGTTGCGTTGATTGTATTGGTCCCATTGGCTTGGGTTGAGCGTGTATCCTAAGAAACCGGGTTGCGCGCATTGTCGTTGGAACGTGTTCACGTTGTGCGGGTCTCCTACAATGGAGAGATAATCGTATGGATAGTGGTTTGAGGCTAGATAAATGGTCCCATCTGAGGTCCGGAACATTCGTGCCAAGTTATCCGCTGTGTCTGTGACTCCCAAACTATTGCAGCTGTCCGATGGTCCACTGGGTTCGAAATCAAACACCAGTTCTTCTACCGCCGGATCATTTGGTATGAGTGAAACGGTTATCATTGGCCCGGTTGGCGTCACGTTTGAAACATCGCGGTAGACACAATTTCCGCTTAAATCACAGGCACGCAGTGTGTAATAATACGGGAAATCATTCGACACGCCTTCATCGAGGTAGGTTATAGCAAAAGGATTGGGGATGCTTCCGGAAACTAATGAAGTGCCAATGACTCCATCCACCGTGTTAGCAAAGGCAGCCGGGTCGCGATTGTAGGTGGCAAATAGAATGGAATGGTCCGCTTTTAGTAATTCGACGGATGAGAAGCCGGTATTATCCTGGACATTAATGGAGAAAGAAATTTGGAAGTCTCCAGGAATGGCGGAGAAAGCCACAATTTGAGGAGGAGTAGGATCGGTGCATCCTAAAAAATCCACTACGCACGAGTTGCAATTCAAGGAGCCACCTGAAAATGTGGGGTTGTAGTCCATGCACAATCCGCTACTATATGGATCAGGATACGTGGATGGGGCGGATGCATCACATGCTTCACTTGCGTCTAATTGATTATTTCCGCATGTGTTTGTTCCTCCTGAATCTAATCCGACATTTTGGTATCCCCCCAGATTGATGTTGATTACATTTCCCCCCGTGCCGGTGAAAGGGATGATGAGCAGGAGCGCCACCATCGTGATGAGTACCGCTCCCGCGATGAGGAGCAAATACTCAAAGGCGCTCTGTCCTTTATCTTGTCGGACTATCATTGTTATCGAAACGAACTGGTATTAATAAAGAGTAATGGATTGCGAGAACCATGCGTTCCTATTTTTGGATTGGAATTCTGTTGCTCTTGCTGGCGGGGGTGTTTTACATCTCTTTCCAACCAACGTTACCCCCTGTCGATGATATCGATTATTCAAGCAAAGCGATTCCATTTACTGTTCTCGCAGAGGGTCCTCTGGCCAAAGGGCTTTCCGAAGAAGCGTTCTATTATTTTTCCGATGAGTTATCATGGAAAGAATTTTGGGGGTATTCCGTTCTCAGCGAAAATGATTTTTATGATGAGAAGGGTGCTCAAATCCCTTTTCCATTCGTTGATTTCACCAAGCAAGGCGTGGCCGTGCTGGCAACCGGGGAAGCGGGAAATGGGGGAAGCAACCCAACCCATGTTATGCGTGTAAAAAAAGTCCTTTGGGTTCCCTGCCCGCCATGCCCAAAAGATGCCTATTGCGAATCATGCGCGCGTCCCTTGCAGGTGTATGCTGAAAAGGTATTGCTCCCAGTTGATGATGAAAGCGGGGTATACTCACCACAACCCGTGAGAGAAACGTTGAAACCATTTCAAATCGTCTCATTCACCCCCCCCTATTCAAGTGGGTTCGTTTCTTCCCGTGTTGATTGTGGATGGGAAGTTTATTTATCCAACGGAATGGAAATCTCCTCTCCCGGTATGATTGGTGAAAAAAGGTGGAAAAATGAAATGGAACACTACCTGCATTGATTTCATTCGCTATATTTTTGGTTTTGCATTGTTGGTGTGGGTGGCTGTCCAACTAGCCAGCTGGATGAATACGATTAATTATTTTCTGGCGAATGGAAATTGGGAACACGTGGTCTTGTTCATTATCGTTATTATTTTTCCCCTCATTTCAGCTGTTTTTACGATTCCCTACACGTATGATTGGGTTTCAAAAAAGTTTCATCTCAAACTTACAAGGAAACAGCATTTCGTAATAATACTTGTTCCTTTTTTGATTGCTCTTCTTTACGTGGCTACTATTCTCTGGTTGTTTGTAGAAGTCATGAGACAATTTTGACAGACGATGGAGGGCACGTTTATATTTACGCGGTGAGTGATGCACGAATGTCGGATGATAAAACGTATTTTAATTTAGTGGAAGGAGAGTCCATCGTCTGGGAGGGCGCGCCCTTGCCTGGATATCGCACGCTTCTTTTTGCCACTAATTTTGTTCCTCTTCTTTTTTTCATTTTAGCAGGATTTGGAATTATTTTCAGCAGTGATGCGGGGGATAGTTTTGGTATTTTTGTTGGATTTATTGGCGGGGTTGTTGTGCTGGGTTTTCTGATTGCTTTTGCATCGGCGCATTTGCATTATTCGAAAGAGTATTATTGGATTACCACCAAACGCCTCGTGCAAAAGCATGGTTTCATCGGGTATCGCGTCAACTCCATTCCCCTCGAACGCGTCTCGGATGTGGTGATTTCCCGTAGTTTCATTGAGTCCTTTTTTGGTTTTTCCAGCGTTCACGTTCAAAGCTTGGCCGGCCAAGTTTCGTATGGTCGTTTCGGGGCGGAAGGAAAACTAGCGGCAGTAGCGGAACCTGAAAAAATCCAGCACATGATTTTGGAGCTCATCCGTGCTAATCGCAAGAGTGAAAAATTGACGATTTAGCCGAGCGTTACTTGCTTCGTTTTGTTCTTTTTGGAAAAAAAGTAGATGAAAAATGGGTGCGCCGTTAGTTGCTATAAAATTACGAAATGATTTATTCGGCAGCGCGTTAGCGCTGCTGTCTTGGGTTTAATACCCCAACCTTTAGGCCACGGAGGAAGTCATTAGTGATAAAAACGATTCAGAAAAAGCAAGTTCTGAATCCCATCATTCCAGTTTTTATACTGCAAAAAAAACACTCCTTCATGGAAGGGAATTGGAGAGAGATTGTTGAAAAAATTCTGCGCGATCATCATTCCACCATTCGGCGAGCCATTGATAAATACGGGGCCTCGCTGCGGCGAGATTATGACCAGGAGGATTTGTACGGCGAATTTGTTGTGGAATTATCCATCTATATTCGGAGTCGAGGTCTTCAAAATGAGAAAAATATTAATGGGTTAGTGTCGAGGATTGTCCAAACGACTATGGCGGATTTGCGCGAAAAAAGAAACACTCAAAAACGAAGGAATCCCCTGCCTGCAGAAGGACTTAATGAGGCAGTCGAAAATATAGCAGACCATGAACAATTATCCCATTTGGATAGTATTATAAAAAAAGAGAGAACACTTGCAAGTATTAATCGCTTAGACCAACTGTCCGATTCAGAAAGGAAAGTGATTTTGGAACACATATTTGAGCATAAGCAGTTTACTGAAATTGGGTCGGGAATGGGGATTTCAACCAATGCCGCTTATAGACGATATCAACGTGCCGTTCAAAAACTGCGACGCGGCGGAATGAAGCAACGACGAATGAGTCGACGAAAGTAACCCCATGAATTAAATAGCTTTCCGCGTAACAAATCCACAGGAAGGGGGTTATTTTTTTATGAAATATGGAATTGGATTGCTGGTATTGCTATTTGTTTTGGTTCCAAGCGTGTCGGCCGAATTGGTTGATTGCGGGGGATTTGGTGCGTTGATTGAGTCTTCGCGAGATGGGAATGATGTTAGCCTTCAAGCATGCATGCTCGAAGCGGTTGATTCATGCAACACGCATCTGAATCATGGATTGCAACACATGCAGCATTTGTGTGTGGAGTATTGTGGTAAGGTATCATTGCAGTATGGAATTATTTGCGATGCCTATCCGAGCCACACTCCTTCAACATGCGCCGTTACTAAAGTAGAATGGGTGAGCCCGGGGGAATACAGCTGCCACGCCGAAGGAAGCAGCCAATTTACCTGCTGGTGCGCCGCGCTTGTGGAAGAAGAAAAGTGAGCATTGCCATCATTGTTGACAAAATGGCTGCTTTCACGGCGTAGAATAGCGTGTAATTAGTACAGGTGGTTGGGCGGCCGGATTGTTCGAAGAGGACCACACGCGATGCCCGGTAAATCCGGGGGGTCCCCCTCCTCCGCCCAGTGCGGCTGGGTAATCATAATCGTTTCCTCGGATGGTGAAATGAACATCATTGGTTGAGGGGATCACCATTCCGTTGAGCGTAAAATATTTGAGTTCGGCAAGCGGGCCAGCAGGAATGGGATTTTGGCTGAAAACAGTGATGTTGTTAGCAAGCGCGAGGCCATTGTCAATTGTATTATTGATTCCTTGGCATGCTCCCGTGCTGGAGTCTTTCAGAAAATAAATGGGGTCGCTATGAGCAGCTGTTCCCGGAGGGAATGAAACATCTCCTTCTTGAAATACAAATAAGGAAGTAGAGTGGACAATAGCATTCGCCGGAATGGGATCAAAATAAAATGAAGTGGAGTATCCCAAATCCCGTGAGTGTTCTCCTCCATCCAATGCATCGGTAATGGTGCTGAACGAAGGGAGCGGCCCCACCGAGAGTCCGAGTCCATCGCATGAAACGCCTTGATTGGATTCAAGGGACAAGTTGTGGTGCAGAGCAGAGGAACGTGCCATTAAAGGGGCAGCTGCACTAGTAGTGTCATGAAATTCAATTTGAAGCGTTTGATGAGTGTGTACGGGTAAATAATTGGGGTCATCGAAACGAGCGTAGATTGAAAACGTGTCAGTGCCTCCCGCAAGCAAATTCACCATTGTATCAAATTCGATGGTTCCTTGAATCGTTTCTCCCGGGTTTAGGGTAAAAGAAAGAGGGATGGGTTGCCCCGATACTGCGGGAGAACCGGATGCGTTCCATGAAGCACCATTGCTTAATTGTACTCGTTCGATTTTGAAATCATCCATGGTGAGCGTGGGCAATTCAACCATCGAAAAATTTATTCGAATGGAATCGAGTGAAATGGGTTGAGTGGAATCGGTGTTGGTGATAGTGAATCCTGCAAGTGAATGAGCGAGACTTCCTCGATAGTCATCTGTGGTAATTTCGGGAAGCGTTCCCCAATCAACGGTAATGGGTCCAAAAGCAGCGGGTGTTTGATTAGTTGACAACCCATTTCCTCCGGGGAATTGGGACAAATTATTTTGTAAAATAGTTTGAATGGCAGGGATGACCGAATAAAAAAGCAAAAGAAGTATGACCGTCACCATGAGGACAGCCCCTCCAATGAGCAATAGGTAATCCAAGGAACCTTGCCCATGTTGATAGAGGGGTTTCACGCGGGAAAATGGAGAGTATTGCTTTTAAGTGTTTTAGGTGGGCTGGAAGAAAACGCGTGGAATCACATTAATAAACATAAATGAATTTTTACACAGGTGAGTAAACCATTTTTTTATTTGGCGGGGGGCATTTTTCTTATTCTACTGTCGGCAGGAGTGTTTGCACAAACCCCTTTAGGCCCCGAACAGGTTTTTATCAAAAATAGTAATGCTACTGCGATTATCGATCAGCCGGTTGCAATACCAGTGGCATTTGCCATGGGTCAATATCCTTCAGCGAGTGTGGCGAATGGGTATATTCCCAATCTCAAAGTGGGAACGTTTCCCTCGCAAGTGGTGCCCACATCTTATTACAAAGATGGGAGCGTGCGCACGGCCGTGGCGTGGGTGTTAGCATCCGTCACCCAAAATACGGAAACCATTCAGTCCCTGCAAAGTGGAGTGACCGCACCCATTGCATTGAACACCGATATTTTGGATTTGCTCAAAAACCAAAATGGAAAAAATTTGAAAGTTCAAGTGGATGACATTAAGGATGCCAATTATGGAATGACGTTGGACATTGATGGAATAATCAATCCAGATGGAACTCCAGCGAATTGTAATGTAAAAAATGTGGTTCCCGCGGCATTTTCAGCAAACTGTGTGAAACAAACAGTCGACGGACCCATTCTCAAAGAGTGGGAGGTGCATATTCGCCATAAGCCTCTTCCAGGCGGAAATCCAGAAGATCTTTCGTATTTGATGAGTTCTGTTTTTTTCATCCGCGCCATTGGTGGAAAAAATTACGTGATCGTGGATCATTTGCTGGTGAATTCAAACAATTTAGATGAAGACACTGCCCCCACAACCACGGGGGGGCCGGTGGGCGCGGGATCTTTTAATTATCCCAATCCCCAACACGGAGTTATTTTTTACACAGATGCCAAAATAGTCGTGGACACGGGAGCAATTGACAATGACATATACCTTCTTGATGCGACCTATTTGCAGCCCTCGCGCGTGGATGCCGCGTCTCCTCCCGGGAAAACAACGTATTGGATTATGCCCGTGGATGGGCAACAGATTTTGAGCGGAACCACGCACAAGGAAGGACCTTCCCTCACGGGGGCAAATGGAATTCCCAATCCCAATAATTACATCGCTGGAGGACAAGCACTCATTAGTCATTTAGTGGTGAGCGTGGGCAGCGCCCCCGTAACTGCACACCCGGTCGAGGAAAATGGTGTGAATTCTGGCGGGTCCCTTGCCATGTATTCCCGCGTGCAGGATTCTTTTTTCAGAGAACTAGTTGATCCGTCGTTGATTAACCCAACAGTTGATTTTTCGGCGGATGCGCAAAGCGTATACAATTTTCACCAAAACCAAGTGGATAATCCCCTGCGCGGCCACCGGTTTGGAAATTATGAATTTGAAAATGGAAAAGATCTGCGTGCTTCCGGATACCCTGACACGTATCATCAGGATGATTATACTTTAATTCGTTTTATGCTTTCGTGCGATAAGCGCTGCGACCGAAGATACTTGGATGTGGGGCGATGGCACTTGTATGGGGCAGCTAGCGCTACAAACTATTTAGTGGGCTACCGCCACAAGGACCACCCTCAAGCTAATTTGGATTACTATCAAAGCACGATGATTGAAAGCATGTCTGGCAATCCTGCTGCACCAATAACTTGCGACAACACCTATGGTGGAAAAGACTTGCTTGGTTTTTGTGAATACAACCAGATTCCAACCGGACACCGCGTCGATAAGCAGGGGAGAACCATCACGAATTATGCAAACGCTGCCCCTTCAGGGTATGGGGGGGTGATGTTTCACGCGTGGACGCAATATCAGCCCTCGCACTATTCTCAAGGCCGAGCATTGGGGCAAGCGCTTTGGGGAAACAATGTGACGCGGTATATTATTCAGCAGTCCGCCGAAACAACCGCGTCACCATTCTATTATTCGGAGCAGGGATACTGCCAAGGAAGCAGTTGTCCGGCTGGAATTACCGATAGAGGAAGGGGGCGCATGATGATTTGGTTGAGCCACGTCAACTCCATGTTTCCCGATCCCTATTACAAGAATATTTACATTAAATCTATTTTGCAATTGACGGATAATTTGAGAAATAAGGAAAGTGTGGGTGCTCGTGGAACCAACCCCGCGACGGGGGATTATTACCCCGTAAAGTTTTTCGCAAGTGCCATTTCCGATTTCAGCCAGAGCATTTGCCCGGGACAGAAGTATTGGACCATTAAACCTTTTCAGGATGCCCAAATCCGGCAGGGGATGGCTGTCTATTTGCGTGATGTTCTATCCTGGCCTGCCGACACGGCAACGATTAATCAAATCAAAACCATGAGCACGGATGGGTTGTTTTACCAATACACGTATGGATACAAGACTCCCGATCAAGTGCGAAATAAAACACCCAATTTGAGCGACCCTAATTTGAATATCAATGAAGGCGGGGGTGGTTTCAATGATTACTATTGTATGATTGTTTCAACGAATCCTGCGGCGCAATATTCGTCCTTTCCTTTCAATGCGTACACGAGTTATCGCCACACGCAACAGGAGGAAATTTACCCCGGATACTGCAACGAATTAATCATGGCTTCCGAGTTGAGAAAATTGGATTCAACATACCTCATGAGCGGGGGAAACGATTTGCTCGCGGAATATTTCCAAAAATTTAGTGATGCTTTCAAACGCGTTTGGATAGTGAATCCATATGAAAACAAATTTTATGATAAATCAAACTGGAGCGTGAACCCCACTAAAATGGAAGATGAGCATTTGTGCGGCATCGCACTCGCACTCGGGGTCCCCAATGGAGCAGGAGGTGCATATGTGAATGGGTCATTTCAAGCAAATCCCGGCCTGTCTTGTCCAGACGCGGATAATGACGGAGTGACCACGTGTGGGGGAGATTGTAATGATGCTAATCCTTCCATTCGCCCCAATAGGGGGGAGAATTGCACCACGGCAGCGGATGATAATTGCAATCAATTAGTGAATTGCGACGACCCTTATTGTTCAGAACTTCCCTATTCGGGTACAGGTCCTAGCGGCGGCGGGACTAACCATCCGTCCTGCCAGCCTCCTTCCACGCAAGTGTATTGCGGAAATCACACCATTAATTCAGGAGAAACATGCGATGCTGTGCCATCCGGGACGGGTGCCATTAATGGATTGGGTGCTGCCGTAAATGGGTGCGGGCCCATTCCCAATAATCCTACATTGGACCCCGCATATAATGCGACTGCAGTAGGGTATTGCACCCCCGCATTTGTGGCGTTTGCCAACGGGTGCACGTGTTCGACTCCCACTCTTTTTCTTTCTTCCATCACGAGCAATCCATCTTTGATTGTCGCAGGCCAGAGTGCCGCACTAACATTGAACGGAACACTCATGCAGAATGGAGATGGATTGCGCATTACCAAAGAAAACAGCAGTCCAGCGGTAAATGTAAATCTTACCATTTCCCAAACAGGGGGAACCTTCACAACGACGCTTCCAGCTACAGGGGTCAACAGTTCTACTACTCTCGGGGCGGGAAATCATTCGGCTAAAATCGTTCAAGGTTCCAGCACATCCAATAGTATTAATTTTCAAATTGTCAATGCTACTGATTTAGTATTGTCTAGCATCACCCCCTCCAGTGCGGTCAACAATCAAAATTCTCCTTTGCTGACATTGAATGGGTATATTTTCCAGAGCGGGGACCAAGCGGAATTTACCGGTACTTCCGGCACCGTCACTAAAGCCACGACGTTCGTAAACAACACATCCCTCACGACCTCTTTGACTATTGCGGAGATGGGCACGCTCGGACTCGGTCCCGGAACGGTGCGCGTGAAATGCGGCCCCGCCCACACGTGTGCGGCCCCATTCTCGGGTGCACAATCTTTTTCCATCACCAGCCCCACTCTTCCCTCGCTTGCTCAAATGACGATTGGCCCTGCGGCACTTTCGGCCATTTCATACAATGATATTAGTCCGTGGATCACATTGGATGGTGCCAATTTGAATAATGCTGTAGTGAAAGTGGGGTCTGTAACCGTTCCGTCGAGCCAAGTTTCCATTACCAGTTCTTCGAGTCTGCGATTTCAACTCAAACAGCCTCAATTTATTTCAGGTGGCAACCCACTCCTTCCGCCCAGCGCAACTCCTTACCCGGTGACCGTGACGGTGGGAAGCAATGTTTCCAATTCCCTTCCCCTCATGGTTTCTCCCCCCGTGTTGAACGACTTGAATCCAACGACCATCCCAGCCAACACCGCTGGCTCGCTGCAGCTGCAAGTAGAATATTACGCTAACCCCCTTATTCATATTGGAAGCTATCCCGCGCTCGCCCCCACGTCAACGGACCATACCAACCAAATACTCACGCTGGACTTGTCACAGGCTCAAGTTTCAGCTATTGGTGCAGGAACACATGATGTTCGACTTGAAAATACGGGATATTTTTCGCAGCCCATTTCACTGACGATTGGAAGCGGCGGCGGTCCCGGCGTTCCTGTTTTATCCGGAGTCAGCCCGCCCAATATTGGGTATGCTTCTCCAACCTCCCTCATTCTTTCCGGAAGCAACTTTACCTCGCCTGCGACGGTTAAAATTGGGACATTCACCATTCCTTCTGCGCAAGTCGCGGTTAATTCCCCCACTCAAATCACGGCTACTTTAACGGCCGCCAACACTACTCTCCCCAGTTTGGATGTTTCCACTTATAATGTGACCGTGACGCAAGCGAGTGGAACATCGGGGGCGCAATCCCTAACAATTTGGAACCCCCAATTAGCAAGCGTGATTCCTTCAAGCATTGAATTCAATTTTGATCCCGTATTGGACTTGGCCTGTACGTTTTATGGGACCGCCCCCATGGTTAGCGTGGGAAGCTTGAATTTCACTCCCACTATTCCAGTGGCGGGAACACTGCGCGTGGACCCCACACTGGCTAATGTCAATAATCAATTAGGAGTGGGTATTCACAATGTCATCGTGACCAACACCCTCAAACAGTCCACTCCGCGCACGCTCACGATTACGGATCCGATTCCCACTCTCACGATGGTAAATCCAAATTCTATCGAATGGGATTTGACCCATTCCATTACGCTCACAGGGACTAAGTTCCAGAGTGCAACCCCCGTGTATGCGGGAAGCAAAGTCAACGTGGGTGCACTCACCAACATTTCACCCACTTCGGTGAATGCTAATAATTTGTCTCTCGCATTCAGTTTGAGTGCGGCCCAGACCAAAACATTGGATGTTGGAACACATCAAGTGCACGTGGTGAATGGAAGCCAAACTTCTTCCGCGATTGATAAAACCATTACCATCATCCATGCCATTCCACTATTGAATGCTAATGGGATTTCTCCTAATCCGATTGTAGACGGGCAGGATTATTCCATTACTCTCACCGGAAGCAAGATTCATCCCGCCGCCCAAATATTAATCGGAAATCCAACCATTTTAGTTCGTGACAACACGGGGGTGAATGGAGCAAATACCCAGCTCACATTCAATTTGACTTCCGCCAACATTGCCAACACGCTCGGGGGCCCCGGCACATACCCCATTCGTATTCGAAACGCTCAAGGATTTGTTTCTACTTCCCAAGATTTGACCATTAATGCCTCAAGCGGAGGGCCTGTCGCACCGGGAGTGTTTAGTGTAATAATGGCGTTGGGTGCTGCTGCCGGAGACGCCAATGTTTCATGGACGCTCGCGGGGGGAACTTCTCCCGTACAATATATCATCCGCGGGATTCCAAAAAGCCATGCCATTGCGCAGGATGGAAATATCACTTCAACGGAATTCGAAAATACGAATGCGGGCGAATGGTCATATGCTATCACTGACCCTGCCAATCCTTTTGTATTTTCAGGAACACCGGGAATCGAGTATTGTTTTGCAGGAAAAGCCGCGAATACGGCGGGAAGTTCTTACTCGACAACGGACTGCGGCTTCGCATTAAACACACAATCAGCACCCGGAGCATTCACATTGAATGGCTCCACGGGCGCGGATGTGGGAACGATTGATTTATCGTGGACCAACTCGGGTGGGGTGCCTGTTCCTCGATACTATTTGCGGGGCGTTTTGAATAGCGATCCCATCGTGAGTGATGGCACTATCTCTCTTGCTGAATTTGACGAAGCTACTTTTTTGAACTGGGTCGTGAGCACACAGACGAGCAGTCCCTATTTGTTTACGGGCGTTCCCAATAGCATCTACTGCTTTGCGGTGCAGTCCAAAAATATTATTGGAAGCACGCTCTCCAATACGTCATGTGTGCGCGCGAAGGAGAATCCTCCCCCCGTTAATCCACCAGCTAATTCGTCGAACGGGGGCGGCGGAGGCGGTGGTGGGGGCGGCCCTTCTACGGGTGGAAACGGAGGAAATAATTTGGTTTCGTGCCAGCCCGCGATTGAACTCTGCGATGGAATTGACAACGACTGCGATGCACAAGTGGATGAAGGGTGTGCACAGACGATTGATTCGTCCACCTGCTTTAATGGCCTGTTGGATGAAGGCGAATCGGACGTGGACTGCGGCGGGATATGTACACAGTGGTGCGCGAACCAAAATCCAGTTCCATCATCGTTCTATGGGTTCTTAACCGTAGCCGCCAGTCCGCTGCTATTATTCGTGCAGTTCATTATTAATTTACTCGGCGGGTCTCTTTCATTATGGTAACAAAACGACAATGTTTCAGGATATTACAGGCACTGTTGACTTCCGCTTTTAGTGAATAGTTGACCACTAAAGTTATTCAGCAGCACTAACGCGCTGCCAATAAAATTGGAAAAAAAAGCTATTCAAGAATGCCAAAAGAGGGATCATTCGATTCCACTATTATTGCAGGTTTTCCGTGCAGTCTGGCTCGCATTTAGCCATTGCCTTAATAAGTCGGTGAACACCATTTAGTGGTATGAAAAATAACGTTGTTTCGTTCCCTATTTTGATTATGAAAGAAGGCGACTGGTACGTTGCTTCCTGTCCCTCTTTAGATATTGCCACACAAGGTCAAACGGAAAAAGAAGTCAAGGAGAACATGACAGACTTGATTCACGACTATTTGAGCGACAAAGACACTCCTAAGCCTGAGACGATGGCTGAGCTTACTTCCCTTTCTTTTATTCTAGCTAAAGTTCCAAAGGGTGGCGTCGATGGGAAAATTAAGGCCGCTGCCAACTAAAGAGGTCATCCGAATTCTCGAAAAGCACGGTTTCCAAGAAACCCGCTCCAGCAAACACATCACATTCAAGAAAACACTACCTTCTGGAAAGGTTTTGACTACTTGGGTTCCTAAAGGAAGGGAAGTCACCATCTTCGTTATCCAGTACATTATCAAACAGACTGAAATTCCACGTGAAGAATTTGCGGATTAGCATCGTGAATGGATTGTGCTAATGATAATTTAGGTGTTTATGCCGTGGTTCCTGGCTACAGCTCGGTTGATTTTTCGGCCTATTTCTAGGGCATCTTTCTCGGTAAGGTCGCTATTTGTTGTTAGCTCATCGAGTTTTTGCAGGGCCTTGCGTCGTTGAGTGCTTTCTGCAGTCATATTACTCCTCTACTTTGTATGCCATTAGTTCCTTTATAGGGAACTATGTGTAAACGAAATAGTTGGTTACTGGAACATGAAAACTTTCATAAATGGCCTATAATGGATTAAAATTAACAGTTTTGATTAGATTTTACTCATTATGAGTCTAAGATAGTTCTTCAAGTAAATTTTCCGGACTTTCAACAGAACCCTCCAAAAGGCCCCATTTGATGCTTCAAAGTGAATCATTATCGATACATATTTAAATCAGTTAATTCCCAATTGTATTGGTGGATGTATGAATGTTATCTTGAAAGGAAAAACTAAAGCTATTGCAGAAACCATGGTGGAAGAAGGCTATGCTAATACTCAATCAGAAGCTATTCGTTTAGCGTTGGTTGATTTTGAGCAACGCCATTTAGGGGAAGTGGAGTTAGTTAATCGGAAACTGGACAAAATCGACCACGATATCAAAGTGGGGAAGCGAAAGCTTCTAAATGCGAGCGAAGCAATGGGCAGCTATTCAAAACACTTGAAGTGATACTCTATCCCCTACCGCGCTGCCTTTGATGAAGACTGGCCCAAATACTTTAGCTCGTTAGACCACAGCACCAAGGAACGGGTTGCCAAGAAAATCCAAAAGATTTTGGAGTTCCCCCAAAAGCGACACCTCAAGAAAGGAGCCCAATTCTTCGTAGACGAAGCAGGCTCGGACCGCATCACCTATCGCGTGTTCGAACAAAACAAAGAAGTCCGATTCTACTTTGTGGGAAACCACAAAGACTATGAAAAGTGGTACCGACAATTCTTCTGAAAACAAATTGGAAAAGAGACCTAAGAAAACTACTCAATAAACTTCCCAATTACAAGAGGTTTCAAACTACGTAAAAAAAGAACTGAAAAAATAAGGTTCAAAAAATCAATAAAAATGGCCAATCATTCAAATTTTATTAAACCATCTTTTGTTATGCATTTTTTGCCCATCTTCTCTGCGTCTTTCATTGCACGTTTAATGACTTTTTGCTGTATTTTTTTTGCTTTTTCTTCAAATTCGGTATGACTTTCATCTCCGAGAACAGCGAGTATTTCTGCTTTTTCCAAATAATTCCCTGCATCAAGTTGGTTTGATTTTTCCGCAATTGCAATGGCATTGTTTATTGCCTGCAGCGCATTTTCAGGATGCTCCTCCATACGATCTATTTTCGCTTGATAGTAAAATGCCGAAGAACTAACGTCTTTTTCATCAAATAATTCGGAGACATATTTTTTTGCGGACGGTAAGTCTTTATCATCCAGATATTTTCTTATTTTTGCCACGGCAGCGACTTCTCGAAACGGTTTCGTCAGCGGAAATGCATCAAGTTTTGTCAGTTCCTGAAATGCTCCTTCCACGTCCTTTTCAAAAAGGCAAGCATTCCCTTTTTCAAGGATGCCAAAAACTTCGTCCGGTTCTGGATAGGTGTCGAACCAACACGTGTCAAGGAAGTTTAGCAACCTTCTTCGGTCCACTGCTTCGGCTTCCTTCAGATAGCGAATGTATAACCTATCATTGATAAGGAATAGTATTTGGGCTTTCAGAACCAAAAAATCAAAGTTTTTCTCATCCTTTTCAAGTGCACCATTTATTTTTTCCAATGCTCCGCTGAAATCTCTTTTCATGAGGTGCATGCTCGCAGAATGAAAATGGAGGTATGGGTTTTCAGGGTCAAGAATGGAGCATTTTTCCAACAGTTTTTCAGCATCAGGCATTTTATTCATTCCGGTAAGCGCCTCAAATTTCAGAAGAAGCAGTTCAACATTATTTGGTTCTGATTCAAGTTGATAATTGCATTCCTTAAATGCGTCCTGATATTTTCCTTCTTGAATCCACCCGAGTATGTCATCCATGGCAAGCTGCTTTTCGTAAGCTGCTTCTTCTTCACGGCTTGTTTCACCGTATTCGATAATTCTCTCCCGCATTTCAGCAGGGGTTTTGCCTGTATCACTTTGCGGCCGCACATTGTTATACCAGAAAGCAAATTCAATCATCTCTTTCTGTTCTTCATCATCGTTTTTAGGCCGCGGCCGATTCTTGAAGAATTCGTTCCAAGCAAGATCATATTCCATTATGCCGCGTTCGGCCTCCTTTTTGATATCCTCAATGGGCATACTAGTAAACATACTGCTGAAAAGAGTTCTTTAACTTTTGTTTCCGATGCTTTCCAGCGGCGCTGACCAATTAAGGCGATTGCTTCCTTTTTGCGCATGTAATACACGCTATTTCCGGAAATAGTAATCAGATGGAGGGGAACCGCCGATTAACGTAACCGTCGGTTTTTCACTTGTTTGATAAACGCTTGATAGCAGAATCTCACGAAAAACTTTTCGTTGCCATATTCAACGGATTGGATGAGGCTGCGGAAATAGTCAGGCGTATCCTTGGAGATATTGAGGACAGGGTATCCGGCGTCTTGAAGCACTTTATTGAATAATAGTCGGCACATCCGCTTATTTCCATCTTTGAATGGGTGGATGAGGTAGATTTTCAGGTGCACTAATGCGGCGAGCTCCAGAGGGTGGATAGTCTTGTTTTTTTCGAGCCAAACAAAAAATCCTTCCAGTTCTTTTTCGACCTTTTCAGGGGAAGGAGGGCGATAGCCTATTTCTTCTTTGAGATGGGTAAGCGGGTTCACCCGCGCGATAATACGTTGATCATCTCGCAGCTGACCGGGGCTTTTCTCTTCAAACGAAGACATGACAATTCCATGCAATCGAAGCAAGTCCTTTTTGGTAAAAGCTATTTTGTTCAGGAAATTGAATCCCGTAATCATGGAACTGGAAATAATGACCTTGCTATCGAAGGTATAGTCTCCCTTTTTTTTGCCCAAGATTTCAAAAGCAGTCTCCACATCCGAATAATTGACATCCACCCCTTCCGTGCGAAGCGTAGTATAAACGAAATGCACGACTTGGTTGCGATCGTAATTCTCTTTTTGTTTTTTGCTTAATTTTTTAAAACGGGAAACAAAATTATCTTTTACCCGCTCTACTTCAGTTAATTCTTTTTTTGTAAGGAAAGAAAAAGAATAATTATCCAATCGTTTGTCATAAAGTGAATTAAGAGTCTTATTCGCTTTTTCATTCAATTCTTTTTCTTTTTTCTTCAATTCGTTTGCGGACGGTTTTTCCTTTCCTAGGTAGATGGAAACGCGTTTCCATCTGTCCGTTCCTATTTTGAGGTTTTTCTCTAAATAATAATAAGTGGTATCTTTCTTTTTTCGTTCGATCAAATTTCCCATACTATTATCACCACCCTCAAGAATAAAAAAGGTGGTGATAATTGTCACCACCCTAAAACAGACAAGTAGGTGGTGATAAAATTGCCCCCGGCGGGCGGTAGTTGCAGGGTTGGTCTATATCACTTTTGGGCGGGGCCTAGTGGACTTATACAACCTAAAACGAGGATATATCCATGAATACCACCCAAAACACATGCCTTCAAGACTATGAAAGGCAATACGAACTCTTAATCGGAAGAATCTGGCCCGATAAATACGAATACAACCCTCATGCTAAAGTCATTAAAGCACAGGCCAAAAACCCCAAAACGATTGGTAAATTCTTCATTTTAACGCCTAGAAACAGCGTTTTAGTCCACGATTGGAAGAAATCACTCGAATCCGACAATAAACACTCTACCGGGCGAAGGCTTCGTCTCCTTCGAATAATTACGGTTTCTGGTGAAATGCTGGGAAAAGACTTCGACCAAGCCACCCGCTCGGATTTGGAAGGCCTTCTTTCAAAGATTAACACGAACACGAAATGGAGCAAATCAACCAAATGGATGTTTCGAGTCATTATCAAAACCTTCTACAAATGGCTAAATTTTCACGTTCACGGGGTCGAGGACGAATATCCCGCCCTAGTTAAGTGGATTAAAGCTGGCTCAAAGAAGGACAACGAGAAACTCCCAGAGGAATTATTGACCGAAGAAGAAATCCGAAAAATTATTGGGGCAACCGACCACCCCATGCGAAAAGCCTTCATTAGCGTTCTTTACGAAACGGGAGGTAGAATTTCCGAAGTTGGAATGTTGAACATTCGGAACGTCCAATTTAGCGGGACAGAGGCCGAAGCGGTTCTAACAGGAAAGACGGGTCAAAGAAGGGTCTTGTTGGTCGCATCCGTCCCTTATCTCAAGGAGTGGTTGAGCATCCACCCCCTTCAATCCGATAAGAACGCGCCCTTATTCGTCATCGTTTCCAATTTCAATAAAGGAAAACGCATGACCTATGAAGCTATTCGACGAATGATTATGGAAGCCCAAGCGCGAGCCGGAATAAACAAACCCTTCAACCCCCACCATTATCGACATAGCCGTGCAACTTTTTTGGCATCTTACCTCAATGAGGCTCAGCTATGCGCGGTCATGGGATGGAAGCTCGGGTCGAATATGCCTCGAACCTACATTCACTTATCGGGCAAGCAAACAAATGACGCCGTTCGAAGAATCTACGGATTAGGCGGGGAAACAAAACCCAAAGAGAGCGAGTTGAAGCCAAAGGTTTGCGAATACTGCGCATCCGCCAACCCATCGACAAACATTTTTTGTCTAAAATGTTCCAACCCACTCACATTGGAAGCAAGGATAGCATCCAAAGACCGCATGAGCGTAATGCAGGATGAACTAGAAGCTACTCGATTAGCTATGTCTCGAATGGCTGAGGTTATGAATAAAATTAACGCAAAAATGGAAAACCTTCCCAACAATGCGGTGTTGGACATTATGCAACATGAGAAAAACGCGGTTGAGACTATGAAGGACGGATGATGCAAAACTTGTAAAACAAGAAACAGTCTAAATATTGTCCTGTTTGGCAGTAGGAGCGTTATCAAAGCACTTGTCTTGTCCAGCCCACGCTTTCAGTTCAGCATTCAGCTGGGAAATATTCACGCGTGAAAAATCCTTTCTTTTAATGTCGTCTAAAAAAACAAAAAAATTGTATAAATGGTCGTCAATACAACCTTGTCTATCCCCGAGAAATTCTTTAACAATATTTTTTTTCATTGAGGAATATTTCTCAACATAGCCATAGTTGTGTGCATAGTGTTGCAGTAAAGTGAACGCGTGCGGTTTATTTTTACCAATTTCAAAACGTCCCAAAAATAATATTTTTGGCATTAGAATGAAGGTTCTTGCGCTTATTCCGCCCCAATTAATAGCAAATAAATTAGTTTTAACTCTTCGCCCGGCTACTGCTTCTAAAAGTTCTTTTTTTTTTCCTAAAAATAATTTAGTCAATTCGTCTGGGTTAGTTGGCTTGATTATATTTGATTCTAACATTTCCCTAACAATTTTTTTAGGATTTTTTATTGTTGGCTTCATTTTTTTTATTGTTTTAAGCGAGAAATAATACGGCGGTTTAGATGCTAATTCAAAAACGGCAAAATGGTCAGGGTTCGACCACGCCCGCTCTGACTTATGCACCATTTCTACCACACGCCGACACTATTACAGCACGGGTTGGATATAATGATTGAGGAAAAAAGAACACTTTTTTTGACAATTTATAAAACAGTACGACCTCGGCACATTTCTGCCGAGTTAGAACGGATATAATTCAACAAAGGTATAATTCAGTGGAATGCGCGCCGATTTCCCAAACAAAAGACCCCGAACTGTTAGACGCGTTTACCTAACCGTTCCCGTCGAGGTGTGGTCAAGAGTCTGCGAGCGACGCGGAGAATTCAACAGCCAAAACAGCTTAGTTTTGGAATTACTGAAACGAGGATTGGACGCATGAATAACCACACTCCGCCCAAGCAATATTTGGAATTGCTTCAACGAATGATAAAAAACGGTTATTCTCCATCTCCAACCGAAAAGAGATGGCTTGAGACGAATGATTAAAGAAAAGAGGGGGGCGCTTCAACGCCGGCCCAAAAAGGAGTTGATTGAAATGACTACGATTACCCAAGTTAAAAGTAGTGAGGGTGGCCCAAAAACAAACTTTTCCTTTTTGGATGAAGCAGAAATTCACGGTTCGACATATCCGAACCTCACGTTTTATCGAAGAGTTCGCCTCGAAAAAAGAAAATCCTACACCTTGAGAATCCCTCGTCTACTGTTAGATGGCTTCGGCGAGATATCCATTTTCAAATTGCAAGCAGGAAAAACAGAGGATGGACAGCCTCTCTTAGTTCTTCAGTTTTGCCCCCAATCGAAAATATTTTCCGAATGGGCTGGAAAAGAAAAGGGGGAATCAGATTGAACGAAATGCTCCATGTCTTTATTCTTCGTCCAAAAACGCTCGAAAAGCTCCAATTTCAAGCAACTGCCCAAGGGGTTAGTGAGGATGAATTGCTTTCAAGCGTTCTTCAACGCTTTCTCAAAAAAAAGAAGGTGTTTGTGGAAGGACAAACAACTCTGATGCAGGTGAAAGCATGAATTCTGAACGAAAATACCGCCTTATCGCCGTTCTAAACGACTCCCAAAAGAATCGCTTCGAAGAAACGTATCGGAAAACGGAAGAGTCTCTCGGAACGAACGAGAAAAATCATTCACACCGAGAAATTCTTCAAGCATGGATGAATCTCTTCCAAGAAATTAACTTCGGAAAGGAAAGCCTTCGAGTAATTCGAACCATGAATGAAAAAAACAACGAGTTCATCAACGACATTTCAACACACGAATGCATTTTTTGTTGTGAAGTCAGTTGGCTCTATGTTCCAACGCCGAGGGGAGCGTTGTGCATCGACTGCGCCTTCCTTCAGGCATTAGCGATGCATAAAATATCCGATGATTTAGCGGCCGAATTTGAAAAGAGGGGGAAAACGGATGAAGCGTGAAAACCACTCTTTCAGATTTCAAAAAGAAGTATTCCCAAGACTTACCCGAATTAGTTTAGTCAAAGGGTTGAGTTCAACAAAAACACTCGAAGAACTAATCAATACAGAGTATTCGAAGCTATTTCCACCAATTACGAGCGCCATACATGAAACAGGCACGCCATACAACATTATTAACACAAAGGAAGGGGTCAGCGATGAGCAAAAATAAGCACACTACGAAGAAAAAACCCATCCGAAAAGGACTTAGAAAAACGTGCTTTTTGCCAAAATTCCTTATCCTTGAAGCAGGTTCTCTTGAAGAGCTTCAAGCAAAACTTTCAGAAGCCGAGCGATTCGGATACTCCCCGCATACGAACATCAACTCCGCATACGACCAATTCTTCGTAAGCCACACCCTAATGGTGTCAAGAAAAAAAGCAAGCATATTGAAGGTGGGAAAATGATTCGTTGGAAATGTGTATGTGGAAACATTTACGATAGAGAAAAACCATCTCTTTGCATCCGTTGCGGGAACACTCCGGCCTCAAAAAAATGGACATTTTCATTCGTCAAAGAAATTCCGATTGACGAGGAAAAAATAATCCTATCAAACTCAGATTTGTTTGAGCAAATAGTTCTCGAATCGGAAAAGCAAGCCGTTGGGGAAGAAAAAGCAAAAAAATCTCTCATTCTTCTTTGCATGGGGCGCTTAGTGAAAAATGCTAACGCAACCAGCTTCAACGGTGTTCCACATGAGGAAAGCGGAACGGGAAAAGACTATCTCACAAAAACAATAACGCGTTTGTGTGTCCCGGATGAAGAACTGCAACATCGAACTCGAATAAGCCCGACAGTCCTAAATTATTGGCACTCACCAAAAAAAGAACCTGATTTTACTTGGGATGGGCAGGTTTTGTTTTTAGAAGATGTTTCTGACGCGGTGCTTAACTGCGAAGTCGTCAAAACATTCCTTTCAGGCGGAAGCAAAGCAACCATTACAGTAAATGGGGAAGCCCAAGACATTGAAATTCGAGGAAAGCCCGTTTGTCTTTTCACAACCGCAAACAGCTCCCCGAGAGGAGAGCAACTCCGCAGGGTTCAATTCATTCCTTTAGACGCGGGGGCGGAGCAAACAGGAAGAATCAAAAATTTTCGAGCTAAATGTGCCCGTGCCGGGAGAAACCCTGAATTTGATTCCAAGTTTCAAAGCGCATTAGGAAAACTTGAACGATACGAGGTAGTCGTTCCATTCTCGGAAGAGGTTGCATCATTTTTCCCAGATGAGTTGATTACTAGAACTGTTATTGACCGTTTTTGATTTTGTCAAAGCAAGCGCAGTAATGCACCAATTTCAACGAGAAAAAGATAATTCGGAGAGAATAATCGCCACATCGGTTGATTATGAAATAGCTAGAGAAGTTTTTCTTCATAACCTATCAACATCGGGTACACTCAACCCCATGACAGTAAATCAACGAAAAATTGTTGAAGCAATGAAAGATGTTTCCGAAAAGTTGTATCAAAACAAATTCGAGTTTTTACCCGTAAATAAATTCATTGGCACACTCACGCTCTCGAAAGATTCAGTCTATGATAATCTCGAAAAAATGGTTGGGTTTGGTGCGCTGAAAATGAAAAAAGATGTTGTGGGCGAAGGTGGAAAAGAAATTTCTGTCTATAAAGTCGTTGAGAGGAAAGCGTTTTCTCTTCCGCCTTATTCTGAACTTTACCTTACCTCACTTACGACCCCTACTACCCTTACATCCCTTACCAACCTTACAATCCCTCAAGAAAACGAGGCTAGTAAGGCTAGTCAGGCTAGTAAGGCACGTTTTCCCCTAAGGGAAGCCGAAGAAGTTGAGTCGGAAGAGGTTTTTTCACGGGAGTTGGTTTGAATGGGGTTCAAGAATAATAACGCAAGGATAACGCTCGGTCTTCAAATCCTTCGAACCAATAACGAGATTATCAAACTTTTAGGGGGTTTTGATTCCTTCAATGGCCTCGATGCCGAACAAAGAGTCTCGAACTTCAAACGCTTAATCGAATTTATGGATGGACAACTCTCTGCATACCGCTCGTTCATGAAACTTGAAGTAATCGACCTCGAAAAAGGGACAACCCGAACCTACGCATATATCCCGGCGAGACAATTCATTCAAAGAATACTAATGAAGCGAACCAACGGCGACAGTTTTCACACGAATATGCGCATCTTATTCACAGCATATAATTATTGGAGTCAATTACTCGCATCATGCTACGACCAATTACAATTAACACCCGAGGAAGCCTTCAAAGAAACCGAAGGAGCGCTCACTTCCTACGGAATAAACACGAACCCAAAGGAGAACTAAACAAGTATGGATGAAACACCCGACCACGTTATCGAAGCCGACCTCGAAGGAAACATCAAACCCGAAAAAGAATTCGAAGGGAAGATTCCGCCCGAAGTCCGAAAAGCACCCTTCCTATATTGGGCGCACCGAAAAATACACTACCACGAAGAAGATTGCCTCGTGGCCGTGGTCGGAAAAACAGGATATGGTAAATCCACGCTCGCCCTACGATTCGCGGAAGCACTCGATAGAGACGCAAGCGGTCAAACAAGATTCAATATTGACCACGTCATTTATGGAATGAAAGAATTCCAAAAAATGTTATCCCAAAAACACCCCATCGGCTCGGCGTTCGTCCTCGAAGAACCGCAAACTTTTTTGAACTCCCGAGACTCGATGACTCGAAAGAACATTAATGCTCTACGGCTTTTTTCGACGGGGCGAGTGTTTCGAAACTATATCTTCCTTACTTACCCAAAATTTAACCGCATCGACAAGCAAATCCGAGAGTTATTGCACGCCGTGGTCGAAGTCCAACGCCCAGATAGAGAGCAAGGGGTCTCGAACTATGTTCCCTATTTGTTGGATTCGAACGATTCGGGAGAAATATATCGGTGGAAGTTCAGGGTAAGACAGCCCGACAGCGTGAACCCGACCGCGTTCAAAGAGCGCCGTGTTGATTTATGGAAGGATATTCTTCCATCCCAAACGATTCGCGATGCCTACGAGACGAAGTCGGTGGAATGGAAGGAAGGTATTCGAAAAGGGTTGGTTGGTTTCGATGGTTCGTTCATGACGTTCGATGAACTCATTAAGCCCGTAGAATACTCATCAGGTATTCAGATTCGCCAGCGGAATAAGGAAGTGGACGAAGTCGTAGAGAAATATCGGGATACTCGCGAGCAGTTCATGAAGAACGGGCGCTATGTTGTGAACCGGATATCAACCAAAGCGGGACGAAGTCCCCATTTTTGTAATTGGGTCGCGGAAAGGTTCAGGTTATTGGATGAAAAAGCAAAGCATGACGAATAACTCTCTAAATAAGCGCTTAATATTGTTATTAATTGATATACGGAGAATGATTGAATGATAAATCGTTGGGAATACACTTCGTTTAGGTCAAATAATCTTCCGATTCTTGGGAATGGTCATGAAGATTTGGGAAGATTAAACAATCTTGGCGCTGAGGGTTGGGAGCTTGCTTGGATTGAAACAACCTCTCCTATAACGATTAATTTTCTTATTTTCGGAACGTCAAAACTTCACAAGGAGAGAATATATTATTTGAAAAGACCTGCAACGAAGGAGTAAGAGAACTAAATTTCTCTTCCAACCAGATTCAATGTTTGAATAACTGAACCAACACTTCTTGCATTCTTATGCTGATTTTCTTTTTTTAACATTGGTTGTAAATTTTGTAAAGAATAACCTACCTTGATAAGGTTTTCAGAATTGTTTTTGAACCAGCTAATTGGGGTATTATGGTCTATTTCCCACAATGTGCCATAATTTTCCCAGGTCATGCCTGGCTGAAATTTACTTTCGAGATGTTCCGTTAGCTCTTTCACATTATAGCCAACCATTTTTGACCAACCTAAGTTCATTTTTGATTTTATTTTGTCTCGGGCATACCTTTTCACGGATTCACTCAATAGGTGTCCAAAAGCCATTCGTACTTTGTAATACGGGTCATTCGCTCTGCGAACTTTCATACGATTTCTACGATAAGCTGTTTGTTTTTCTTTATTTTCGATACTCCATTTGTCGTGATATATTTTTCTCAATTTCTTTTTTCTAGTTGGACTGCAATTACTGCAGGCGAACCTTTTGCCTCTTCCATTGTATTCAATACCGCACTCTTCACAAATCCGATTTACTTTTGGTCTTTTTGAATTTAGTACGAAATCTCCGCACTTTTGAGAACAATAAAGCATTTGACTATTTTTTCGCTTGAATATCTTTTTACAAAATAGACACTTTCTTTCACCGAAATCCCTTTTTGGAATCCTACATTCTTTTGAACAGTATTTTTGGTCGGCCTTTCTTGCACTCATTATTTTACCACAACGCAAACAGTTCTTTCTTCGGTTTTCTGGGGTCGAATAACCAAGTTTTACTCTTTGGTTGCGGTCATATTCTTTGAGTCTTTCTCTGTTCTTTTCGCGCCAAACTTTCATGTAATCAGAGCGTTTCTCTAGTTTCTTCTTCATTTTCACTCACTCTTTGGCATTTCTTTTTTTGTAGTAGATTACTCCATAGTAATCAACTTCATTGCTGATTAATGGCTGATGGACATACATTTTTACTTTTCTTCCATTGTGGTAAGCCCGAAGATAATCGTCGCCATAGTAGACAGTCGCTATATCTCCTTTCCAATGTGCAAGCCTACTTCTTGGGCTTGGTATCAAAATTCTTCCAATATATCGTTCTTTGTTTCTTCCAGATGTCCAATCGAGAAATTTATTAATAAAAGTGGATAACTGGCTTTTTTTCACGATTGACTCTCCTTTGGCATTTCTTTTATGACTAGGGTTTTTTCTCCGATTGGGTAGACGGTTAGGTTTGTTCCTTTTTTCCATCCGACTAATTCGACAAATTGTTTTGGAATTGTGATGTGATAACGGAAGCCGTTGGTATTTTTGTCGTGTTGAAGTTTAACCATCAGATTCACCTATAATTTTAATAAGTAGAATACGGATGTTTTTGTTGATAAGTTTAATGCCCCGACCAAAATCAATATTGGAGCATAGGCCAACCCACGAATTTATGCCCCCGGCGGGACTGATTCCCTGGGATAAAAACTCTCTACTGTGTAACCTTTATACTTTTAGCTAAAAGGCTGTCCTTAATATAATTGACGTCATTTTCGGTGTTTTCGGGCGACTTCGGTGTTGATTTTTTTTCTGCTGTGTTGCATAACTCTTTGTTTTAGTGTCGTTTTCTTTTTTTCAGTTTTCT
>CAYIIU010000016.1:0-28139 GCA_964363635.1 uncultured archaeon
GAAAACTGAAAAAAAGAAAACGACACTAAAACAAAGAGTTATGCAACACAGCAATTTTTTTCCCTATTAATCAATAATAGTTTTAGTGATTCTTCACTACCATCAAATGACCAATCAGTCAAATTTAATTTTTGCTCTTTAAATTTCGTAATATCAACATATCCAATTAAACTATTTCCAACTCTCAAATTATAATCAATATTTGGCAGGGGTTCTACATTTTTTGGGTCATAGGCATTAACCAACCACAACCATAGTCTGAGTTTTGCAATTTCGATTGCATTTGTGTTGATATCAACTCCATAAAGGTTATTCTTTAGGATTGTTTTTTTAATTTCAATTTCACTTAGTCCAAATTTCAATTTTTCATTTAAATTTTGGTATAATTCAAATAAAACGTCTGCTGCAGAAAGTAAAAATGCGCCTGATCCACACGCATTATCACAAATTTTTATTTGAAATAAAATCTTGTTTAATATGTCCCTCTGGACTGAATTATCAAGTAATGATAGTTGACTTATATTATTTACAAATACAAGTGATTTATTTCGTTTTTTGAGAAATTCATTAGTTTTCTCAATAATATGTTTTTGGATTGTATTTTCTGCAATATATTGTGTCACTATTTTTGGAGTATAATACGCCCCCGTGCCCTTCCTATCTTCGGCAGTCATTGCCCGTTCAAAAATATACCCAAGAATTTCAGGATTTAGTGATTGATCTTTTAGTCCATCTTCATGATGAATAAATTTGAATGAATCCAAAAATTTGATTACTTCCTTGAGAATATTCGCCTTAACCCGATAATCCTGATTTTTTTCTTCAGCAGTAGTTTTCAGGAACAAACTCCCGTTTAGATAAGGTATGTCTCTAAACTTAGGATTAATGTCAGCTCTCTTTTCTATCTCAACATTTAAGACATAAAAAAATAACTGTTTTAGCTCGTCATTGAGACGCGTTTCGTCTAGTTTTGAAAGGTATTCCAAAATATCGTATCCAATTATTTTCTTTGATTGAAGAAATTTAATGAATATTAAACGATCTAAAATAGTTTGAGCAATTTGTTCTTGGTCATTCCTATTGGGCACAAATATTATATTTTCAACAAGACAGTTCGCTGTCGATATTTTTTTCAGCTTATTTTCATGATTTTTATACGTTCCACCATTCAAAAGCGCATTATACCACTCATAAAATTTTTTACTAATCTCCTCTTCAATTTTTGAAAGAAGAACTTCTTGCTGTCCAATAAGTATTTTTTTGATTATAGAAAAATTTTCACGAATATCCAGCCGATATGCAATTCTTGCATTTTTATCGACGAAAATCCACTTTATTCCATCAGTAGCAATACCAAATTCATAATCTTCTTTAACTTCTGCAAGTTTGAAAAGCCCCAATATTTGATTAACTGCACCGTCAGGAGTTTTCAAAAAAAGTTCCGCATTAAGCGGTTTTGCTTCGCAAAGAAATTTAGTTCCTTTAGTATTTTTCAAATAATAATCAACACTTCTCTTAATTCCATCAGGACAATCAAATCCTTTTTCAGGAAGTCTAGACAACTCTAATGTGTCGATGATTGGTTCAATAAGAAACTGTTTTGTTAACGCTTCGGGTTTGACTCTTTCAGTTGTATGTGTAGAGTTCAATTCTTTCCCATCTTCAAAAACCTTAACCTTACCATCAAGGGATAGTTCGTCTTTAAGTCCATTAATTAGTGTGTTAATGTCAAAGTTCATCAAACCAACCACTATATGTTTGAATAAATGCCTTCGCCTTTAAGATCATACTTTTACCTAAGCAACTTTCCATTACGCCACTCACCCCTCTTCGCCACCTCCGGAAACACCTTTTTCCGTGTTTCTAAAAACCGTCAAAGTTATTCAAATATTTCGAATAGTCTACCATATTATTTCGTTCTCGATGTTCGCAAACGGATTTTTTCGAAGTGTTTATTCTAAAATAGAAATCATAGTTTCCATCCTTATTGCACCGCTTTCCCGTTTTGGTAATAATCCCTTGTAACTCGTTGATTGGCATAACTAAATAGTGTAATTCAATTATTTGTTTTTCTCGCGTGCTGCTTTCAGTGTGAATTAAAAAAATAAAATAGTCGACTGGAAAATAGGTGTCAAAAATTTTTGTTTTAGAAATTGTAAACCAAGCCGTTCGCCCTTCGCCCAGTTGTTCAATTTCGCGAACATTCGTGGTATACGTTCTACTTCCCTTAACCTGTATAGTTAACGTTTTTTTGCTTTTCAAATTTACTAGCAATAGGTCAATGTCCTTCAATTGACTTCGCAGTGGGAAAAAAACTTCCCAGTTAGACTTCTTTAACTCATTTTGTAGTTTATCAGCAACAATTGCTTCGTCCACATTCAGCGACCAAAAGTTTTTCACGGCCATACTACACATTCTCCAACCATTGACAATAAGAGCATTCCTTTCCTTTTACCGCCCCCGCGTCGTCAGTCATTCTTGTTCAATTCGCAGCACCCCTTTTTCGATCCGTTGTCCTTTTCCCGGCAGCTCATAGTGGAACACGAATGTTTAGTCGGGGTATTTTTTCCTCCTATTTGGAGCAAATATCTAATGATATACCTGTGTCCTGCATAAATTACATGATATTTAATTATACTCGGCGTTTTTCCTCCCTAAGATATAAAAAGTCAAGGGGGTGAGTCTTGTTTCCCCCTATGCCCAAAAATGCTACTCCTGAAGTCATTGAGAAAGTCAAGCGTGCGTTAGATGAAACGCCCCGTTCGATAAATGAGATTGCCGAGCGCGCGGACACGGATTGGGCCACCACTCAACGATGGTTGGAGATTTTGCGTTCGTTAGGATATGCTCACCAAAAAGTAGTGGGTTCTCATCCATTGTTTTTTGTTAAACATCTTTCATCCAGCCGCACCCTTTTCGACATTCCCATTAGTCAAACGGATGAAAAAGTGATTCATTTTATTTATGCTAAAGCACAGGAGTTATGGAAAAAGAAAACGAATAGTTCGCTGGGCAAAAGCCATGCCCAAAAAATAGTAGCGCGCGTGAATAAAGAACTGGATTTGAAGCTCCCAGTAGGATGGTATTTGTATGGGCAAGTCTGCGTACTTCCATATGATGATGCCGTAACGTATGAATCGGTTTCTTTTTCGGGAAGCGAAAAAATGATAGCGGCGATTGAAAAAGCGGTGGAGGATTTTATCCCGTTAACGTCCACTAAGAAGTTGAGAAAATATCATTATGAGGAAAATCATAATGAATTGTATTTGTTGAAAGAGCAAGTGATTGAATGCCGTTCTTTTTCATTTGATGCAGAACATATTGAGAAACTCATTCGCATCCTATTGGATATGATTCCTTTATTACCTAAAAGCAATCGTGAACTCATTCAGTTTTTTACGGATTTTATTGGAGAAACGATGGATGTAAAAAAAACCGTTTCATCCGCCGAACATTCGTTTGATGCTGAAAAAGTGATGCGTATCAAACGTCTTTTTTTTGATGGTTTTGATGCGATATGGAGACTCATTGCCATTGAATCCTATAAGTCATCGCTCATGGAAACGGGAAAATTCTCTAAAGAATTATTGGAAGAAAAATTTAGAATCCAATACGCGGCGCAGGATGATTTGACCATTGTTTTGATGCAAGAATTATCGGATGAAGCGGAAATAGAAAAATTGTACTATGTTGACGTGGATAAGTTAACGGATGTTCAAAAGAAACTACGCGCAATGATGGGTTCGGCACGACCATTGACCCCCGAAGAAAAGAAAGTGATGGCTGACCGATGGGATGACCCCGTGGAGCGCTCAAAGATTCTCCGGGAGTTTGGGTTCGATTAATTTTTTGAATGGAATGAAATCCTTGATATTCCGGGTAATGAGATATTCGGCGTTTCCTTTTCGAGCCAGTAGTGCGTGCAGATAATCGTCATAATTTCCCGATTTGCGTGCTGCGATACGATCCTCGTTATCAGTTAGGACGTGAATGAATTTTTTCCTCTCTTTTAATTCGCTGAATAGAACACGGCTTTTTTCAAGCATACTCTGATGGGAGAGTTGTTCAATCACCCAATCCGAAATAACAATATTGAACTCGCACGATACGGCACGGTCAAAGACTTTACCAGAGAGTTCATCTAAAGGCCGGCCTTTCCGGTTTGTTCGCATTTCTAAAAAGTCGCGGTAAATGTTAGTGTCTAGATAGATTAGCCGGCTCATCGCCGGAAAGGGGTTTCTATCTGTTTTTAAACGTAGAGAAACTTTTCCGCCGAGATCACTTCATTTACTTCGGGTCCACGAACACCATTGGCATTCTTTTGCTGGTGCTGGCTCTTCCTCATTCTCCAAGCATTTAACCGCGTCCAAGAAAACCTTTTCCCCGTGTTTCACGTCCGTTTCCACGCGTATGAGGTCCGTGTGAAACACCACGTCTCCGGCGGCGTTTACGTTCTTGGGGTGGTAGAATAGTAAGTATGCGTAATCGGCTGTTTCGTATCCGTTTTTTCGTAATAAATAGTTGTAGAGGTCCATTTGGGTTTGGTAATGGGTATGAGTGTCTTCTTTCAGTGGAAACCCGCGTGTTTTGTAGTCTAGTACAATGAGTTTTTTTCCATTGGTTAAAATATTGTCCACGGCTCCGCGCAACAAGACGCCGGATGTTTTATCCGTATACGTAATTCCTTTGAAGTTGCTTCTCCAGATGTCCAGTGTTTTTTTGTCGCTGAATAATTGGTAGCCGTTTTTGAGTCCGTGCGCGGATATTTCCGGAGGAAGCGTTCCTTTTTCGGCGTACGAATCAAAGTGCGCTTTGAGAATTTTGTCCATGCCGGAAGGGAGCGAAGGAAAGATTCCTTCCGGCCGTTTAATCCCTTTAACGAGTTGCAACCAAAAGCAGCGCGGGCACTCGAGGAAGAGGTTGATGGAACTGGGCGATAATTTATACGACATGTATCGAAGACGTTTCCGTTCCTTTAAAGATTGAGTTTTACGACGTTTCAAAAGAAATAGTCTGGGTTCCAGCGCAGCTGGGACCCAATCCTCCGGAAACTTTTACTAAAAGTTTCATCAAAGGGTTTTCGCCGGCCTTTTCTCAAAAGGCCGCCGCACAACCGGAGGTGACCGGTTTTTCATCGCCTTTTTTTAAGGAGAAAGGATGTGTATGGTTTATGGCAACTAAAACAGCTGTAAAATCAAAAACAGCCACCAAAAAGAAAGACCCTGCGTGGGAAGAGATTAAAGCCGGTTTTGAGAGCATCAAGCGTGGTAAGATTACCGAATGGAAATATCCCTTCAAATAAGTCCGTCTTTTTGAAGTGTTTGGCGTGCGTATTCTTCGTGTTCGTTTAGATTTTGCTTTATTTGTTCAATCGTTTCCGGTTGGGTTTTCTTTACTCCAATTGAAACCAATAAAACAGTTTTCCACTCTTCGTAAATTAGAAAATAGAGTCTATTTCCATTAAATTTTTTCTCTCGAAAAAAAGGATAACTAAGCGGTTTTCCCACGAGTCCGCCTTTCCATGTTAATTGATGAATAAAAGCAACAATTCTTTTTTGATGAAACGAATCGCTTGACTCAAATTGCTCTACAAATAGGGGCGTGCGCAGAATATGATAGAACGACATGCGCGAAACGGGTGCCCAAAGATTGAAAAAGCTAGAGAAAATTTTTCTCGGCGGAATGGCCTCGAAAACACTAAATATCGGGTCGAGGGTATTAGAATGAGGTGTTTTACGTATGGCACGCTGGTATATTGATGAAAACGGATATAGACGGTTCTCGGACTCTGGAGAATTGGTTCACCGTTGGGTGGCGGAGAAAGAATATGGGTTGGAAAGTGGAAACGTCGTTCACCATCTTAACCGCGACAAGGGTGATAATCATCCCGATAACTTGTACGTTTTCAAAAATCAGCGCGCGCATGATCGGGTACATAAGAGGGATAATTGGTATTGACCACCTACCGCCCTTATATACACGTATTGCACATAATACACATATGCCTAATATGACGTTAGCCATTCCTCTTGAGTTGAAGAAGAAGATGGATCAATTTCCCGAGTTGAATTGGTCCGAGGTAGCGCGGAAAGCGTTTCAGCAGCAGATTGCCGATTTTGAATTTTTGAAGAAGTTTAGCTCAAAAAGCACCATGACGGAAGAGGATGCCATCCGTTTGGGTCACGAGATAAAAAAAAACATAGCTCTAAAATACTCGCTCAAGAAATAGCGATGCATGATGCTCGTCGTCGATGTCAATATTATCATGGCTTCGCTCATTCGACAATCGGTTACGGCTGAATTGCTAGTTAGAGACGATTTAGAACTCTTCTCTCCCGACTATGCACTAGATGAAATCATCCAGCATCGTGATGTCATTCTGGAAAAGACCAGCCGTTCACGTGAAGAATTTACTATTTTCATCGACATACTAAAACGACGAATAAAATGGATTCCACAAAAAAATTGGGAACAATTCATTCCCGTAGCACGAGAGATTTGTCCTGACATGAAAGATATTCCCTTTTTTGCGCTGGCATTAGCATTATCCATTCCTCTTTGGTCGAATGACAAGAAATTGAAAGAAAAGCAGTCCACGATTGAAGTGATTTTTACGCATGAATTAGTGGCAAAATTAGCACATAAGCCTATGGACGTAGAATGACAGAGAAAAATAATGAAAAATTCAACTACTCCTATATAGGAATTCCGGAACCTTCGGCGGTTTGGCAGACGTGTAATTAAAAAAGTAGAAAACGAATGCAGTTATGCCTCCCCGTTTCATTCTTTCTAAAGACGATATAATTGCTATTCATGATAAACTTGCCCTAGCAGCCAGTGGATTCAATTCAGAAACCAATCTGGATTTCATTCAGGATATGGTAAAGGATTTTCCCGAAAATGCGGGAATATTTCCCAGCAACGAGGATGAGAAAGTTGTCTATTTAGCAACATATTTCCTTTTTCATTTGGTGAAAGGCCACTGTTTCAATGATGGGAATAAGCGCACGGCCTTTGTGGTGTTTCAATACCAACTGAAGAATAGTGGAGTCGAGACGAAGTACGACGAAAAACGAATTGACCAACAGCTGACTATCATCAATCAAAATATGGACGCTGGGGAAAAACCCTTGGATGCAATCAATAAAGTATTCAATTACGATTTCTCTTCCGATGAATACAAGCTTATCTGGCTCATCTTTGAATTAGCGGGAGGGAATGAGAACATCAACTATAATTCACCATTAGAAGTTTATCCCATTGTCCATGGTTTAATAAGGTGGAAGTTGCAGAATATGTTGGAGGATCGCACTATGACAATCGAAAAGAGACTGCTTCCAAAAACACGATTTCTTCTTATTCCCGCACGTAGAGAGGACGTGGATCGAATTGTCGATGAGATTATCAAACAGAACCCCAAGACGCTGGCGTTGTTGGCAAGATCCTAGTACGTGGCGTGCGTCGTAAAGGCTTAAAAAGTTTTGAATGGGTACTAATTAGTTGAACTAGGACGGACAGGGTGTGGGATTCTACCCATAAACATCCTGTCCAACTAATGAATTCATTTTTGCAACCCCGCGCTTGTGCCAACAATCGTGGGCTTATTCTTTTTCCCGCGTCCTCAAACCCCCTTAATTATTTTCTCATTCTTTTGTACGAATTTCCATGATTTTTTCAAAAAGTCTTCAAAGTCTTTGCGCTCGTCATAGTATTTTTGCAAGTAAGACATGAGGGGTTTTCCGTGGATAGAAATGCGTTCGAATTCCTTGTACGCATGATGTTTCCATTTGACATATTTTTGGATGCGCGCACCATTCAGAACAATTCCGGGGACCATTTCGCTTAATTTCCATACTAAATGAGGCGTTTCAAATTCTTTCCATTTCCAATCCGGAAAAAGTTGTTTCCATTTTTCAAAATAAATAAAATGATGAATTTCATGCACGACCGTGGCTTTCATATTCGAAATTTTTTTTCGATAATAGATGTGGAATTTTCGTTCCTTGAGCCAGCGCGGACAAATGGGGTTGGGAGTCATGTATGCTGTGAATATTTTATCCGTGGCCGGCCATTCGCACTCGACTACTACCTCAAGCGCGCGCATCACGGGATGGTTGATTTTATTCCACGCTTTTTGAAAGCGTTTTTGTTTTTTGAGAAATTGTTTGCTTTTGGTTTTCAATATGGACGAAAAAAATGCGCGTTCAATTATTTCCCTTTCTTTATTGGAAGAAACACCCGCTAATTTCTTTTCCATCGCAGGATAGCAGGATAATATTTTGCCGGACCAATCCCACTTTCCATCAGGAGGGTTGAGAAAATAATGCATATTTGGGAATAATTCCGAGGGGGAGGCAATTTTCACCACGACGCGGGGAAGAGAGCGCATTACATGAAAAACACTTGAAACCGTTTAAGTCTATCGATATTTTTCTCGGCGACGCTCAACGAGCACCCTTAAATCCCTTGTTCACGTACATAACGTATGGATTATTTTTACGTGGATGTAGAAACCGTTCCCTTGGACAAGGAGAAGTATCTTGGTTTGAGCGAGGATGAGCAGAAGAAGCTCCTGAACCCTATTGATTCTCGAATTGTTGCGATTGGCGTGCAAAAGAATGCCGATCCCATTCAGATTTTTTCGGGGGAAGAGGAGGGAAAGATTCTCGGAGAGTTTTGGTCCCTGCTCGCCACTCGTTCAAGTGGAAGCGGTCCCGCTCGAATGGTTGGCTTCAACATAAAAGATTTTGACCTTCCTTTTTTGGTCACCCGTTCTTTCTTGAAAGGCGTGAAAATCCACCCCTTCCTTCTCAAGGAAGTCATGGACGTCCGCGAGCAAGTCGCCGCGTTCAAATATGGTCCCACGCGCGGGAAGTTGAAGGAATATGCTGCGCTTTTGGGGATGAGTGTGTTGGATGACATGGATGGTTCCCAAGTTGCCGAACGTTATTGGCGGGGTGAACTGCCTAAGATTGTGGAATACTTGCGCCGCGACGTGGAACTCACGCGTGCGATGCACGTGCGGATGATTGAGTTGAGAATTAGTGAGATGGGGCGATGGTAGAAAAAGAAAAAATAGGCAGCTGTTCAACCGCCAGTAAGTAGTGGCCTACCCTTGCGAAGCAATGGGTAGTCCGTTAGCGCCAACCGATAATGCGGTTGTTTCATTCGATGAAGTGCAGCGCCACCACGTGTCCCTGGAACGGAATGGGTACGAGAATCGTGTTTGCTTTTTTCGTTTTCCCATTTTTGTTTTTCCATTGCACGTTTACGGATGAGCCTTTTCCGTGTTCCACGGCCTTCATGTAGGCCGTTGCGAGCGTCTTTTGGCTTTTCTCGTGCACGAACAAATCCAAGAATGTTCGATTGGTTTTGCGCACCTCGGAAGGAGTTTTGTATCCAGTGAGTTCACTAAATTTTTTATTCCAAATGATGTGGTGGTCATCCATGTACGCGTAAATGGCTTGCGGGGATGCCTCGAATAATTCCTTGTATTCTTTGTTCATATCCTTCAATATTTTGTCATGATGTTTTGCAGTCGTCAACCCAATATCACCTTTTTCTATTATTTCGAGGAATAATATAAACCTCCACTATCGCCCGTTTTCAACTGCGATTTCTTACTGACTCGCTTTCATCCTTCTATTGTTCATTCGAAACGCATTTATAGCATCAAACCATACATCTTCCATGCCTTCTCCGCCTGCTCGAAAATCATTACGCCAGCGTGTTCGCATCGCCTTCAAACGCGAATTAAGTCCGCAGGAAATGGTGCGCGCCGTGCAGAGCGGCCGTCCGTATTTGCAAAAACCATTTCGCAAGGAAACCGCATTGGGGTATGAAGATATCAAATATTCTTCTAGTCCAAATGGAATTTTCAAAATAGTGGATGGGGTTCGTTTTCCCCAAACCCCTATTGAATCAAAATATACTGTGGTCTATCATTATACGCCCGAAGGAAAATTATTGACGAGAAAAATATCCGGATTGTTGGGTGAAAGGTCTAAAGAGTTTAAACCCGCGGGAAGTTTTTTAGGAAGAAGAAAACGTTAAGTGAAATAGCATGGTCGAAAAAAAATCCGCACGTAAAATGTTGTTGGCAACCTTCGGTGCGGGATGTTTTTGGAGAGTGGAGGAAGCGTTTCGCACTTTGCCAGGAGTGATTTCGACCGCAGTCGGTTACTCAGGAGGAAAAACAAAAAACCCAACGTATGAGGATGTGTGCTCCGATTCTACTGGACACGTGGAAGTCGTTCAAGTGGAATATGATTCTGAGAAAATCTCCTATGAAAAATTGCTGAATGTTTTTTGGGAAAATCACAATCCGACGCAAGTGAATAGGCAAGGATGGGATGTGGGAACGCAATATCGAAGCGTTATTTTTTACCATGATGAGGAGCAAAAAAAGATTGCGGAGAAATCAAAAAAAGAATTGGATTCGAGCAAAAAGTTTCCGAAGCCCATTGCTACGAGCATTGAGCCCGTGAAACTATTTTACGCTGCGGAAGAATACCATCAAAAATACTTGTTCAAGAGGGGGAAAACGAGCTGTCATATTTGACAACTCGTTTCGACTTTTTTTATTTTTTCATCAAAAAAAACGCGCCGAATCCAACGACTAACACGCCCAGCACCCACATCAGGGGTTCGATTCCCAAGATGGTGTTTGAGGCCGCTTGATACAGCGGGGCGGGAGGGAACGTTGTTTGGTCGTCCGCATTTTGCGAGGGGAGCGTATCCTCCACTCCCAACGATGGGCTGCTGTCTGCGATGCTCTCAGTATAATTGGGTTCGACCCAGATAATTCCGGGGGTTGAATACAATTGCTGCGCCATCGTTTTCTCTTGTCCAATTGTTACAAGTACGCGTCCCGCGGTGATGGATGAAAACCATCCTTCCATATAGCATGATGTTCCGCTTGTCACACTCGTTCCATTCGGGTCTTCTGTTTGTGCGTTTAAGCAAATTTCTTTTTGGTCAATTTTCAATCCAAACGATTGCAAAATTGCATTGGCTTGTTCGAGAGAAGTTCCATCCGTAAAACTTACAATGAGCTGTCCCGCAATCATATTGGGGTTGTCAAACGCTTTCAGCATGCGTGCTTCTTTCTGTTCCGCGGTTTCAACAACCGGAGGCTCTTTGACTAGGGGGGGATCTCCCACATAGTAAGGAGCACCTTCTACATCTCCCTGTTCTTGAAAGAGCAGCGTGGGTGAGAATGCGGCGAGCAGCAGCACGGGTAAAATAAATCCCGCAATAAAGGGGTCTCGCTGGGATAGACTTTTGGAAATGGTGTTTTTTCGTTTCATATCAGGAGAAGGGTCCCTTTTCCTTAAAAGCGTGAGGAATTGGGCTGGGTTTTTCCTTCTCAAGGAGTTTTCCTTACCCTCGCCACCCGCGGGTAATCAGTTTATTATGACGTGCGACATCACCTTTCCGGCGTGCCATCGCATCAATGGCATTCCTGAAATTCCGGCGACCACCCACTAATTCGATTATTTCACGGTCTCTTACTCCCGCCCGTTGCAGCTCGCGTATTTTTTTTTCGACCATACGGACAGGGGTCATGGGCTCAGGCGTTTCGATGGGTAAACGCTCTTCCCGGTGGCGAACTTTGTAGATGACTAGTCCTTCCGGTCGTGCACCGATCGAAAAAGTGTTCCCTAATCGCACGATTTCCCCTCTTTTTAATCGTTCAAGAGTGACGAGACTCCCTAATCGACGTAGGGCGGCAGGAGAAAGATCCCCTTCCCTAAAGATGGGTTTGCCGTCCCCCTCTCGCGTGAGGGATTGGACGAAGCGCACGAGCCCCGTTTCTCTATTCTTAGGAAGCGTGCCAACCGGGACGAGATTATTTCGATTGAAGAGCGGGTGCCCCAGATTCTTTTCTTCTTTTTGACGGTGCCGACGGGCAATCGCCGACAAATCATAGGGAGATTCATTTTCTCGCGCACTCATCTAAGGACCCATTCTTTTCGCATAATTAAAGAGGTAGGTCGATTAGAGACACGCAAATGGAGGCTTGCTAGGTGAAGAATGCGATTTGCTCGCTCCAAGATTGAATATTAATCACGGAGGTTTAAATAAGTAAAGAGCTATTCATGGATTAGGTTGGAAGGTTGGTGAAAATAGTATGGCTCGTCCTAAAATTATCGCGGCAAACTGGAAAATGAACTTGACCATTTCAGAGGGAATGAAGCTCGCGGAGGATGTGCACAAGTATTCGCAATTGCACGTTGCGGGAACCAATATCAAAGTCATTCTCTGCCCTCCCTTCACGCACCTCTCGCAAATCGCTTGGGTGCTGAAAGAAAGCGAGGTAAAATTGGGCGGACAAGATTGTCACTTTGAACCCTCGGGGGCATACACGGGAGACGTTTCCGCACCCATGGTGGCGGGGACAGGAGCACAGTATTGTATTGTCGGCCACTCGGAAAGACGTCAGAATCATTCCGAAGCCAACCGCATTGTCAATGCCAAATTGCTTGCCGTGCTGCGCAACAACATGATTCCCATTCTCTGTATTGGTGAAACTGCCGAAGAAAAACGCGGAAACAAAACCAACGAAGTATTGGGAAAACAAATGAAAGAGTGTTTAGCGGGGATTTCACGCGAGCAAATTTCAAAAATCGTGTTGGCATACGAGCCCGTGTGGGCCATTTCCACGAGCAAGGATAACTTGGGGCAGCCCGCCACTCCTAAAGATGCCAATGATGCGCACGCGTTCATTCGAGAAAAATTGAAAGAAATGTTTGGTGCCGATGTTTCCCAACAAACCATTATTTTGTATGGCGGAAGTGTCAAACCGGAGAATGCGCGGATGTTCCTAATCCAGAAAGACATCGACGGCTGTTTAGTGGGCGGGGCGAGTTTGAAGAAAGACTCGTTCTGCGGCATCATCGATGCGGCGAACATTCCGCAGTGATGTTTCTTCACGTCAAGAAGGATTCATTTATAATTAAGGAATCAGTCCCCTCATCATGCCTTCCAACCATGGAACCAGCAACCGAAAAATAGAGCACGTGAACATTTCTCTCAAACAGAATGTGCAGTTCAAAATGAAGACAACCGGCTTTGAAGAAATGAAATTGGATGAAATGGAAGTGGAATATCTTACACTCCCGGAGATTGATGCTAAAAAGATTGAAACAAAAACGCGCTTTTTAGGACATGATTTTTCCTTTCCCTTCATGGTCTCTTCCATGACAGGCGGCCACGAAAAAGTGGCGAAAATAAATCAGGACATCGCGAAAGCATGCGAGCAAACCAACATTGGTATGGGGTTGGGTAGCACCCGCGCGGCGATTGAAAACCCAAAAACGTTTTCCACGTTTGACGTTCGAAAGTTTGCCCCGCACATTTTTCTGGTGTGCAACTTGGGAGTGTCGCAATTGAAAGACTATCCAACAAACAAAATTCAAAAATTGGTGAACGATTTGCAGTGCGATGCGCTCGTGGTTCATTCCAACGCGGCGCAGGAGATTGTTCAAGAGGAAGGCACGCCGGAGTTTGCCAATTGCTTGCGTGAAATTTCCCGCGTCGCGCGCGAACTGGAACAGCCGGTGTACGTGAAGGAAGTTGGAAATGGTATTTCTCCGAGTGTGATAAAATTACTTGAAAAGACGCCCATTGCCGCGATTGATGTCGCCGGCGCAGGGGGTACGAGTTGGACCGCGATAGAATCCAAACGCGGAAGCATAGATAATAAAGAATTGGGGGAAAAGTTTTGGGATGTGGGCATCCCCACCGTGCCCGCGATTATCGGCGCCAAAAAATATTCACGCAAGCCCATTGTGGGGAGCGGCGGCGTGCGTTCGGGGCAGGACATTTTGAAGTGCATGGTTCTGGGTTGTGCGTTGACGAGTGCGGCGATGCCCATGATTTTGATGCAGGATAAATCCGGCACCAGCGGATTAGTTTCCCACGTGGAAAGTTTGAAGCGCGAATTCAAAGCGGGAATGTTTTTAGTAGGTGCCAAAAAAGTGAATGAGCTGCACGGAAAAAAATATTATTTATTTGGTAAAACGCGAGAATGGGCGGAGCAGATTTGAGGTAATGTGCATGGCGCTTCCATCGTGGGAAAAGAATTGGAATAAGTGGGACGTTGGTGAACGCCGGAACTTTTTATTGGAAATTGGATTCGACACCAATCGTGTGCAGGATAAAGAATTGGCCAAAATGACTTCGCATGACGCGTTTACATATTACGTTTCAGCTGCGCGCATTGCTCTACGACACTGGGGCGTGACCAATCCGGATCGCGCTCCTCGCACGGTTAGTTCTACAAAAAAAATAATTCGAAGACGAAAAAGATTGCGATAATTTATTGGTACGTCTTCGTCAAGTCCGCGAGGGCGCTTTCAATGTTTTTCGTGCTGGCGTGAATGCTTTGGGATATCCAATGGTTGTATGAGGCAATCACATCCGTGGGGTCCCCATTCGGAGCGGGATTGAACTTGTAGTGCTGCTTGTCCCGAACAATGAATTGCGAATCGAGGAGGCGTTTGAGATGGTAACGCAAAAGTTTTTCGGATATTTCTTCCCCGGTTTTTTCCTGAATGTAAAGCTGAATATCCCCGGTGTTGGGAGAAACTTTTTTTGTTACATGAAAATAAAAGAGGGCATCCATCACATCCAATATAGTCTGTCGAGATTCCTGCTCGGAAATCCATCCGGATGCGAGGGCGAACCAGCGTAAAAGTGAACGCTTGGTCATCCGCACGTGGGGAGGCAAGTCAATCTCTTTAACTGTAAAGGTGCGCCGCACGAGTTCAGCCTCAGGAAGTTGTATCTTCGACATAATTTGTCCCAATACTTTTTATCTCTTGGAAAGAGAGTTTTAGAGTTTTTAATCACTCCTATCGCGTGCCGCCGCGCATTTTCATCCATTTTTCACTTTAACCTTAAATAGTTGGGTCACGTTTTAGTGGATATTCATTCAACGTAAAATTAGGGGGAATAATTCATGGTTTACATCAAAACGTCCTTTTTTCCATACCGTATGGTGTTAATGCGTAAAGAGCCCGTGCAGTTGCGAGTTGACATCCGCAACGACCAAAAAGAAGCGCGCGCATATTCCATTGAAACCGAAGTCGGCCGCTCCCTCTCGATTGGAAACGCAGGAGCGAAAATGAGTGATTTCAAACACTTGGGAACACTGGCCCCGGGCCAAGAGAAGACACTCTACTATGATATTTTTGCCAAAGCCCATGCGGGAGAAGAGTCCATTCCCGTCGATGTCCGCGTGCACGAGCATCCGAAAGACTCTAAGGGTGTTCATGACATCATTCAAACGTTTTCTCGAAAACTGGATTTGGCGGTCCAGCATAAGTAAATCCATTCCATATACTAGAAATGGATTTAAGCGCGAAATGATGAATAGTATTACCATGCCCGACGCGTCATTTACCCCAATCCAATGGCATGATGCCTTTGCGGAAGGGGAGAAGCGCATCAAGGAAAATATTTTGGACACCCTCATCAAGACACCCGCGCGCGACCGTTCGCGGTTGATGGCGCAGCGTGAAATTGTCCAGAAAAAAATTGCCCGCGCATTGGAAGAAAACGATTCGAATAAATTGAAACTCGCATTCAAGGCGCAGGTGGCATTGCTCGCCAAAATGTCAGAGATATCATGACAATTTTTTCCCATTGGTATTTTCTAATCTACGACGAGCTGAAGTCCGCCGTAATTTAGATGAAGACCAATCGTTGCCTGTGCCCCCAACTCGGCGAAGTCAAGCGGCTGGCACGCGTCCCATTAGCCCAAATCAACCCATTCGTGGACACACCCATGCACTTTTCGGTTTCTCCAAAGCTGGAAACGGCTTGAGATTGTGCACGCCTGCTAACATAACGAAAGGTCGTGAAAAAACGCATCGAAAAAGCGAACCAGAAAAAATCCGCTATTCTTTTGCGCCGCGCGTGGAAGGAACAAGTGACGTCCTCCCACGCCTAAAGGCGTGGGCTTCCTGCAGGAAGCGGACGTCTGCTCCCATCAACGGAATCAAAGCCACCTACCACCGTCTGAAGACAGTGGCTTTGATTGGGTTGGTTAATCTTCTCGCAAAAGTTCAAATGACCTCCTCCCCTGCCTAAAGGGCGAGGTATCCGACCTTTTTGATCGAACTTTTTTCTAAAAAGTTCGAATGATTCTTTTATCCCCTTGCTCGTGCTGGCACAAAACGATGCAGTGATGGCGTGCGCCGCTTTGGCTTGTGGCCAAACTTTTTCAGAAAGACTTCACCATGCTTTTCCCGAATCTGAATCCGAGAAAGGCCACAGCGAACCACCCACAAGTAAAAAACACGGCCCTCCGTGATGGTTGGATGGATGTGAAACATATTGCGCCGAAATTTTGTCCAGAGACGGGCATATGCTTGTTCATCTCTGAATGACGGGCCACTCGGCCCGAAAGGGGTAAACATTCATAGGGATTCGCAGAATTAGTAAATAAAGTTTTCCGATAACCCAGAGAGGCGCATGAATTTATTAACCAAAAAATGTTCAGTCCAAACATGGGGGCCCAAAAAAGAACAACAGGGATGGATGCTGCGCGCATTCTCAAAGATTCAGGGTTTCAAGTGCCCGAATTTGCGCGTTTCGTGGACAAATACGGAATGATCCGCTTTGTTAAGCGAGAAATTGGAGAAAAAAGCGTTCGCTTTCATGGGTGGAGAGAGGTTTCGCGAGTGGAAGCGGAACGCATCCAGCGCGCGAACAACGAACTGAAACGTGACTACATGAAACCAAAAATGAAAAAGTATTATTGAATAGGGCCATATATCCCGGTCACGGTTGGGTTTCCCAAATACGAAAAAAGGTCATTCACATCCGTGAAAGTGGCACCTACTGCATATTGTCCGGACTTCCAATCCTTCGATCCGGACAAAGGGCCCGTGACTTCGTAAACCAATTCTCTCACACCAGGTAGTTTTCGCACGAGCACAAACATGCGATATGGTTTTCCTTCGATTTGTGTGGTGACTTCCATCACACGATTATCCGCCACCACTTCGCCCCATGTTTGTCCACTTTGTTCAGTCCAAATTTTTCGCTCCCAATTAATTTTCGAAATGGGTTGACCCGCTTGTTGCAACAATTCAATGGTTTTATCGATAAACTCACGTGATTTTGCTTCCGGGTAAAACCGCATCGCTTCTGCCGAGGGTTTTATCGGTTGAGCAGGCCGTCGTCTTTGTTCTTCAGCTGCTCGTTCAGCCGCGATGCGTGCATGGTATTCTTCTACCGTTTCTCCCGGACGTATGTCAGAGGGTCGTCGTTCCGTTGGAGACGTATCAACCGGCGTGCGTTCACCGCGAACGGGGCCTTGTTCAGTACGAGGACCTCGTGCGGGAGTGGGTCGGCCAGTTGGGCGTGTGACTAAGTAACCAAACCCAATGGCTGTGAGAACGGCCGCGAGGATTCCTATTCGTTGCATTGGCTTTCGCCATCGTTTGCGGGCATCGTGAGATGCAGGCAGGGGGTTCCCTTTTTTTCGTGGGTCGGGAGCGCCCGCCGAGGAAGCAGCACCATGAGCGGAATTAGGGGGCTTTCCGCTTCCCCCAGTTCCTTTCCCACGAAATGGTCTTCGCGATCCTAGTTGAGAGAAATGGGCTCCTTTTCCATCGTTTGGAGGGTTTCGCTCCGCCGATGCGAGTGTGCGACTAAAACGTCGTGTGCGAGGGTTACGCATAAAGGATGTAGTTCACCCTCGACTATAAAAGCGAATGGAATGCGAGCGCACTACTACTTGTGTGAGACCGGGCTGCTGCCCCATAACACATACCACGTGGTAACCGCGCGTGTACATTCGTAATTGGTGATGTTATAGTACCCGTTCGCGGTGCAATCCCATACACCATTTTGTTCAGAGCAATTAGCCGAACACACGTTGGCGCTGGGAGATGATCGCAAATAACACCCTGGGACGCGGGAGCAGATAATCTCATTAATGTTTCTTTCAATAGCTTGAGTATTCATACAACTGTTATATTTTGCATCACACGCATCAATGGATTGGTTGAGGGCTTGTGAATAATTTCCATGCCCCGTACCGGTGGCCGTGCAGGTAAAATCCAAAAAGGTCGTCGGGCAGGGAGGCTCTTCACTCACACTTATTTCGGAAAAAGCGGAGACGCTTCCCACCAAGAATACCATCATTCCAAAAATAAGCATTTTGTTCGACATAACATATTTTCTCTTCGGGATAGCCTTTAAAGCAATGGGTTAACACGCCAGAATATGGCCCCATTTTCGTTATTTGTGGAATATTTAGGTAAAAATGGGGGGCTATTGTTTCTCAAGCACCCTCTATTTAAATGGGGAAGGAATCGAGTAGAATAATCGATGGAGGAGTTTCATGAAAATGCACGTTCTATTTTCGTTGGGAGTATTCGCGGGAGTAATATTGGCAGGGAGTGTGGCAATGGGAATGATTACGACCGATGAAACCCTTCCATGCCCGGAAATCACGTATGATGCGATCTACCCAGCGAGTGGAACCCATGCGAGTACGCTCTGGACGGATGCCTTGGGTGGTGCGGGCAATGCGTGCGCGCAAGAGTATAATGCGTGCCAAATTTCTCAAGCCAATGAACTGGCCATCAATCGCGCACTTTGCGAATCCGTGAAAGGATGTGTACTCGAATACCGATTAGATAATGATATCTGTGAAGAGGGAAGCGCAGAAAATTGTACCCCCGCTCCAGGAACCGAGCCAGATCCATCCACGACCGTGTATTCGTGCACCATCAATGGAAAATTTAATTACACGGATTATCGCTGCGCCCACGCGCCTGTTATCATTGAACCGGAACCTCCTTCACCCATAATGGGGTCGATGAGCTATCTGGCATGCTTTTGGCTTGAAAGTTAATTCAACCCCAAACAAATAGTTGACGGCCCAAACATAACAAATCTTATATAGTAGAGGAGTGTCTTCCATACTGGTGATCAATGAATGGTTAACAATAAATCAGCAATTTTTGTAATGATTATTATGGCCACACTCACGGTGCTTTTTGCATCATGGGCGGGGGCAGATGGGGGAGGAGACCCGCAGACGGACCCTTCGACGGAAATTTATTGTCCTAAAATGAATGACCGTCCGTGCGAGGCGTATGGAGAGTTTGCAAGCGCCAATGCTAAGACGGCATCAGATAAGGCTCTCGAGCGATGCAAGATTGCATATGAGAAGTGTAAAGTGAAGCAAGAAGAAGAAGGGAAAAACAATGAGAAGAGGTGCAACACCGTAAGTCAGTGTAAATATGGTGATGGTTTAACCGATGTGCAGTGCAGCACTCCTGCATGTTCCACTCAAAATGGGTTGACTACATGTACGTCGACGGGTAAATATGATCGAAACGCGTATAAGTGCGAGGTACCCCCGACATCAGCTGATGGCGCGGTATAAGTAAAATTAATTAAACAAGTTGATTATTCGAGTTGGGGGAAATACCCCCACTTAACTATTTTTTGGAGAGATGCAAATCAAGTAAACTAGTTATGGGTTCTGCGGTGCGATGAATCCCCATATCCGTGTAAAATTTGTATCATCATTCGGAAGCATTCCTCCTAAAGAGCCTTCTTCACCCATTTTGGGACCCGTAGGAGTAGTGACTTCCCACCCCCACGGATGAGCCGATACGAAGAATCCATCTCCATCATATAAAACACAGGTGTACGTAGGTTTTCCACCGGGTAAGTGATGTTCACTAAACACAAGGCTTCCTTTGGGAATGCCCTGATAGGGTTCATTGATATCGCTTGGGGCAACATACCTCGTTAAGTTCTTGGGAGAGTATCCCAGCTCCCGAAAACTTTTTCCCATCATCAACTCGAAATCCCCATTTTGAATCAATCCGGTGATCGAACTTTCCACATCAAAAAAATACTTATCCCCTATTTTTTTAGGCGGATTATACTTTGATATTAAATTCCGCTGGGCCTCAGCAATCCGCCTCAAATTGTCTTCCCTGCTTTCTTGTGGAATCCATTCAACGGGGACTCTAATTCCGATCCCTTCTTTGTTGGGAGGGATTGAAATTTCAGTAGTATTTCCTTTTTCTTTAAGGACCAGCCCAGGATAAGCTGCTACTATCTGCCTTCCGTGAGGTCTCTCGTGAAGGGCTAATCCTAGTGCAGTCGCTAATGCGGCCGCGGCCATCCATGCCACTATTCGATTTCTTTTGTATTTCATCCTTTCTTTTGGATTCATGTCTCGAAGCCGTTGCCGATGCACTTGCCAGCGTCTCCGGAAAAAATTCGCCCGTTTGCGAGCAGCGGAAGCATTGGCTTCAACTTTTGTTCGCGGTGCAACCAGTTTGGGGATTGAAGTACCATTCGTTCGACGAGCGCCCGAAGCAGGTTTCCTCGACCGGGGCTTTCTTCGAAAAGGATTCCAACCCATATCATTCAATGGTTATTTTCATCCTATTAAAGGGTTTCATTGCCAAGAACTTCCGACCCCAAAAGCGTGCATAAAGTGGATGGGAAAAAAGTCATTCAACTCGCGCATATACCCCGATTATTTTTCCATTCCACTTTTTGAGCAAATGATTCAAGTCCGTCACTCCCATGAAATGAGCGTTTTCAATTATTCCCGATTCTTTTTCGACTTCGGGGTAGGCAAATGCAAGGGGTTCCGTGTAGCTGCCTCCAAAGTAATGCTGCCCCACACACAAGAAATGGGTTTTTTCTCTTTTCGAGACAGTACCATATTCGATTACCAAAATACTCCCTTTTTGCACGGGAAATTTGACCTGAGAAAAAGTCTCCGCATTCCCGTGCCATGTTATTTTATAGGATGCATCAAAGGGAGCCCATTCGAGATAACGCAGATACTCTTTCAAAACACTCAATGATTTTTTGGCTGGCTGCAGATTTACTTCCTCGGCACGCCACCGAAAATAGTTTTCATCTATTTCTGGGGCTTGCGGAACAAATTCTTTTCGCTGCGAGGAGGTTGTATAGGAGGTTATTTCATTTGCTGGAGATAATTCCAAAATACGGGAAGATGTTTTTCGCGGGGAAGAAGTAGATTGCATGGGTTGCACGCCACGGCGAGAAACAGAGGATGGCCGAGTCCAAAAAGCTGAACTCGCCACGAGCGCAGCACCAGCACTCACCCCCATTATTAGTTTCCAATTTCGCTTGGCTTTCTGTCGCAACCTGCGAAGGGAGCATTTCATGTAGGTATTGCAAATTCAAACAATAAAAAATAGAATACTAAAAATGAAAGAAAAGACCATCTTTTATCCTTACTAAACACCCCACTCATCTAGGATTTCCGGGAACGCATTCGCATGCGTTTCTGCATCATTGAAATGAGCACGGGAAGTGTGATGACGGGCTGTCCGGATTTCCGTCGCTGCACATTAATCGCTTTCAATTTTGTTCGGGCCATGTTCAAAAAGCGAGAGCGTTCAAATTTATATCTGGCCGGCCAAAAATCATCATTCACTTTTTGCCCCGCATACGCGGCTTTGGCAAACATGTTGAGCAACTGTCTTTTTCCCTTACTAGGTTTTCGAGTGGGCATAGTGGTACAACCCTGTGCTGATTCGCATTAAAAAAAGTTACCTATTGGACAAAATAGTCTTGCAGGGTATGATGACATGGTCTTGGATGAGATTCCAAACGAATCGATTGGACCCCCACATTTCTCCAATAGTGTTGATAATAACATACTCGTATGGTTGGATGGACTTCCTAAATTCGGCGTCAGTGGCCGCTTTCCGTTGGAGAGTGTTTGTAATTTTCTTCAACAGGGGGTGGTTCGCTTGCCGGCGGTATGAACGAGCCGTAAGCGCCGTGCTAGCGGTCACTGTCAGTGCACTAATGACATGCGCCACTTTTCTCCCAAGTTCCCTATCCTGAATTAAAAAACCGGCAGCCAATACACCCGCGCCCCCAGCAGCTGTTAGTGCGACAATTCCCAATCGATGGGCGCGGGTGGTTTTTCGTCGAATTTCCTCCGCCTGTCGAGCAACATTATCAGGAGCCTTGCTCTTCGGCGCACGAGCGCCCCTCATTCGGGCAAATAGACCTCGTGGAGAAATGCTGCCACGGCCCGCGTTCTTTCGAGTGGGGTTGTTTGGGGGGTTATGAGAATGAGAAGTCACCATCCTTCCACCATTAGATTGTTAATAAAAGAGTGTTAATCGCACATTTTAGGACAGACTAAACTTTATTAGAAAAAAAAAAAAAGATTATTTTTCAATTGTTCACTTCTGTAAGTCGCGCAGATACTCACGGAATTGCTTTACTCGATCTTGACGGAGCTTCTCCAGTTCATCCGCTTTTCCATCATTCAGCAACTGCGCGGCTAGTTCCCTTTTCGAGCTGAATGCTAATAACTTGTCGCGCATCGAGAGAGTGGGGTCCTCTAGTACAGCGATCCGGGCGTGATAAATGGGGATAAGTCCTTTTTCACGTTGACCAAGTCTAAGTCTACTTGAATAGAGTGCTTGTAGAAACGCCAATGGTTTCATATGCGGGGCCCATGCTTCCAACTCTTGAACCGCTTCAAATCGCACTGGTTCCCTAACCATAAACGTAGGCCCATACAGTTCTTTACCGATTTGTTTCAATTCTTCCGGGGAAGGACGTTTGGAGCGATAGTCTCGATGGCGTGCGAGGGGAGAGATACGTCTCAACCAACGGGTAATGCGGTGAATTCCATTCATGAAAGATACCCATTCACAGATAGTATATAAATAATCACTACAAACAACATCGCGAATCAACTTCGTCAGCACCACAAGCGCAAAGTTTGTTTTTATCCGGCATGTCGACTTCTTTTTTTTTAAGTTTATAGTTCTTTTGCCGAAACATAGTGGTTCAAAAGAAGGAGATTTATAATCCAGTAAAGTAGTTCCATTTGTATGGAAATCATGCCGTTAAAAGGTTCAGGGCCAATTCGATTTGGGATGAATCGAGCCTCCATAGTTAAAATTCTTGGAAAACCCGATTCTCAATTCAAACGCAATCCGTTCGCTGAAATAATTGAGGTAGTCTATGAAAAGAAATACTCCATTGGATTTGATTCGTCTGATATTTGTATTGAAATTCTTTTTTTTCCAGATTCTAAGCCAACACTAAATGGCGTTGAGTTATTATCTATGCCTGCCAAAGATGCACAAAAAATAATTCAAAAAATGGACCCTAAATTTACATTTGAAAATGATACTATTTTTTCTAAAAAGCTTGGAATAGGGATTATCACCTATGATTTTAACGAAAGTCCAGAGGATCCTGGAACGGCCCTGCTCTTGTTGAGCCAAGAGGCTTTAGATAAGTATTATTGAGCAAATCGCTAAATCTTTCCAACCACCGTATAATGCCAAGGTTTTCTCTTTTTTCCGGTTAAGTCGAAATAGATGTGCTTGAGCAGCGTGTATTCTTCCAACGCATGGATGCTCAAATCGCGCGCGTTCAGCACGCTTGGCCAGTTCAAAAAGTTCTTTACTTCCAAATGAAAGAATTTCACCCTGATAGAACATAATTTGTGTACGTATGCGAGAACCGGCACGCTTCGCATCCCCCGCACGCATTTGTGCCACTTTCCGATGCATCGGTTCAGAGGAGTTGAACTTGAGTGATTGCCAAAAAGCTTCGAACGATGGGCAATTTACTCCATCTAATTGAAAGGGCGCAAGGGTAAAATTGGATAACACACGCCCCACCCTTTTAGCCCCTCCTCTCACATTTACCACGCGTCTGAACGTGAGGCGCTCCAACCATTCCGCGGTGCGGCGCACCGCACGCGAATGCCAAGGGGCTTTCCGTAACGATGAGGGTGACAAATGGACCATGACGATACAGTTCGGCGCAGGCTAAAAATGGTGCTTCACATTCCTATACCTATTTATAGATATAGTACGATATATTTGACTATATGAGTGATACGAGCACCATCGTGCTTTCTAAAAAGTTGAAAAGTGAGTTAGCCGGATTCAAGCAATACGATCGCGAAACCTTTGCAGATGTGATTGGGCGGGTATTGCATATCGCTCGCGAAGTAGATGAATCAAAATTAGAATTGAGCGAAGAAACCAAGAAAGGAATAGCCCGTGGGAAAGAAGACTTCAAAAAAGGGCGCACCTATACAACAGAAGAACTTAGAAAAAAGTTGGGATTATGAATGCCTTTTCTCCATACTTGGTCAGAGGAAGTTAAGTCCAATTTAGCCAAATTAGAGAAAAGTGATGCCCAGAGGATTATTCATAAAATTACATGGGCTAACGAAAATAACTGTTTATTATTAGAAAAAGTGGGCGGGTCTATCGATTACAAATATCGTGTGGGAGATTTTCGCATCTTTTTTACCAAAATTGTACAAGGGAGTTATTTGATTACGCGTTTAGATCACCGGCGCAACGCCTATAAGAAAAAATGAGCATATTTTGGGACAGTCAAGATTCTTCTAGAAAAACAAAGACTATTTTTTCTTCAATTTTCGAGCGATTTTAGAAAGTTGAGCACGCGTTAAACGATAATTAGCACGGGGGCCGGCTAGAATTCGGCGTATGGTGCCGACAGGAAAGTTCCGCCTTTTTTTCATAGCAGCAGCTACTTTTCGATTTGCTTCTGGCAAGCGCTCAAGGGCGTATTTTCGCTGTGACCTAGCCGAAGTGATGTCGTCGCGAGTGGGAACTCTAATATAGGTGTAGGAACGACTCGCGCTAATCACAGGCAATCCTGCCTTTCGAGCGCGGTGATATAGATTAAGATCCCTCTCGGCTTCATCCACATATCTACGCAATATGTCCCGATCCCTACGTTTAGCATCTAATCCCCACAATAGTCGTTCACGTAAAGGGGAGCGTCGCGAAATTTGTTTTTTGCGCATATAATCCGCAGAAATTCAAAGTAAATAAATAGCCCCATTACTTCAACATAATGTGCCCTTGGAAAAAAGAATCTTGGCTAATTAAGGATTTTCTTGCCATTCCGCCAATAGTCGCCGCAGTCATTTGGATTTTACCATTTTATCGAAAATTTGCCTACGTAGAAACGCGGTATAACTTCCAATATCCCGCAAAATAATGGAACTTAGGGGGATATTCAAGAGAAAAGTGCAGTAAAACGCCCAAAGGTGACGTAAATGGCAAAAAATGGGATAAACCGAAGACGGGCAAATGTAGGTGGATAAAATGAAACAAAGCGAAGATTACGGTTAACTCCACACTCGAGACGAGAACAAAACACCAGATAAGTGCCTAAAACACATTTTATTCCGTAAACAGTCAAATCTGTGTAAAAATATATAATTGGTTAAGGGTTCAGCGAATATATTATGTAGTTATTTGATTAGCAGTGTCATTTAAATATTTGAAAGAAAACAGTTAGGGATGCGCAATCCCTTTCATAGACTAATTCAAAAAGCAAAAATTAGAAAAAAATTGGGCGTCAACCAAGCTCGTCGCGCCCGGGTCGCAGTATCGGACCATATACGCGGAAAGGGCTTGGTTACCTACCCGAAACGAATGATAGAAGACGGTATTGCTTCGCCCAGTGCTGTAAATCAATGGGCTCGAAGTATAACCCCCGAACTTGCAGCCGATCGAACTAAGTTCAATGACAATAGGGGCTTCGCCCCTATGACCCCACGTGTGTTTCTCCGCGGGCCCTTCGGGCCGCGCGGTATCTCTCTCTTATGACGCGGATTCATAGAACGTGATTTCTACTTGTAATAGAAATAGCGACCTTTCATCCGCCGGTCCTCTACAGACCGGCGGTATTCCCGGTCGCTATGGATAAAATAGAAAGGAGGGATCGAAGAAAAGAGGCCCAAAGGAAGCGTTACAAACATGGAATTAAATCCCCATATTTGTTAAGCGGGCTAGGGAGTGATAAGGAAAGGAGTAAGAAAAAATAGTTTTTCTTTTTTCCAAATAGTTTTGTTTCAACCACTCGCCACTAAATTATGTATAGTTTATCGTCTCTTTAAGCTCATTTTGCTCATCTGCATCAAAATGCAATCGAAGTCACGCACGACCTTAAATAGTTATATAAGTATAACTTCTTGTATGATTGAGTTGAAAGCAAAAATTAGGCAATGGGGCGGTTCGTGGGGGACTACTCTTTCTAAGGAAGAGCTTCAGCGCGCGCACTACAAACCGGGGGATGATATTCGACTGCTCATCCTCCCTAAGAATAATCCTGTAAAAGAATCGTTTGGAAAATTAAAACTCAAGAAGCCAACTGCTCAACTCATGCGGGAACTCGACCAAGAGATGTGGCATGAGTGAATACGTTTTCGACAGCTATGCTCTTTTCGAGATTCTGCATGGAAATCCGAACTATGCACCATTTGAAAATCAAACTCCTATCGTGAATGAGTTCATTCTAGCAGAGTATTGCAGGGGATTGCTCAAAGAAACGGATGAAAAAACGTCATTCTCGCTGGCGCAGCGATATGAACAACATTCCTCATCCGTCAATCTACGACTCATCATGGATGCATGCATCATGCACCGCAAACATACCAAACAGAATCTCTCCATCCCAGACTGTGTCGGATACATTCAAGCCCAGCGATTAGGAGTCAAATTCTTAACGGGAGATAAACAGTTTGAGCATATGGAAAATGTGGAGTTTGTGAAATGAAAAAGAAACGCAATCCAGTAAAAGAATCATTCGGTGCATTCAAACTTTCCAAACCCACAGAGCAGTTATTGCGAGAAGTAGATGAAGAAGAACGAAAAATAGAAGAAAGAAAGTGGCGCGATTACAAGAAAAGACACCCTGAATAAAAATATCCTACTGCACGGATTCTCAATCTAATCTGTCTTTTTATTCTCAACTATTTTTCTATAAACATGAGCAATTTTGTTTTGATTTATTCCACGTTCTCAAATCAAAAGTCCGCCGAGAAAGCCGCCACGCACTTGCTGAAAAAGCACCTCATTGCATGCGCCATGTTTCTCCAAGGAAATTCTTTATTTTGGTGGAAAGGAAAGATAGATCGTGCCCGCGAGACCATCTTATTAGCAAAAACCCCTAAATCAATGGAAGTTAAGGCGAGAAAAGAATTGGAGAAAATCCACCCGTATGAGGTGCCGTGCGTGTTAACCTTGGCGGCGGACGCCAACACAGAATATTTGAAATGGGCAGAAAAAGAAACGACTCAAACAGCCCGCAAACGCAAGAAAAAATAGTTTTAGTTTTTCAAAAACTCTTTTCTTTCATGTAGAAGAATCCTTTTTAGCGGATGATATGTATTCAACTCATGGCCAAGTTGAAGCAAAAATCCCCTCGAAAAGCACCGTGGCACTCTCGCGCGGTCCGCCGTACTGCTGATTGGATGGAAAAACTCTCCCTGAAACAAATCGTACAAGTGGGCAGCACCGCGCGCGGCAGTGGCAGAAGTCTGTCTAACTTTACCCCGGCACCCTTTCGATTAGATGGAGTAAACTATCCCTCTTTCGAAGCGTTTTGGCAATCCCTCAAATTTGAACCTTCCGAACCGATGCGTCATCGCGTCGCACAAATGCGCGCGGGAGAGGCTAAACGTGCGGGATCACAAATTCGAACCAAAATAATGTTCTACGGTGGACGGATACTTTCATACGGGAGCAAGGAACTAGTTGAATTAGCAAAACGTGCCGAGCGCGAACGTTTCAGCCAAAACTCCGAACAAATGCACGCGCTCATGAACACCGGGAACGCAATTCTTATTCATTGGGTCGAGGCACGCGACTCAAAATCATTGCCACGGAGAGTATTTTGCAAAATTCTCATGGAATTACGAGATGAATTTAGGAACAGAAAATAGTCGCGGTTTTTCAAAAAAAAGAATCGTCCTAAAATGTGCGAGTTATTTGGAGAATGGTAAATGCGATTGAAACATTTTTATGTTCCGAGCGGTTGGAGAGTGCATGACTTCCAACAAACGCCCCTATGATCCTGTAGCATATTTGGACGAGTTAATCGTCACCCACCCTCAAAAAACGTTGGTACGCAGACTCATGCTTGTTGCCATGAAGCGCAAGAAAATCAAACTCGCCGAAGTCACGCGCATGCAGCTCATTGGGTTGCACGACCAAGTAGTTGATGACGTTCACCGCGCAGCCGGAAAACCATTGCGTTCCGTGTCACGCGCACTCTCCACGAGGCGAACCGTACGGGGATAT
>CAYIIU010000017.1:0-27381 GCA_964363635.1 uncultured archaeon
CCTATTCCTTCAACCAAAAAACGGATAAAGAAAGGGACAATTTTGTCCCAGAGTCGCGCAGGATGCCTCATTTATATATTCGCGAGAATTCGTTCGTATACGAGTGGTTATGGGTATCAGCGAAACGTTGGGGAACGCCTACATGCGGGTGGAAGATGCCTATTACGGTGTCTTGGATTTTTTTGAAGAAAAAGGAATAGGACTCCCCTGGACGTTCAACGATTTTTTAGAAACCAAAGGAATTCCCGCACTGCCATTCACGCTTGCCATTCTAGCCGTGCTGGTGGGAGGAATATTTTACGTTTCCACGAGCAACGCGCCGCAGGATGTGGTGTTCTCCATTTCGTTGAAGGATGACAAAGGACGCTCGTTGGAAGATGTATCCATCAAAATCACTGATTCCAAAGGAAGGGTGTTGGATGAGTTGTCCGCGTCGGATGGACAAACCATTACACTCAAGGGGATTTCCCCCAACGAAACACTTACCATCGCGGCGAACAAACAAGGATTTTCATCCAACAATGGAACGCTGCTCGTGGGGGAAAACAAATTCAGACTCTCTTTGGCGGGAAGCAACGATGCAGTAGTGGGGCGACTCAAACTCGTGGATGGAGAAACGGGAACTGTTATTTCAGATGCACTCGTTTCCGCGGATTGGCCCGAGACAAACGTTCCACTCACAACGAGTCCGGGAGAAGATGGAATTGTATTGTTGAACGTTCCCCTGAACGCGGAAATCTCACTTGTTGTAAAGGCAGACAACTATGAAGATTTGCACGATGTCATTACTTTTTCTAACGGCGATGTAAAAATAAAAGAACTCACGCCGAAGGCGGGCGCGACGCAAGGGAACAGTGTGCTTCTCATTAAAACGATTGACAAAACAACGCAGCTCCCGCTCGAAAACACACACATCAAAATTGAAAATGCTCAAAGCGGAGAAATTATTTCCGACATTGATGTATCGTCGGGGGCGCACTCGGAAAATTTGACGAAAGGACTTGTTGTGAGAGTGAGCGTGAGCAAAGAAGGCTACACCACGTACACGTCAAACGTGGAATTTCCCGGAGGAAAAACACTGCGCAACGAAGATGAAACCATTCTCGCACCGCTCGCATTCGGTGGCACGTCCTTGCACGTCGTCACACAGAGCGAATCGTCTAAACAACCCTTGTCGGGAGTGGAACTCACGCTTTTAGACAGCACACTCGACAAATTGGATTCGCAAACAAGCAATTTTTCCGGAGAAGCGGAATTTCTTGGACTGAATGAAACGAGCACATACACACTGCTCGCATACTCGGCGAATTTTTTTCCGGCGCGAAAGAATGTAGATTGGTCGCAACTCTCCGCGAGCGAAAGCGGAAAAACATTATTGCTCCCTCTGGCCCCTTTTGTAAGCGGAAACGCCGGCACGTTGACCGTTTTCGTGAGCGAAAAAGACGGGAAGGCCGCGACGCAAAGCGTGGTGAGTGTTTTTGAAAAAGCAGGAAATGATTATCTGCCCCTCATCGCCACTCGCAACGCAGATGCGGTGGGAAGTTTCACGGCGCGCTTGCCCGTCGGTATGAGTGTTCTCGTGCGCGCGCAGAAGGGTGAAACTGTTTCGGCGGAAAAAGAATTGACGATTGCCACCGGATTGAATAAGGTCGTGCTCACGCTCGAAGAAGATTCGGACGTGGTCACGTTCACTCTGAAAACAAGCGATGGAAAACCATTTGTAGGAAACATACGTGTAACAACTGCGAGCGGGAGCGAATTATTCTCCGGCGCCACGACGGATGGAGTGATTTCATTTAATGTTCCGGCGGGAGAAACCATTACACTTACTGCCACGGATTCCAGCGGAAAAAAGTTTGTCAAAACATTCCTTGTTGGAAGTGAAAAAGAAATGACGATTGTAGTTGATGGTGAAAGTGCTGAAGGAAACGCCCCGCAAGTGGTGTATGAGGGATTATTTGACGTGAGCGGGAATCCGGTTGTTGGAGTTTCCGCGACGCAGGATGCATTCGCCCGTTTTAGTGTGAAATGGCCCACGGGAACAAACGCGAGCGGAGGAAAAGGCGGGCTGTTTGTGCGCGTGGGAAGCGATGCGGTGTCTTCTGTCGATTCACAATTTGCAGGAATCATTGGATTGAATGGGGATGTGGACTCCACTACGTATGGTCGTTCATGGAATCCCCTTCCCAAGCCGGGAAAAGAAACCAAAGACCGTGCCACATTAGGCAAAGCGGGGTTGTTCAACAAGTGGATGGAAGCGATTGTAAAAAATCCCGCGGGAACCCAAACATTTGATGTTCGTGTTCGTGCACGCGAAGGGGCGCCGGAAGGAAACATTGAATTATTTTATCGTGCGTTTGTGCAGAAAACAAATGAAACGATTCGTACGCCCAATGATTCGGAATTGGGGGCATCCTCGTTCAACGCAGCTAAATCAGGATTGTACGCGCAGAGTCTTTCAACGAGTGTTTCCGTGTACGAAAACCTGCCCTTCTGCCAAGGAAAAATTTGTGCTGTATTGAAATTTGTGGATGCGGACAACCGGACGTTTAACGTGGGAAACTTTCAAGCCCTCGCGGGAAATGTGTACGCGCTTCAGTTGAGTGTGCAAACGGCTAAAACACTCTCCACATCCAACACGACTTCCGGAGAAGGGCTTGTGCCATTGGGAAGCATTGGCGGAACGGGAACGGGTGCGAACACATCCTCGTCTGGAGCGGCCACGGTGAAAGCCACGACGTCGAATGAAAACCCGTTGTTGGTATTTACCAAATCTGAAGTGGGAACATTTGGGAAACTCGCGGACACGGGAAACAAGGACACGAGCATTTCATTTTTACTACCGGGCACTGGCACCATAAACGGAGCGGGTGCGCGCATCCAATTCCTCGCCGAAACCGAAGGACAAACCACTTTTAACGTGCAGATTATTTCCGGAAGTGAATCGTTTACGCAAACATTGCCCGTTGAAATTGTGCAGCCTAAACACTTGAGCATTGACGTGCCTGATTTTGTGGAGAGCGGAGAAAAAATTTCCGTGCGCGTGCTGGATGATGCGGGAACACCCCTCACGAATGCATTGCTTACGATTACGGATGCGGCAGGAAAATTCGCCGGGAGCATGAAGGGAACGAATACGGCTAACAAGGGCGAGTTGGGCGTGTATGTGTTGGACAAAGCCTTGGATGCGGGACTGTACACGCTGCGCGTGAGCGTGCCCGGATACGCGGACGCGGAAGACGGTTTCACGGTGGGAATCAAAACGCCCCTGAAACTGAACGAGAAGACCATTATTTCCATCCCCTTCGGACAAACCACTGCGACGCAAAATGTTACGGTAACGAATACCACGAAATTTCCCATTTCCCTCGTAACGGGAGAAATTGTCACATTCGGAACATTCCCTAAAGTCTTTACCGTAGAAGTGGGGAGCATCGCAGCCATTCCTCCCAGCGGAAAAGCAACCCTTCCTATTACGGCCACTTATTCGGGCGACGTTAAAAGTACGGAAACGCAGACGGGAACGGCTCAATTGAATGTGAGCGGAACCGCGGCGTTGGCATTTCCCGTGAAAGGAAGCACGGCCCTCTCCATTATTTACAATCCCAAACTCGACGCGAGCTGTCTGCAATTCTCCAAACAAAAACTAAGCGTCACCCTCTCGTCTGAATCACAACCGTATGGAAACATGTACAATGGAACCACGCTCAACCCGAATGTGAACTATTACGGCACCGCACAGCAGCCCAATTACAATACGTACAATGCGCAGGGGATTAACCCGTATGGTTTTGACGCAAGAGGAGACTATCAAACCGCGGAGACGAAGCGCGTGAATGTGAAAGCCAAAAACAATTGCGGAGAAACACTCAATTTGGTTCCCGGAATCACGCAACAGGATGGACAGCTAGTCGTGGATGGACTGAAAATTGCCGCCATCGATTCTTCTCTACAATTGGCCAATGGTCAGGAAAAACAAATAGACTTTGAAGTGTCCAACAGCATGTTCCGCGCCGGGTTCTCGTACCAGAGCGGACAACCCACACAGTTTTTTGCGACATTTTCCTCCGCACAACTGACGGCGAGTCTGCCATTCGAAGTGACTTTCTCCGATCGTTCACGTGCCATTCAAACGCCTCAAACGATTGAATTATCACTCATCCGGACGGGAAACCAGAAAGCGGTGGATCAAGCAGTGGTGCCCATCACCAACATCGGCGCATCCCCCATCTATGATTTGCGCGCGAGCTTCGGACAGACGCCCGGAACGACGCCGGGAGAGCAGAAAGTCACCTTCAAGCTGCAGGACCAATCCTCCAACGCAGGAAGCGGCGGAACCAACCAAAGCATTCTCCTTCCCGGACAGACGAAATATCCCCCTCTCATCGTGAGCGGGGAAAGCGTGAATGATGAATCGGGATTGTTTTCGCAGAAAATTGTCATCACAGGAACGATTGAGGGACGACGCACAACCCTTAAAGAAATTGATGTGTACGCGCGCACGGGAAGCAGTTCGTGTTTGGAAGTTAGCGCCTTTGACACACCTGTGAGTTTCATCTCGAGTGAAACGCAAGGGAGCATTTCCAAACGTATCACGGTGCAGAACAAATGTTTGGAGCCTGTGCGCGTCACGCAAATTGAAAACGCCAAGATGGGGACGAATACATTTGACATTTCTGCGGTAGATGGAAGCGACACCATCGAGAAGGATGAAGAAAAAGAATTCAATCTGGTTTTGACGAAGAGTCAGGCATTCAAGAGCCAGTTTACGATTCAACTCAAGGGGATTATGGTCCTTTCGCAGAAAGCCATTGTGTCCAATCCCCTCCCCGTACAAGTAGCCATCGGCGCGCAGGAATTGGAATTCTCTCAAGCCTCGAATCCCGTTTCCGTGAACGTGTGCGAGGGAGGAAATATGACGGTGCGCTTCCCCATTTTAGCCAAGAAAGACGAGTGTTCACAGGCGTACTGCGACGCAGAGCAAGCGGGGCACATGCTCGCGGACATCATCGAGAAGCAAATTGCCAAAGTCGTGCAGCAGATGCAGGCCAAGAAAAATGACGCGACGCAATTCAACGACTGTGACATTACCAAAAAATACTGCACATTCTCGCAGCTGGGAGTGAATAGTCCGCAGGTCACGGTGTATTTGCAGAATGACTCCCTCACGCCCAACGCACTTTCCTATGTGATGAAATCCGGACCGTACCCGCGACTGGGAAGCATGCTGGTCGATGTCGACCCTGCTTTCAAAGGAGACGCTGGGGACTCCATATTTGCATCCATGCTGGGCACAGGGTATGGGAACAAGGTCCTCATTCCTCAAATCGAAGGGTGCGGGGTGTACACACTCTCCATTTTAGGCGGGGTTGAAGTCGTCACGAATCAATTGCAGACCGATAAAATGAGCATCGGAATCAAACTCGTAAAAGAACGTGAACAAACGGCCGAATGCCAGGATAAGATTTACAACGCCGCCAATTTCTTGCCCCGCGACCGGTCGCTGAGTATCGAGAATGCTCAACAGACACGATTGGGCGTGGTTGAGTATGAAAATGCCGGGTTGAAAGAAGCCGCGGAATGGTTGGCCGAAACAGTGTTTGGAAATAGCTCGCGCGCCGTGCAGAACTCGGGAAGCAACCGCATGCATTTGAAGATTGGCAATTTGGCGCAGAGCATTGTGGAATTGACGCTTGACCCTTTGACGAAAGGAGATGGGTCGAAGAATATCATCACTGTTGTGAAACAGACTCAGGGTAGTGTACAAAAAGAAGCGATGATTGAAGCGGGAAAAATAATCACATCCCTCGGAAAAAATGTGAATGGATGTATTACACGCGATGAGCAAACATGGAGAATTATCTCCGCGCCGAATGTGGGACAGTTCCGATACGAAGGATGCCCTCTCTCAAACGCGTCTGAAGGCGGACTCGTAATTAGGTCCACGCTCACGTGCTGCACACTCTCAACAAGGTCGGACATTTTGAGTGATGTGTCGTATTCACTCACCCCAAATGGAAGCGAAGCCATTCCCGGACTCTCCCAATTAGACTTGTATGAAGTGGGTGCGCCCAAGTCCGCGACGAATACGTATGCCAAACCCGGGGCTAAAATTTCATACGACGCTGCATACCCATTAGGATTTGATGCAAAATCGCAGATTTATGGAAAAGAAGTATTGCTGTGCGGCACCGCCGACCCGCGGACGCAGCAGCAGGCGAATAAGCAAACACTTCAAACGTTTGCCACGCGTACGTTGGACGACACGCGCGCAGGACCGTTGAAACTGGAATTGCGAACGTGCACACTCGATGCGGATGACGCACTTGCGAAGGCATATTCCAAAGGAAATGGAACGTGGTACGCTACCCTCGACTGGGACGAAGACGCGGCGCGCAAGACCATTTTGCAAACCATTGCAGAAGCGACGCAAAGCGACAAACTGGGCAATGCGTATGTTTCCTATCAGGGCCAGGGGATCCTCGCCAACGACAACCCCGTGTATCAGGAAAAATTTAGCGAGAAGAAAAACAAAGCACTATTAGAATTTGGTGCTGCATGCGCGGTGGCATGCGGAATATGCGAAGCGGGTGCGGGTTTCCTTACGGGTGGCGTGACGTGGGTCACGGGAAGCTTGGAGTGCGCACTGAGCTGCGGCGTGGGAACGGGAGTGGGGTTCTATGAGAATTACCAAACGAAAGCCGATGGCACTGCCCTTGAGGGCGTGCGCGATGTGGTAGGAGAAGGCGTGTATGGCACGTACCGCGACACCGTCATCGGACTCGTTCCCGATGGAGGAGAAAATAAAGAAGCGGCTTCCGCGCTCATCGCGGGAACCACTACTGCCGCGTTGGTGGGCGGGAAAAACTACAAGAAAGCGGCATTGGACCAAGTGACCGCGCTCCCAACGGGGGTTGATGTGTCATTCGCCCCCGCGCAACTCGCTGAAATCGATGCAGCGAAGAAGGCATTGGTAACCTACAATGAACGTGTGCAAGGAATTGTAGATGCTACGTTCACCCCGGCTCAAATCACTAAATTAGAAAAAGCGCTCACCGCGGATGGATGGCCGGGACAAACAGATATTTTAGCAGAGATCAAGAACATCAAATTCAAGAATGGCAGTTATGAATTTAGGTATCAACTGCTCAAGAAGACCAAGACTGGATATTTTCCGTTGCCCGGTAATCGGGGAATTCTTCCGCAGCCAGAGAGTTTCTTTACCGCAAATGGTTTAACGGCGCCAGACCCCTCTAAAATGAATCCGTTTACGCAGACGGAAGTGGACGCGCTTGCAACAGAAGTGCAGAAAGGCAAGAATGGTGCTCAAGAATTGGTGAACAAATACAAAGCATTGGGAAAAAGTGAATTGAATCCAGTGATTAAAGACTTGGAAACGACGGTGACTAATTTGGAAAGTTTTGAAACCACGACCCTGCCAAAAATCAAAAGTTCTGTGAACACTGCAGCCCTGAAGAAGATTCCATTGAAACAATTTGAGGATGCAGCCAAAGTAGCTGCGGATTCTGTTAAAACAGGTGAAACAATTGCCAAAAAAATAACGCCCGGAATTGGCAGTAAATCCGTTCAAGCACTAAAAGAAAAAAAGACTAAAATAAAGGGGTTGGCGCGCGGACTCATCTGTGGTGGCGCAGGGAATGTGGCGGGGTATTCATTCTACCGCGATGAGATAACGGAAGAAGTCGAAAACAAAATTACGTTGGAAGCAGGAAGCAATAACATCATTGATTCGCAGACCAGCCAAATGATTTTCGAAAAAGGACAGACGTACAAGTTCACCGTGACGCCCAACACGGGAACGGGAAAAAGTTTGGGCATCTCGGTGGATATTGTTTCCCCTACGACGCAAGTCAACTCTGCCTCGTGGCTGGATGGCTGCTCGGCAAAATAGTGGTGTCAAAACACCACATGCATAAAAACCGCAACATGGTGCAAAGTGCCATGTCCTCGCGTATTTTTTTATCTTCCTCCAAAGGATTTACCTTATTCACCGCGCTCCTATCATTCATCCTCATCCTCCTCGCGGGACTTTTGGTGAACACGATGATCACCGCCGAACGTACCAGTAATGAAGTCGTGTTGGAAGTGGAAGCACAATCGCGCATGCAAAGCCTCGCGGATTTGACGCGCGCGGACGCGCTGCAGGTCGTCAATTATGGAATACGAAACGCTATTGAAGAGTATTCGCAGAACCAGGGAAACGCCTATCCATATTCATCGCAAACGCTTTCATGGCAGGCCGTACAAGACGATTTTTCCAACTTCTTTTTCGGAAGCGGAAACGGAAGCATTCTCGCGGGGAGAATCGCGTCCAACTTGTATGTGATTGTCCAATCCTCTCCACGAAAAATTGCGGGATACACGATTTCAACGAAGGGAGGGCAGGAACCTGAAATCAAACAAGCCATTCAAAGCGTGTTAGGACAAACCAACGCCGGAGCGCAAAACTTTTTACAAGTAGTCAGTTGCGAGTCGAACACGCTTCCCAAAGATTGTGTGGGAACCTTTTATGTGAACTTGGATTTTTCATTGTTGAGCGATGCGGAATACGAAAAATTGCCGGCGATACATGTGTATGATGAGAGTACGGGACGCGAACTGGTGGAACCGGTTATTCCGCGTGGAAAATTTAGGATTTACGTTCCATTACGATTGTTCAAAGCACTCAAATACGCCCACGAAATTGCGCAGGGACAACTCGTGAACGGCGGAGGACTTTTGTCGCAGCAATTTCACGATCACTTAGGAGAGTTGGGCGTGGGAATGTGTGACGGGGTGGATGCGAGCGGCGCGAGCATTTGCGGATATCGCACGGCACCGTTTACCACCGCTGCGTTGAGCGTGGGGCCGGCAGACCCTGTTTCGCCTATTACAGGAGGAAACTTGTGTCCCGCCGAGCAAGCCGGGCTTTCACTCATCGAATCAAAGTATCCCAAGAATGTTCCCCTGAATTGCGACAGTGTGGCCGCATCATTGGGATTGTGTCTGGGCGTGGGACAATTCATTACATCATACAATCCGGCTGAAGCCCCTTCGCGCGCGGCCGCGCTTTCCCAACTCGTGCAGGGAATCATCAACAGCCACGTGACTATTTCTCTTTCCGGAATTCAACAGTCTCCGGATTTTCAACTGCTCACGAATCAACTGACGATTCAACCCAGCATCAGCAGTTTTGCAACGAAAGATATTTTTTTTGAAGGATTGGCCAATGTTTCACCGAGCGAAGCAAAATGTTCCAAACTCGTGAACACCAATGTCACGCTGCGCTTTCAAGAAGATAATTTAGATTATACGGTGGTAGATTCGCGCGCGCCGCTGCATTATGAAGTGCGCATCGTCGATTCATTTGTTCAACAAGTTTCCAAAAGCACGTGCGTGAGTTATTGTTTAGAAACCAATCCGGGATTGGGAACATTTATTTTCGGGCCAGATCTTTCGCCGGATGCGGCATCGTGCCCGCAGACATCGTGTGCGGCGCCGAGTGCATACCATCCGCAACCATCCTGCGGAAATGACGTGTTGAATTTGGGCGCGGGAGAAGAATGCGATGGAACAGACTTTGGGGTGTATGCGGATGGCGTGGGACAGTGCTCGGTCTTCTCCACCCAATTCGTGAGCGGAAATCTTTCCTGCAACGCGGCTGGGACGGCGAATGAATGCAAGATTAACACGGGCGCGTGCGTGCAACAATTGTGCGGAAACGGAATAATTGATGCAGGTTCGGGAGAAGTGTGTGATCCTGGAATCAACCCCGAAACCGTGTGTGCGTCGCAGAGCATGCAGTGTATTCCAGCCGGTACACCTAGAGCCTGCACCTGCGCTCCATCCCCATAATTTTTTCTCCAATTTGGTTTGGAGGCCCTTTTACGGGGCCGTTTCCCCAACATATATAAAGGGGCTAAACGCGCTTCTAGTTAACGTTAGGTTGTGATTGGGGTATGGTTGTTCAAGGATTTTACCACGGGCTGGAGGACAAATATTATGCCGGCCTAGACTGGCTGGACAAGCATGGCATACCCGTGTATTCGGTTGTAGATGCGATTGAAGCGCAGAATATCCCCAGTTTTCCCATCGCGGTGCTGGCACTATTATTAGTCGTGGGTGGACTGTGGGTGTTCATATTTCCCGGACTGCTGGGTGGAAGCGCTACGTTAAACGTGTTGGTGCAAGATGAGACGCAAACACCCTTGCAAGGAATTGCCGTGCAACTCTCCGGTGCGGGATTGAGCGGCGATGCGCTGAGCAAACGATTAACGGATGATAAAGGACGTGCAACATTTACCAATCTTCCCATTGGAACGAGTGTGACTGTTTCAGCGGACCATGAGGATTATGCGATTGATGATAAGAGCATCGTATTGGACCAAGGTGACAATGAAAAAAAACTCATTACCATTGCAGTCGCAGTCACGAAATCCATTTCGCTGCAATTGTACAAAGTCAATTCGACCGAAACATTTTTGGATGCGATACAACTCTCATTTGCGTGTTCGGATGATTCATCTTTCTCCAAGACAAGCACCGTGGCAGGAGGACAAATAACCATTGACGTTCCCCCGGCGTGCGGCTCGTTAAGCGTGTCATCACTCGACTCCACCATCTCATTGCAGAATAGTATTATTGATGTCGATGACGCCAACCCGCGCGTGTATGTGAACGCCCAACTCGCGGGAGATGGAGTATTGCGCGCGACGCTTCTCAACGAGAGCGGAAATGGAATCGCGGGACTCACCGCTATGCTCAAAAGCAAATTCGGAGACGTTCTTGCAACCAAATTTTCCGACGCGAGTGGTTTCGTGGAATTCACCGGACTCGCCGCGGACACGTACACAATATTTGTGGCGAGCGATGGAACGTATGGAGAATTAGATTCAGGTTCACTCGAAATTGGCGAAGTTTCACCCACTGAAAAAACATTCACGGTTCAATTAGCGAGCGTGGGAGAAGTCCGTGTACAACTGGTTGACGAAGGAAATTTGTCTCCGGTGAATGGCGCACGTGTAACCCTTTCGCGCGGAAACCAAGTCATTTCTACTAAGAACACGAATGAAGGGGGGCAAGTCACGTTCTCCGTTTCTTCCTCCAACAGCCTCACGATTGCCGTGGACCACCCCTCTTATTTGGTGCGCAGCGGCATTGCAGTGAGTGTGTCCACCGCAGGATACACACAGATTCCCCTCACGAAAGCAACATTGCAAAACAGCCAAATCGTCACCGTAAAAGTCGTGGACGAATTGAATCAGCCGGTGGAGAACGCCTACGTTGCACTCAAAAAATCCCCCTCGGGAGCGAGCATTGGAACGAACAAAATTACAGGAGCCAGCGGCACCGTGCAGTTTACCTCGTTAGAGGAAGGAACGTATTTTGCCACCGCGTACAAGCCGGGTTTCTCCGACCAAATCAAATCGGATTTGTTCAGCGTGAAAGCGCGCGAGAATGTGGAGAGCACGATTAAATTAGTCATCGGAAATGGGACCATTGCATTTATTGTCAAAGAATCCGGCGGCGCCCCACTCGCGGGAGCCACTATTCAAGCCGTGGATGGAATTACGCACGATGACGTGGGAAATGACGTTGCCACGAGTGTAGACGGGAGCGCGGAACTCACGCTGCGCGCGGACAGGTATGTGTATTTCATTATTGACGAGCCCAATCACTTGCCATACATTACAATCCCCACGCAAGTGAAGAAAAGCATCACGCTCAACGTCACGGCGGAATTGGTCAAAGACATTTCAAAGCTTGAAATCAAGACACTCTCAACGAGCGTGAATGGAAAACCCATCCTCGAAGACTCGGGATTAGCGCCCGGACAAACCTACACGGTGCGTTTCGCGTTGATGGTGCCGCGCAACACCAATTACACGGAAACGGGTGTGCACATCCGCACCGGCAACTCAAACGAGGGACAGACGAATCCCATTGAAAACGACGGATGGTTCATCCGCGACGTGAGAGGGGCGTATGCCAAATTGCAGAAAGGAACCACGTACACGCCTCCCAACGGACTGGGAATTGACTCGCAGCATGTTACGAGTGCGGACGCCAAATGGGCGAACATGGTGTTCACGCCCGCGCATGAAGGGTTGACTATCATCGAAGCCGATATCACAGTGAAAGATTCCACCATTCAGGGAGCGGACCTGCCATTGTATTATCGCGCATGGGCACGCACGGGTTCATACGTTCGATTCCCGGTTGACGCCGTGCTGGGCGGAAGCGAGAGCGTGTCGCAGAAACAAGGACTGTATGCGAACGCGAATGTGAAACTCTACTCCACGGGAGCAAGTACTCACGTCTGCACCACGGACTTTTGCTTGGGGCTTGTGGGGGAAGACTCCGCGAGCGGATTGCAATCGAGTTTGTTGGACGATTTCGAAACGGATATTTCGAGCAAGCAAAAAATCCTGTTCACGTTTACAAGCATCTCCGACAGCGTGTTCGCCGACACCTCGCTTATTTTGCAGAGCACCACGGGAAGCGCGACGCTAACCAACTATGATGTGACGAATGCGGTGGGGGCGAAGAAAACGGGTGTGGTAAGCGGGAACAAAGTGGAGATTCCTATCGGAACGATTCAGAAAAATAATGTGGTATTTGGATTCGTCAACATGGACGCGGCCAAAGAAGGAACGTCGCGCGTGAAATTTTCGCTGGTGAGCAACAAGAAGGAAGTGTACGCGCGCGAGCTTTTAGTGCGCGTCACCGCGGCCGGCGTGCTGAATGTGGAAGTGGTTCCAAAGGCCATTTTGCCCCTGCTCGCGAATCAGATGCTCATTCATGTTACTCAAACAGTTGGCGGAGACGATATTCCACTCGAGAATGCGAGCGTGAACATCGCGTTGAATGGCGCGCTTTTGACAAGCGGTTTCACCGACTCGGAAGGCGTGTTCCCGTTCGAACTGAACGAACCCAACGTCAACGATGATGTGGAAATAACGGCCTCCAAACAAGGGTACAAACCTCTTGTTGTGCGTGTAAAGGTGGGTGCGGACATCGTGTCATTCATCCCTTCCTCGCTCAATGAGAGTTTGATTGTCAATGGCACCACACGTAAAACAAGGGACATTCACATGCTCAACCTCGCGAGCATTCCTTTAGTGGTGAAGGATATTTCCCTCTCGGGAGACTTTGACGGACTGGTAAAATTCGATTTGCTGAACGAAGAAATAGTTGGAGAAACGCTGGGAGTGAATCAAGATAGAAATGTCACGATTGCATTCTCTTTGACGGAAAAAGGACAGAATTTGCTCGCCGCGAAGACATTGAAAGGAAGCGTGCTCGTGAAACTTTCCTCGGATGCGAGCGGAAAAACATTCACGAACGCTTTACCATTGACACTCAAAATAGGCTTTGGAGGGGAAGTTGACGTGGAAGACTGCTTGCTCGTGGACCCCGTGCAGTGGGACGTGTACGCGGATCCAAAAGAAACCAAACAGCAAGCCTTTGAAATCAAAAATACCTGTACCGTAAAGTCGGTCCCCATCAAACTTACCAATCTATCGGCGAAAATAAAACAACTCTCCGGTGATTCGCTGGGAACATTCACCCTCGTTACGAGTGACAAGAGCACGGAACTGGGAAGCGCATTCAAAACCATTCTGAATAGTATTCCTGCTGGAGGAGAAATCGTGGTGACGGCCAGCTTTTCTCCCGACCAAATTGTATCCGGTCTCGCAACGCCTCAATTGATTTTCCAAGCCACTAATTTGACGGACAACGGAGTCCCCGACACGGTGGAAGAAACGGTGAAAGTCAATTTGGTGGTGAACTCGCTCGCCAAATGCGTTCAAGTCAAAACCCCGAGCGTGTTGGAAATTGACTCGTGCGCCATTAACACGGGAATGGGCGCGTTGAACGGCTATTACAACCAAGTCTACCGCCCCACGGGAGTGCCGTATTTCAACCCGAGTTTCAGCACGCTCAATAATACTACTAACCCCAGCGGAAGCAGCCTCTTGCCATCCAATCAATCCGGCCTCTATGGTTCGCACAACTTTGGAAACGGCCCCTTCTCCCCGCAGTTTGGCGCCGCGGGATATGACGGATACGGCGGGTTCCAGCAGGGAGGAATTCCCTTTAGTCCTCAAAATGGGTACCAAAACATGCAAGGACCGTATGCCAATCCGTACACGGACCGCTACAATTACAATCAAGGGGCGGGAGCCCAATTCGGCTGCGGAAGCAGTGAAATCCGAATTGAAAACAGCTGCCAGTCGGATATTGAAATACAATTGGATGCCGACCCGAATGTGCAGGTGAGCAAAAGCAGTATTATTCTCAAGCCCAATCAGACGGACCGCGTGCGCGTGGGTTCGGGTTATCGTATAGGAAAGTACCCCGTGTTTGTCAACGCGCGCGCGGCGGGAAGCAAGGAAGCCTCGCTTGAAATTACTACCATTGATGTGCTCATCAAGTCCCCCACGGAAGTAAACTCGGACTGTATCACGCTCAATAATACCAAATATCGTTTTAACGAATTGCTGCAAAAACCAGTGAAGGGAAAAGTAACCAACAAGTGCTACAATTCGGGTGTGCGACTGGTTCCAAGCGCGGACACGATTACGATCGCATCCTACTTTACGGTGAATGATGAAGTCACGTTAACCGAAAAAGGTTCCGTGAAATCAAAACCCAACACGATGGCGCATGACATTCAACTCATCGGCGTTCAAACAAGGGGAAGTGGACGAGACACGGTTCAAGAGCTGGAATTCCAAATATTCCCCGATTTTGAAACATACAAACGCGTGTTGAGTCCGTTCACGGAAGGCGGAGGCGTAGGGAAACAGATTTTGGATCTGAAATTCTTCCTCGAAGGACAATTCTACCGCGCGGAATCATATGGAACCATTTCTGTGAAATATTTGGACGCGTACGGAGGCGCTCAGCAAAAACCTTTCCCGGTTATTTTTGAAAACTTGTGGCGCATCGCGGGTGTGCTCGACATTGGAGATGGAAACCCCAACTTGACCAACTTCCAAGAGTGTATCAACGACAACGCGCTGCAGTATGAAGCGGTGAACCCGCAGACGGGGAGCAAGACGCCCATCGTGCTGAATGACGATGATTTCAAAGGAGCCACGTCTACCATTTTAACCACCATCACGCCCAACCAAGTGCTCATCGTGGATGATGCGCACTGCGGAGGAAAAGATAGATTGAGCGACCTCAAAACAACTCAACTTACGAGTGCGCAAAACCCCAATGTCACGGCATCATTCAAGATTTCAGGGAACCGAAACATCGAAGTCACGGTCACGCGACCAACAACTCTCCAAACAGACGCTATCATTGAAGGCGACTTGGAATTGAGCGTGACGCGAACGGCATTCAACATCGCTACAAAACCCGTGCGGGTGCACGTCAAGATGACGGTGGCAAAGCCGGGCAAGCTTACGAATATTGGAAGCTTCCAGCCCTTAGCGTGCACTATTGAAGGGTATGAGAAGGGACTGAACGTGCGCACCCAATATGGATTTGACCTGCTGCTTTCGTGGGAGTGGACATGGGAAAAGAGCCCGGACTGCACCAAATACTTCTGCGACGCTACGCAATTCACCATTTGGATGACGAAGAAAGCGGAAACGTTCAATCAGATGATTAAGAATAACCGCGTGCAAGACATATTCAGCGACGCGAGCAAAAGCTACAATACGCAGAATATGTTCTCCGAACTATTGGAAAAGAAAACCATCATCGACGACTCGACGACCGGCAAAACAAAAATTGAGTTCCTCCTTGACAAGGGCGGGAATATTCTGGACGCGCAGCCCAGCTTGACTAAAGCCAGCGCCCTCGCCTTATTGAAAGAAATGAAGAATGTGGACGAAGACAATGCTGCGGGATACTCCAACGCACTCACCGCTAAACTTGCGGAGATGAAAAACAGATATCCTGCCGAGTATGCGAGCACGACCATCGTCTTCGACGAGACGAAAGTGGCCGAAAAAGGAACTGATTTCGCGACGGAACTGATGGCGAACGGAGCCCAGATCATCGAAGTCAACGCGGGCGGGAAAACAGTCAAGAAGTACGTGCTTCTCCTTTCCGAATTACAACTCGCGCGTAGCGCGACAGCCAATATTCCCCCTGCTTCTGTTGCAGCATGGACTGGATTTTTGAGAAATTTAGGAGAGACCATTGATTCAGTGAAGATTGGATACGCGTGGACACCCGCCAAAGACACGGCGATTCGCTCCGACAAGGAAGTAAGGACGTACGTGTTGACCAACGCCAAAATGAAGAATGATAACTGGTATTCGCCCTACGCGAGCGCGGAAGAATTATTGTCCGCCTTTTTGGAGACGGAAGTCTATTTGGTCAAGGACCAATTCTCACAGGACTTCTTTGAAGACTTTGTGGAGAACACGCAAGTTCCAAACGCGTACAAGAGCAACCTGCAAACCGCTAAAATCTCCGCGCAGTTTGTGAAAAATACCCTCTTCCGAAAGAGTGCGGATAAAGTTGAAACCAATACCTTGCCCTTGCCTGTTGAAGCAGGAAAGTATCCAGTGAGCATGTATGTGGAATGGAAAGGGTCCACAGACACGGACTTCCTGCTCGACAAAGCGCTGCCGTTCATTAATACACTAGAAGGAACGCCGCTCGCTGCCATCACCACTTCTTCGGGAGATGAATTAGCGTACGAAGACAATATTTTCTTCCAGCTGCCATTTGATGGAACGACCGGGTACACGAGTACGGACGGAAGGAACGCGTATGGAATGGATATTGCGTACTTGGCCAACCAGTCGCTGGCCGGCGTTAAAGGAAATGCGTACGTGAAGAAAGGGTACGCAACACTTTCCACATTGAATGAATTGGCTGGATTGGTCGAGCGCACCGGAAAGCCCACGCTGGTTGAACTGAATGATGATAAGTTGACCCTCGCTCCGAGCACACCTGTTGCGCTGCGCGCCCAAGTGTCCAACGCCAATGGCATCGCGGCGCTGCAGTATTACTTCCAAACGCCGAGCGTTGGAAATAATGTCCCGTTCACTCTCACTGGATCGCCCATTCTGTGGAATGACTGCACCAAGAAGAGCGGTGGAACGGTTAACGTGGTCATGGGCGGAACATGCCGGGGAGACTTGGATGCGTTTTCACAATCCATCCATGGAAGCACCATTGGAAACGAATACTTCTATTCGGGTGTGGCGCTGGTTCCCACGGACCAAACGTATTTCCTTGATTTAGTCTGCGCCAACAACGCAGCTGTTGTGAAAGGACCCCCCAGCGGAAAAGAATATTCAGTCGACAACACGCCCGATGCGGATATTGAGAGCGTGCCGCTGAGCAATGCGGATGTCACCAAAATCAAGTCGCTCAAACAAGCATTAGACCAAGTCTTCAAAGGAGACGCGTGCGCCTCGTTGAAAGCGGATGCGTTCAGCATCATTTGGGACGTCACTTCCACCAAAGTGGTTCCTCAAGATATGCAGTGCAGCGCCACGCCGCTGAACACGTGAATAGCATTGGTCCGCTTACCCTATGAATCCAATTATTGTGATGGGCGTCGCATGGCTTGCGGGCGTGTTTATTGGAATGCAAACACTCGCGGGAACGAATGAGATTCCAACCCTGCTCACGGTCGCGGGGCTGATCATCATCGCCGGGCTCTCCACGATTTTATTTTTTGGAAAACTCTCACCCATTTTTGTTTTCATACTGGGTGTAATCGAGAGCGCTTATTTTTTGAATTACCCCCTAGCCACCCTTTTGTTGGGCGTGTGCACTATTGCCGCGGGGCTGTATGGAAAAACGCTCGGCGATTTAGCACTCGATGATTTTTACGAAGGAGGAAATACGCACCTGCCCGGACTCACACTTGCGGCATTCCTCAACTTTTTGCTCATCGCCGCATTCGCTATTTTAGGGTGGTTTTTGTTCACAGTGCTTCCCAATTCGGAACAACTATTGCAATGGTTTCCCCTCACCGGATGGGGTGTATAAAACTATTCTACTTATTCGGCGGTTTGGTTTCCGCAACTATTAAAACAGGTCGACTAAAAAAGTTCGGATGTCTGTTCCATTACGTGTTCTGTTGGATACTAATGTTTATGGAATAGTGGTTGGGAAGGAAACGGCCGTTATTCTGAATAATGCGCGAGATTCACGTAAAACAATATTCTATGGATTCAGTGTGGTTCGAAATGAACTCCGAGCAGTTCCGACAAAATGGGAAAATGCTGGAGGGAATTTTCGCAATCTTCTTCTCGATTATTATGACAAACTGACTGGACCCCATGCTTTTGCTTCTACCAAACGCATCGAGTTTCTTGCACAAGAATATTCTGATTTCTATTCGGGGGGAATATCAAAAAGAAAACTCTGGAACGATTTTTTGATTGTAGCATGTGCAAGCGTCCACGAGTTAGACATTATTGTTTCTGAAGATAAACATACAATGCAATCCGAACTCGTTTTGAAAGTGTACAATATCATTAACGCAAAAAATAGATTAACAACGCCAACTATTCATTCTATCCGGGTATTTGAAAGATTACTTTGACTGTGTGTGGAATGCAACAAAGTCTTTGAGAAACGCGCGAAATGAAGGGTCCTTCCTTGCCTCACGAAGGCGCTGGAGCATCTCAACCATATTTTTACTTTTTGAATAATGATTTTTCATATAGCTACTCTATCGCTATTAGAATAAAAATCTCCCTCTGCCAAATCGCCTTAAAATGCGTTTGACAGACGATTCAGCATCAGGAGGGCCGGAAGCCGCCGGCCACGTGCACCGCAAACCGGCGGTGGAGCGGTTTTGATGAACCTTTTTTTTGTAAAAGTTTTCGGCGGTTCGGCTTCCGCAACTATTAAAACGGTTCGGCAAAAGATTTGGCGATGAGCAACATCCCGCCTCCGCGCCGCGTTCTTTTTGACACCAACATTTATGGTTTACTGATCGAACGACGTGAATCGGAGACAGTTGTCAAGGGATATGAAAGCAGAAAATTCATTTTTTATGGATTTGATTTAGTGCGGGAGGAACTTAGGAACATCTCTGCAGAGAAGAGGCAGGGAAAATCAAGCTTACGGCGACTCGTTTTGGAATTTTACGATGGTATTGTTCGGCAACACCACTGCCCTCAAACACCTGCAATCGAGCGGATTGCTAATGAGTATTTGCAGGAATACCACGGCGGGATATCGAAGCAATCGCTGCGCAGTGATTTTCAAATTGTGGCTTGCGCCAGCATTCATGGTTTGGATTTAGTGGTTTCGGCGGATAATCATACCATGCTATCAAAATTGGCCCGGCGGGCATATGAAATAGTCAATCAAAAGAATCATCTGAAGACACCTAGTTTTCACTCATTAGAAGAATTTCAAAAATTACTTTGAATGAGAATAGGGCGCATTTATTTTTCGGAGGAAAGACCTGAAACCAGGGTCGGTCAGCGCGTCATCTATTTTCGCTAGAAGTTTCCTCATTTTTGGGTCTCGTATTTGAGAGGCAGTCGTCATGCCAAGATAGTATCACATCGCGAATAAAAAATAGTGCCTTGCAAGCCGCCAAAAGGGGATTACTGTTAGTCAGTAATCGTTACCATTTTTCGCTATTAGAATAAAAATCTCCCACCGCAAAACCGCCCCTAAACACGTTTAACGGAACATCCGGCGATGGCTTTAAATACGACGAAACGCCCTTTTCGGTATTGGGACTTGTATGAGTGATGTCATCAAAGACTTTTATTTTGCGTGCGAAGACAAGTGGTACGCGGGCTTGGACTGGCTGGACAAACATGGCATTCCCGTGTACAAAGCCATTGATCCCATCGACACCAAAATACCCAGTTTTGCTCTTTTTTCGGGAATACTAATCCTCGGGCTCATATTCCTGTTCGCCTCGTTTGGGGGATTGTTCCAAGGGTCGAATGTGAGCGTGCTGTTCCAAGTCGTGGACGAGCAGTCCAACCCCCTGCCGAACGTGAACGTGGCATTCACATTCAATGGAAAAACACAAAACTTGACGAGTGATGCGCTGGGTGAGATTGAAGTACTGGCCCCCTCCGGCACGCGAATCAATTACAAAGTCGATTTAGAAAAATATGAAATCGTGAACAAAAATGTCAACGCCAAAGAAAATCAGATTGAAGTGATTCAACTCTCGGAGCTTCAAACCACTAATTTGTCGAAAACACTCAAACTCGTGAATGAAGTGGGACAGCCTATCTTGAAAGAAGCCGAATTGACATTCGTTTGTTCCACATCATACGGAAGTGCACCGAATGCCATTACCGGGACGGGAGGAACATTCGTGGTCACGCCGAATGCGGATTGCATTCCTTTGGTTGTGAGTGTGAACGTGCAAGGTTTTTTGTCTGTGCAATCGTATCCCATTACCGCGAACAAGGACGTGTACAACATTGTCATGACGGAAAATATCATCCGTGACGCGAGCATCGTGGTGAGTGTGAAGGACAATACCGGAGCAGATGTTTCGGGAATCGATGTCTCCATTCAAGTGGGTGGAATCGATGTGGATAATTCTTTTACGGATGCCAGCGGGACAGCCACGTTCAATGTCGCGGCAGGAACCTATACGGTCGTAGCGTCCGATAATGTGAATGGCGTTTACACGAGCGCCAGCGAGACAATCTCCATAAGCTCGGGAGAAACAGCGCAGGTCACGTTGAACGTGAACAAAAATGCCGCGAGCTCGATGCTGGTTACGGTTATTGACAAGAAAACAAACGCCGCGCTGAAAGATGCAACAGTAAAATTGAAGAACGGAAACGTCACGCTCACTACCGTTACAACGAAAGCAGATGGAAAAGCAACCATCCCCATTGCAGACAAAACACTTTCGTATGTCATCACGGCGTCGCACGATGGATATATTCCGCAGCAGCAAATCGTGCAAGGCTCCGTTGCGAGCGTGTCATTCGGACTGGACAAAGCCACATCCTCCAATGCGGCCAAATTGAAAGTGCAATTGATTGACCAAGACTCGGAAGCGGTGGCGGATGCCAAAGTCGTATTGTACAACGCCGACACGGGATTCTTGGCGCCGTACAATTCTGTTGTGAGTGACTCGAATGGAATAGCCACATTCAACGCGGTTGTGAGCGGAAACTACCAAGCATTCGCATACAAAGCCTCCCTCACGGGTTTTTCAAACGAACAATTTTTTGACATCACCGACCCGAGTACGCATCTTTTTTCGCTCACGATTGAAATACCCGATGGCACGGTGCAAGTTCATGTGGTGGACCGAAGCGGAAACCCCGTTCCGTTCGCTAAAGTGAGCGTGTACAATGCGTACAAGAACCAGTTATTAGGCGCGGACTTGACGGACACGAATGGAACGTATGTGCTTCCGCGAAACCAGCAGAAAAGCAAGGCCGACAAAGACGTGTATTTAGTGGTGAGCAAAACAAACTTTGCCATGGTAACAACGATCCAGAAGCCCGTGCTTCCCGACACGACGCAGGCGTTTGAGATTGTACTTCCCCCCACCGACCCGAGCGGGAACATTTCAATTGATTTGGTGGGCCTGTTCACGAGTGATGGAAAGATTGTCACGGGTGTGGGAAAAGGAAAGAACTATTCGGCGCGATTCAGAATTAACGTCCCCGAAGAGCACGATGAATTAGACGAAATGGTTGTTCATGTGCGCACCGGCGACAAAGATATTGTGGAGAAGGACAACTGGTACATTGACTCCATACAATTCCCGCGCACCAGCATCTTCAAAGGAAGCTCATGGGATCCGGCGAACGGACTGAATATTGACGGGGACTCCGCGACGAATGGGCCGGCAAAATGGTTCAATGCTACGCTCAACACGCCAAACCCGGGCGTGTATGAGTTTGAAGCCGTGGTTCACGTCCGAGACTCGGCCGCGGCGCAGGATATTTTGAAGCTCGATTACAAAGTGCTCGCGCAAAACGGAGAAGAATTGCGCGACCCCGCGGATGCCAACCCGCCCGATGAATTGTACGCCGCGACGAAATCCGCCACCTATCAAGTGGGCGTTACCACAACATGCGACAAAGACTTCTGCTTCGACGCGAGCATATTGGACGTGGATGAAGGGCGCATCGAGGATGTGGTGGACCAATTCAATGGAAAAATTTTCACCAACTACAAATTGAATTTTAACTTGTTGAACAACGGAAGCAACTTTCACACGAATGCCAATTTGAGAATCAAATCCTCGAATGATGGAATTGACTTGCTGAATTATGATATTTTCACCGCGGACGCGCTGGAACTTTCCGGTACAGTCAACGACAGCGAGTTCAAAGTCCCGTTGAACGTGGGGAATTTCACCCCGCAGAAGAAAGTGGGAGGGAGTATCGTCTTCCGCGCGAAAAATGCGGGAACGAGCATGCTCACGCTTGAACTCGTCTCCGACTTTCAAAGCGTTTTCACGAAAACGATTCAAGTGAATGTGACGGGAGACAAAGAACTCAAGGTCACAGTCATTCCCAACGTGTTCCCGAGCAACATTCCCTTGGATATTGAGATTCATACGGAGGACGCAAGTACAGGTGAAGAGCAGGCGAACGCTCTGATAACCATTGAAAACGTTTCGGGAATCGTTCTCGCGACGAAAACAACGGATGACGCGGGAAATGCTACCATACAATTGCCCGCGCAGCTTCCTGGAAAGAAAGTCACGTTGAGCGTGGAGAAAGCCGAGTACAATCCGTACGTGCAAACCCTCGAGGTTTCGGATAAAATTCTCACGCTAAACCCCGTTACGTTGGGTGTGGCAATGAATGTGAAGACGGACGCAAGCAAAGTGAAAGAATTTACGATTACCAATGAAACCAGTTTGCCCATTGTCATTACGAAGATGGAAATCCAAGGAAACCTGAAAGGATTTTTGGACGCTCAACTCATCAATGCAGCGCTGCTCCCGTATGTGGGTGTGACGATTTCGCCTAAGGGGCAATTGGACGCTCAACTTACGAGCATCCTCACGCCGGAAGGACAGGCGATTTCAGACCACGAGGATTTGGATGCGGTCATCGCTATCCAAGCAGAAAATTACGGCACACCGTGGTCGTTTGAACTGCCCGTGCGCTACGCACTTGGCGCGACGTCCGAAGTGGACGACCCCACGTGCTTCAGTGCCGCCCCCAAAACATGGATTACGAGCACGGATGGTCAAAGTGTTACGTTCGAGTTTACGATTCGAAACAATTGTGCCATTGGAAGCACGCCGAGTGCGCTCCAAGACTTTGGGGCACGCGCAACATGGAATGGGAATGAACTAGGAGAAACCGTGTTGAGCGTGTTTGAACAAAACAACCCTACTGCCATCGGTGCGGCCAAAGTGCGCAGCGGATATTTCTCCAAAATTTTGACGAATGTTCCGGCGCAGGATGAACTCATTGCACGCTTGGATTTTACTCCGTATGGGGGGGTGAAGGGGCAGGGTTCTTTTGACGTGGAACTGCAAGCCAGCAACCCCTTGGAAGGAAAACCCCAGCTTTTGCTCGACAAAATCCACGGGGAAATTGCGGTCGTCAATTTAGAAGACTGCGTGGTGTACGACAAGGAAATACTCGACCTTGTTCCCGGCAAAAAAGATTCATTCATTATTGAAACCAAAGGGTGCGGTTCCCCCATTGATGTCGTGTTGAAATCCGAAATAGAGTTGAGCGTGAAACAATTTACTTTGCAAGGGACGGACAAAAAAATAGTGGATGTTTCAGACGGACAGCTGGACTTGGGGCAGTATCCCATTTACGTAGAGTTGGAAGGGCAGGAAAACAAACTCTCGGTTCAGAATAAAGTCCTCCGCGCACGCATACGGGATCCGAACGCGTGCATCCAGCTTAACCGTTATGAGTTTGACGTGTACAACGACCCCGCGTCGAACACGGATGGGTACGACACCGCGCGCTTGGACAACTTGTGCGTGAACCAGAATGTGCAAGTGAAAGTCATCGTGGAAAAGAAATTTATCGACAGCCTAAAGAAAGGACTCGTGGCGGGGGTGGGAATGTTCATTACGACGGGATTGGAAAATATTTTCAACGATAAACCATTTTTGGGGAAGAAATACGGAAACACCGCAACCACCCCAAGTTCCCCGGCAGTAGCGCAAGCAACTCCCACCAATCCTGCTGCAACGGAATCAGATTGTAAGGTTCCGGAAGACTGCACTACCAAATATGGTCCTGCTCATGGAGCCGGGTACCTTTGTACGGGCGGCTTTTGCCAGTCTCTTTCATCCACTCCCGCGCCTGAAAATGGCACGGATGCATCTCCTGTTCCTTTTACTGGGAATACTCCAAATATCTCTTCTCAGCTGCCCGCGGAGAAGTCAGTGGATGACTTGAAGAAAGAACAGTATTTGACCATTGTCAGCAACAACGAAGGTACTATTGCCCAAATGGAATTAGAATATGCTCCTTATTCAAGTGTTCCAATCGCTATTTGTCCCGATTCTTGTCAACAGAACTTGAAAATTGCCAAATACCATATTACCGATGCTAAGGGTGAAAATGAAACTATTAAATTTTTGACAGAGAATTCAATTTGGGATAGAGCTGAATACTATGTTGAGTTTTACAACAAATCTGTTGACGAATTTTATCGTAATCTCGGCCAGGCTCAAGCTATTATTGAACAGAATTCAGGCTCCACTAGTGTAAAAGGAATACTCCCAGCACCAATTTCAGGATTAACCGTTTTATTTCAAGCAGAAAATAAAGAACAGAGCAATGCAATAATTGAACAAGGAGTGCTGGAGGGAGCCGGACGAGGAATCATCAGCAAAATAAGCGGACAAGGGCTGTTTGGAACGTCTAACCCGTTCATCGCATTCGGGATTACTACGTTAGCGGTGGCGCTGATTGACTACTTTGGGTCGGACGATAAAGAATACAGCGTTGTGGTGATCGGAAAAGATGCTGAAATACAAAACATGAAAATGATTGCCGGAGAAAAGGGGGCGGACGAAAGTGTTGCTGACGCGGACATCCGTGTAACACGGAGCGGAATCGCGCTGAACCCCAAAATCAATTTGGACAAACCGGTCGTGGGGAAAATAGAGTCCACAACGTTAACGTTTACCAACATCACCAATGTCATCAATGAAATATTGTTCCGAAACCTCTTGGTCACGGGAAAACGATTCGAATATTCTCCCAACACGAAGTACAAGAACCACGTTCCGGATGAAAACGATTTGAAAGTCCACGAAACGAAAGACTTTTCGAGCAAGTTCCATTTGCAGTTCAACACCCTCCCGCCGGAAAGTCTCTTGAACACGGCCGTGCCGCCCATCGCACTGAGCTGCGACACGTTTTCTGAAAAGACGGGGAAGACCGGAAGCAAAGCCGCGCCAATGGTATCATTCGCGTGGAACTTCACGGACATCCCCAGTGATGCATGCGACATTTCGCGCAAGCTGGTGAATAATGAAGCGTCATACATCTACTGCGACGCCACGCAGCTCTCGATTGAACTCATCAAGAAGACGCAAACCCTGCGAACGTTCATTGAGACGAATGCCCCCTTTTCGTGCCCGCTGCAAGACGGCCAGTCGGGAGTGAAGACACAGCCTATTCCCGCGGCGGATATTGGAATCGCGAGCATTTCATTCGACAAAGTGGGTGTGGGAGACATCAACATGATCGTGGGAATTGAAAACAAAGCTCCCGCGCAGAACAACACGCAGGTTAATGTCACGTACAAACTCGCGGGAAGCGCGGGAACGGGAACAACCGTTACGAAGACTATACTGGTTCCCGTGGGCGGAAGCCGCGTGAGCGCGGGATTCGTGCTCAATAATTTGGCGGACGGACAATACGACGTCACCGCGACCATCATTCCTGACGAATGCGAGAACTGCTTCAACTCCACCGCCGCATCCGACTCTATTTCGAGCACGTTCTTCGTGGAAAGCGGAAATGAGCTCGTGGCGTGCGAGCCGTTTACGACTAAACGCTTAGACGCATTCATTGAAGCCACCGAAGACGCGGGGGGAAGCTTGGTTTATCCTGCAGGATTCGACAAGGATTCGCTGCTTGAATTGGTGAATTTCCGCGCCGCGCTGATGCAAGATCGTTTTAGTCCGGACTTCTTCACGGACTTTGACCGGTATGCGCGCAAAGTGTCATTTTTCAACGCCCCCACGTATTATTTGGACCAAGGAGACGGGCTGCACCGATTCTTTACGAATCGCGAACAATGGGTTGTGAATCGTGAAGGTACCCCCATCAACCCCGCAGGATACTTGCTTCCGGGACCGGGAATTTACGATGTGACGCTGGACATCAATTTTACGGATGCATCGATGAAATTCTTCAAGAGTGGAGAACCCGATGCAACGGTTAACGTGTTCATCGAGAAAACGAACACCATCGAAGGGGAAACCAGCCCATTCTATTCATTACCATTCAACGGACTCATTGGAACAGACGATGGACAAGGACGTGTGGGATACGGAGTCAATTACTCCGGAGAAAAGGTTGTGGTGAACGAGGACAGCGCGGCGCAAGTTTCAACCGTTGACATCATTGACTCGACCCCCGTGGCAAGCCTGCAAACGAGCAAAGTGGATGCGTATTCCATTTTGAACAGTACGGAGCGCGGGAATATTTTGACACTCACGCGGAATGGGAGCAGCGCTCTCTCGCTGAAGTGGAGTCCGTCGTTCGCAACGCCTGTCATGATGAAAGTCGTTGGGAACCACGCGCAGAGCAACGTGTATGGGTTCTATTCGGTGGGAATCAATGGAGACACGGCGCAATCGTACATCGGAGCGAAGGGAAACCCGTGGTATGGGGTGGGAGCCAATTGTAGAGACTTCGAGGACAAAGGATTGTTGGACGTGTACTCGCCGCGCTACGATGCGAGTGCCATTAATGCGGACTGTGCACTCGTCGGACCGCAAGAGAATATTTCATATGGATTCGAGTGGTGCGAGAACACGTTCCACACAGGAAATGTTAATCTGAAGACAGTCTTCTACACGCCGCAGGGAACACTCTCCACGATTGTGCGGAGCGCGTACAAGGATGACCTGTCTTTCATCGGAGAAGGAATTTCGGGTGGAAGCGTACCGTTGAACGGAACGAATGTACTGGCGCACAACGTGCCGGGAGATGAATTGGGAAGCATTGAAGATATTCTCGATTTAGTCAAGCAGGAAGCCGTGTGCGTGCGCAACAGCGGAAGCAAGACGGAATTCTTCTGGAACCCCAAAGAAGTATTGAATGCCATCGAAAAAGAAGAAAAAGCCGCGGAAAGCGCGTGTATTGTGAAGTGAGCAGTATACCTATGCCTTGGAAAAAACCAGTTAAAGGGAAAGGAGTGCAGACAACTCCATTTGGGAAGATGGACAAAAGATATCCGCATGGCAAATCTTCCGAAATTGTTCATGGT
>CAYIIU010000018.1:0-13996 GCA_964363635.1 uncultured archaeon
GAATGTCAAACGTTTCTCCCAAATATTTCATGGACATCGCACTGCATTCGATGTGCCACCCCGGGTATCCTTTTCCCCACGGAGAATCCCACTGCATCGCGTGCGTGGGTTGGGCGAGCTGCCATAATCTAAAATCTGCCGGGTGGTGTTTGAACGGATCGCGCTCCACGGACTCGCGGACTTGCTTGAGTTGGTCTAAGCTTTGCCCGGAAATTTTTCCATAACCGGGAAACTTTTGCACATCAAAATAGATTCCGTGCGGGGTGGAGTATGTGAAGCCTTTCTTTTCCAGTTTTTGGATGAGCTTAATCATCTCGGGAATGTGGTCGGTGGCTTTGCACAAAATCGAAGGAGGAAGAAGGTGGAGCTTTTTGGAATCCTGCAAAAATGCTTGCGTGTAGAATTCCGCGATTTCGTGAGGGGATTTTTTCTCCTCCCGCGCGGCCTTTTCCATCTTGTCTTCCGCGGTATCGGAATCGTTTTGAAGGTGTCCAACATCAGTAATGTTCATCACGTGCACGGGTTTGAATTTGTCGTGTTCGAGTACGCGGCGTAAAACGTCCCACGCAATATAGGCGCGGAAGTTTCCAATGTGCGCGAAGCTGTAGACGGTGGGGCCGCACACGTAGAGGCCGACCTTTGACCCGCCGCTCAGGGTGGTAAATTCCTGCTTTTGCCGGGTGAGGGTGTTGTAAAAGGAGAGGGGCATGATGGATAAAAGTCCGAAGGAATTTAAATAACAAGATTGATTATTGAGCATGAGTCTGCCTAAAAAGCTCAGAAATGGTTCTTCTGCACCGCGCGGCAAACGAACCAAAAAAATACCACGCCCCAATCTTACGCCCGAATTTCAATTTGTTGAACGCCAAAACGTCTTAGACCTCCTCCGACTGCATTATGAGCGAACTAATAATTTGCATCCTGTTATTACAGCTAAAATAAACGGCGTAAAAGTGGGACGATTGATTTACACGCTCGAAATCAAACAGCGAAAGTATCGGTACTGGAAACTAGACTTGGACGTCAATGAAGAATACCGCCGATTAGGAGTGGCACAATTTTTAGTTATGCAGCTCATCCAGCACGCGCAGGAGCATAACAAACGCACCCCGGAAGAACGAATCAATGCCCTTGTGGCGGATATTGATGCAAATGATAAAACGAGCATTGCGCTTGCCTATCGGCTGCATTTTACTCAAACCGGAATCAATTACCACGGAGACCGAACGGCCGAAAATACTACACTCATTTTTCAATATCAATTGTGAATTAGTTCAACGAACTCACAGTAAAAGCAAAATGAAACTTTGAACTAAAACGATTACCAACCACACGAGAATGGACTTGAACACGGTCGTGTCCAAATACTTTTGGATGGACAAGAACAACACGTACGCGCTGTAAAAAATAAACAAAATTCCCAACAAAATTAAGGGGAGCGCAATGATGGCTGCGTCTGACGCGGAGGAAATGGAATCATCTAAAATCTGGGTGAATTCCTGCTCGCCGATGACACCATTGTTCAAATCATTCGATGCAGCAATCAAACTCGGGATGGCAATCGCCGGAAGGATGAGTCCCAACACAAGAAACATGAAGAAACCATACACGTTGATTTGGGCCAGCGTTGAGAGTGCACGGGAAATATTGATTGTTGAGAGCGGGATTCCTTTCAAGAGGAGACCAAAAAGGAGGAGCACTACTCCTGAAACCAGCCATCGCGCCACGTCGCCGAGGAAGAAACTAATTAATGAATCGACGAAAATCGTCCCCGCGAATAATAGAGACGTGAGAATGCCCGCAAGCGTTCCCAGCAAGACAAACGCGAGCGAGCGAATGAGACTGGGGTTTTGAAGCGAATAAATCACGGCCTGCTTGGGGCGCAAAAACAAATCAGCGAAATAACCCATAGCAGCGAGGAAAGGATTGAACTATTTAAATCAAACGAATCAGATGGCTGATTTCTCTCAACCAAGATGGGTTATTAAAGCACAAAGTACCGGATTTGATGGAAAATATAATGGTGATTTAGTGATGAAAAAATACCAATCCCAAAAAAAATATGTTGCCAAAATAAATTGGAAGAGTATTCTCATGGTATTTTTTGTAATTTTGCTTTTTTTATTGACAACACAGTTTCTTTTGTTGAATAAGACTGGGGAAGCAATTAAAGGTTCAATATCCACATCTATTGCGGCACTAGACCTTCCGTTTGTGGTATACGGGGATACGTATATTGGACCTGCCTACACAGTTGGATTGATTCAATGCTTAAACCAGCAATGCTCTTCGAGTAATCTCGTCGCCACCGATAATGGTCTTTATCCCAGCATAACAGTTGAAAATGGCACTCCAACTATCCTCTACGAGAAAAGAATTCCTACCACCGGGGGTCCGCTAGGATTCTATCTCATGCGGTGCACGGACGCAACATGTGCAACTACCCAAACGAGAGCACTCGTGGCACTCAGTTACCCGCTCCCAGCGGGAACAAACCAGTATTTCCAATCCATCACAACAAGCCCGGATGGATACCCTTTTATCATTTTTAACGGAAGTGAAGACACGTTGCTTCATACCATGAAATGCCACGATGAGTGGTGCAATTCATTTACAGAATTAACCCCCACGGCGTCCATCACTGGAACGAGCGGAATGGATGTAGAAATTAATTCTGACGGATTACCAATTTTTGCTGCTGTACCCGTTCTCCAAGTACACAAGTGTCAAAATCCGGAGTGCAGCAGCACCGTCCAAAGCGTTCTTGATTCGTCGAATGAAGAAAAGTCTCAAATCGATTTGGTTATTGGGAGCGACGGCCTCCCCATTATATCATATATGGAAACAGGTGTTAATTTCAATCCAAAAATTCGTGTAATTAAATGCTTGTCGATTGATTGTTCAACAGTAGCTGGAACCGTTACTTTAGGAATTGGGATTCATCCAAAAATAGTAATTGAGAGAGACGGACTTCCCCTTATTTTTATAAGTCGAAGTCAGACAGTCGAAGCAATAAAGTGCAGTGCTCTTGATTGCTCGGGTGCTACTACCACAACCATTTTATCATCATCCCAAAATGGATACCCCATCACCGGCCAAGCAGCATTACTCGGCAGCGACGGAAAATCAATTCATATTTATGCTGAAAAATCACCAGCTGCAGGAACCCCAGAGACTATTCTCGCTAATAAGTGTTTGAGCACAGGATGCGCCACTTTTTCCAACTATTTAATTATGCAGACACCACTAAACACAACTAATATTGTTTTAGATGCAGATATTTAGTCATCGTAGATGCGCCAGACACTGGATTAGGTTTCGATTTATCCCCCAGCTAAAGGGGGGATTTCTCTCAAGCATGAACGGTTAAGATTTCAACGGGTGACTTTTAGCCCTTCAAATTCGGCCTTGAGTTTCTTGGATTTCTCGCTCGTCAAGTGCTTCCGGGCCGGAGACAAAATAGCGATTAGTGCCTCTGCTAGGCCGTTTTTCAAATCCATGGGGTGCAATTTTCCGGCCGCAAAATCCTCTTCCAGTTCCTTGTAATGAGCATACTCGACATTCCCGCCGAATTTTTGAGGACGTTCAATCTTGAACTCTTTCACAAAGGGAAACACTAAATGCTCCGCCCAGTCTAATGCAGGATTGTATTCGATGTTTTTTTCCACGCAAAACGCCGCATTCATTTTCTTTTTTATTTCCTCGGGAGAATCATCCGAAAAGATGGCGCTGCCTTGCACGGATTTGGACATTTTCAACGCGGAGCGCATCTCCTGCAATTTTTCTTTAGGAATGGGCCACAGCGGAGGTTTTTGCAAACCCATTACAATATGCTGGTGCGCGGCGATGGGAGAGAATTCTTTTCCTTTGAGTTTGATTCCATGGTATTGCAATTTGTGCGCCACTTCTCGAGCAATCACATGGGCTTTGCGCTGGTCCATTCCGGCGTGGGCGAGCGTAATCTGTTGAAAGTAAATATCGGCGACTTGCATGGCAGGGTACAAGAGTTTAGCGAAATCGAGATTCTCCCCTTCGGAGCGGCCCATGATAGTCGTTGAGCGCTGCATGCGTGCGAGCGTGGTGTGTTTAGCGACATCCACAACGGTTTCCCAATACTCATCTTGATGATGATACAATTCGCTTCCGAGGACGAAATCAATTTTCTCCGTTTTCGCCCCCGCCACTTTTCCGGCGGCGATGAAGCATTCTTTGAAATAACCTTTCGCCACGCGGCCAATGGCTTCTTTGTCTCCGCCTAATTTGTCGTTGATCCATGCGTGCCAATCCGCGAGGAAGATGGAGCAATGCGCTCCTGCGTCTTGAAAATTTTTGATATGATAAAGCGTTTTCAGCGCCGCGCCAATGTGAGGCTGGCCGGAGACTTCAAAACCAATGTAGTGTTTGAGGGGGATTCCCGTGGAAAGGGCGTGTGCCAAATCCTCGCGCGTGAGAACCTCTTCCAACCCTTGCGTGAGGGTTTCTATTTTCGAATCCGTGTCCATGCGTAAAACCATTCAAACTAAGAAAAAGAGAAATTAAAAGGCCTTCTCTGTGGCCTTGCTGAAAAAAATTGTGATTAAGATGGGTGTCTGGGTCCCAAGCAAGCTTGGCACCCTAACTCCGGCGCGACCGCAGCCTTTTGAAACGGCCTTTTGGAAAAAGGCCGGCGAAAACTTTTGCTCGAGCTTTTTCAAAAAGCTCGAAAGGCTGGCGAAAACCCGGCGCGCGGGGGCGGAATCCCGCATCGGAAGCGGTCAGCTACTCGCTGTCGTCTCCGCCACCATCTTCTTCTTCGGCTTCGTCATCGTCTTCATCCGACCAACCATCTTCATCCTCGCTTTCATCCTCGCTTTCTTCCGAGGCATCGTCGCCATCGTCTTCCAATCGAATAATGGGGGCTTCAGCATCAAATACCATGTTTTTCACACTCCATTGTGGGAAATATTATACCTGAACCACCCACCCAAGAATATATAAAACCCAAGCTTGAGGAACGGGAAATGGATGGCACAAATGGTCGGCACACGAACAAATTATGTTGTAGCGCGGGTTATTTTTTCTATAAAATATGCAACGTGCCAAATTTTCCAGTCGAGAGCTGCAATTGTCCTTTGTATTCGGAAACCCATCCGTTTTCGATTCGGATTTTCGCCCCTTCATTGACTTGGTCGATCTGCTCATTCCACAAAGACACTTGTACTTCGCCCGTGTCGTCCTTTCCAGCGACATTGCAGACTTTTCCCTGCCCTTTAGCGGAGGCGAATTCGCGGGACTCTCCTTTTGAAACCACTTCCAACTCGATAAACACATTACCCATGCGCGGGCGCAACTGCTTGACTTTCATTAACTCGGCCATTTTCCAACCACTCCCTACTATAGTATAGTACTTGAGACAGGCAATCCCCTTAAAAAGATTGGACTAAAAAAGGAAATGAGATTGAACGCAATGTGGACCCTAAACGGTGCTGGAGGTGTGCCCCCTAAACGTTTAAAAGAACGTGCCCCCTAATAGTAGTATATGGCGGGCTATGTAGAGAAGAAGAAAATCAAAGGAAAAACGTACTATTACTTGACGGAAACCGCTCGTAAAGATGGGAAGTGGAAGAAAACGCGAAAATATTTGGGAGTGCACACCCCGCATGGGTTTGAAAAGCCTCGAAAAGAGAATCCAAAACCACAGTTGACCAAAAAAGAATTGAGTATCATCGAATTAATTCAACAGAATTACACTCGTAAACACGACATTGGACCTAAACTCTGGGAAGAAGAAAAAGAGCGCCTCATTAGTTTCATCTACAACACGAATGCCATCGAAGGAAACACGCTGACATTGAAAGAAACGGCAGATGTGCTCAATGGGAAAAAAATTAAATCAAAACCGAGGGACGTGAAAGAAGTTCACAACATGAAAGAATGCGTCGATTTCATTTTCAAAACCAATAAAGAAATAACCCAAGAATTCATTCTCAACCTGCACGAAATGGAAATGAAAGGAATATTGGGTGGTGCGGGAAAGTACCGAAAGGTGGACGTGAAAGTGGGAAACTACATCTGCCCGCCGCATGAAGACATTCCTTCATTGATGGCTAGCTTCATCGTATGGTACGAATCCATGCGAACAGTCCTGCACCCGTTTGAGCTCGCCGCGCTCGTGCACACTCGTTTTGTTCGCATTCATCCTTTTCGCGATGGAAACGGACGAATGGCACGATTGCTGATGAATTATGTTCTCATCCGAAATAATTATCCGCTCGTCAATATTTTCAATGATGAAAAAATGTTGTATTATCTTGTCCTCCGCGAAATTGATGCCAAAAAAAGATTCAAACCTTTCACCAAATACCTCTACAAGGTATTCATCAACCAATACAAGGAATATGCAGTAATCTAAGCATGGAAAACAGAAATCTCGGCTTGTTAAAAGAAAGTTTATAAGGAGAAATAGTACGATGATTTAATGAGACTTCTTCCAAATCGTACGCGAGCAGTTCGAAATAGAGCGAATGGAATGAGGAATGGTAAGGTGGGTAGTGCTCGAAAGATTATTTTAATGGCAACGGCTGCCACCGTATTGATTGCGGGCGGAGCATTTGTTGGCACCAAATGGTATAGAACAAATAGGGAAAATAATATTCAGTACGCAGAAAGATTGATAGAAAAACCTAATTTTTTACAATTAAGAGAATTTGCAAAGGGGAAAGATTTCACAATATTGCTCGATTTTCTTGTGAATGTAGTACCAAGGTTGGAAAACGCAGCTAAACGAGATGGAAAGATACGTGAAATGGTTTATGAAAAAAATGGCTATTGGAATATTACTCCTGAACAATTAGAACCATTTCTAAAAGATAAAGAACGGACAGAGATAAAGCCGGTATTGGAAAAACTACGAAAAGAAGCCATGATTGAAGGTAGGAGAATATTGTCCAAATATGCTAAAAAATAGTGTTTTGGATGATAGTTTTTGTAGATGCACCTCCATTTTTAAGGAAAATCGACCCTTATCTTATTGAACGAATTCTACACAGGAGTGTGAATCAAAATGACTATCGTCGGACAAAAAGCCCCCGATTTCAGCACTATGGCATATGCAAATGGTGAATACAAAAAAGTGAACATGAAGGATTACAAAGGAAAATGGTTCCTGTTGTTTTTCTACCCCCTCGATTTTACATTCGTGTGCCCCACGGAAATTAGAGGGTTTGCCAAACTGGAAGGAGACTTCAAGAAACTAAACTGCCACATTTTGGGAGCGAGCACGGACAGTAAAGAATCGCACAAAGCATGGTTGGAGAGAGACTTGCCCGAAGTAAAGTTTCCTATCCTCGCGGACACCAACCACCACATCTCGCGCGCATTCGGCGTGTTAAAAGAAGATGAAGGTATTGCATACCGAGGAACATTCTTAGTGGACCCGGAGGGAATCATCCGCTACGAAGTCGTTTCAGATATGGACGTGGGGCGCAGCGTGAAAGAAACGCTTCGCGTGCTGCAAGCATTCCAAACAGGTGGATTGTGCGAAGTGGATTGGACACCGGGAATGGATAACCTAAATAAGAAGAAAAAATAGTCGAATAGAATGTCACCGAAGAAAGACATACCAATACGCAAAGTCTTTCTTTTGGTGCATCCTCTTTTTTCAAATGCACTTTTTAGGGGAACAATTGAAGATAGGCGCCGCATCGCTACTTACATGCTTCGAAAATGGCGCAATGAAATAACACGCGCAAGCAAAGATCCCCATGCCATTGTCATTATCGTCGAAAGCGAATGGACGGGCAATCAGAGAATTCGAATACACCGACGTACACCAGAAATAATGAGGCTGGCAAGGTATGCAGAGGAACATTTGATTCCACGATTACTTATGCTGCGTGCTTTCGCCCAACGAAAATTGGGTACACGTTTTTTCGTAATCCCTCAAACGGCTGAACGCAGCACGATTGCTTCCCAGATCCAGGGACGCGGCTTTCGATTAGCCGGCAATTGGAGTGGAACTAGTTTTGGAGAATATTTGCGCGATTGTGTACGCAATGAATCAAAGGCACTGGCTAAAGAGTTGAAATCAAAACTGCGGCACTTTCAACCAAATTCCGCACTAAGTATCGATGGAAATAAACACGCCGCCCAATTGGCAATCCGTCTACGACGAACAAGACCGCGCGTGGTGCATCGTTAGGCCCAGTATTAAAAAGCAACTTTTCTTTCCTCGATTCCATGTGCTGGTATAAACCGCTATTGAAACCCCTCGCGTTTCGTTTTGTCGCCGGAGAAACGGTGAGCGAGGCGCTCAAATATGGGTTGAAAGTTCAGCGCAGCGGGCTTGTTCCTATTTTTGATATTTTAGGAGAAGGTGCGCAGAACAGACAGGATAGCGTGCGCGTGTCGGGAGAGTATATTCACCTCTTAGACGAAATGAAACGAAACCAATTGCACGGGGGGATTTCCCTCAAACTGACGGCGTTCGCGCTGGATGAAGATGAAGAAACGTGCTTCCGCGCTGTGTCGCGAATCATACGACACGCGCAACCCATGAAAGTAATTGTTTGGCTGGACATGGAGGGTATTGGTTATCCGGCAAAAACACTCAAGATGTATCGTCGTTTGTTGGAGGAATTTGACAACGTGGGGGTGTGTTTGCAGGCGTATTTGAAACGCACCCACAAGGATATTTTGTCACTCCTCCCTGATAATCCCAAAATAAGACTAGTGAAAGGCGCCTACGTGCAGCCGGAGAATTTAGCATACACGAAACATGAGGATATTAATTCGCATTTCAAAAAATTGCTCACGCTTTTGTCGGAAAATGACGTGTACACCGCTATTGGAACGCACGACATGGACATTATCACCCACGCGCTCTCGCTGGCGTTCCCCACACATTTCGAATTCCAAATGCTCAAAGGTTTTAGAAAATATGAGAAAAAATTATTGTCCGAACACGGATACGCGGTTGCAGAGTATATTCCATTTGGAAAAAACTGGGAAAAATTTATTATTCGAAGAATTCAAGAGCGCATGCGAAGCTTGCGCTGGTTTGTGATGACGATTGTGGGAATGGATAAGTAGAAAGCGTTGAAAAAATAAAAAAGATTGGACCCCCTGCGACGCAGGAGGCCGCAAATTGAAATTATATGAATTGAATACCGCTATCCGTCGCTTTCTGTCCGAGGCCGAGACTTGAACGCTTGCTCGCACTATTCCATTCGGCACCGGTTTTGGCACTCGGGGATTTTCCGCCGTTGATGAATGGCGAACGAACGCCCGTGAACACGGTAATGACTTCGATTTTGTTTTCAAACGCAGGATTGATTCGCGCACCCCAAATGACAGTGGCGTTGGGATCCAATTGTTCGGTGAGCATGGTTCCCACTTGGTTGGCCTCTCCTAAGGTGAGCTCGGGCCCGCCCGTGATGTGGATCAAGGCCCCTTTGGCGCCGGCGATGTCAACATCTAAGAGCGTGTTGTTGAGCGTGTCTCCCACAGCCTCTTCAACACGATTTACACTTTTACTTTCTCCTACTGCAATCATGGATAGGCCGCGCCCGGTCATGATGGAACGGACGTCGGCGAAGTCTAGGTTGATGAGCGAAGGTTGCGTAATGGTTTCGGTGATTCCGGAAACGACGCGGGCCACCAATTCATCGGCCACTCTAAAGGCGTCTTGAATGGGCAAATTAGGCACGAGCTCGGCTAAGCGATTATTGTCGATGACAATAACCGTGTCGCAAATTCCCGCGAGCTTCTGGATTCCTTCTTCGGCCTTGAATGTGCGCGCGCGTTCTAATGCAAACGGGTAGGTGACCATGGCAATGACGATGGCTCCCTGCGCTTTGGCAATGTTGGCAATGACAGGAGCTGAACCCGTTCCGGTTCCTCCACCCATTCCGGCGCAGATGAATAACATATCAACGCCTTTGAGAATTCCTTCCAAGTCTGCTTTGGAAACTTCCGCGGCTTTCTCCCCAACTTCAGGGTATCCGCCCGCGCCTAAACCGCGCGTGACGGATTTTCCAATTAAAATTTTGGTGATTTCATCGCTGATGATGGATAAATGTTGTTTATCCGTGTTCACGGCCGCGAGCTGCGCGCCGGAGATGTTCATGCTGGCGAGTCGGTTCACTGCATTACAACCGGCTCCACCGGCTCCGATAACCATAATCTTTGGAACCGAAAAATCATCCATTTGCGCATTGTCCGCGCTTCGCTGTTTCCCCTCTTTAACGGCATCATCAATCATTGAACGCATGTGTAAACACCCCTGTTTTCCCCTCACGGCGTATTTTGACGCGAAATCTATTCGTGAATTGCCAGTATAGGGGCATTTGGAATTAATAAAGATGAGCGACGATTGACGGAAAATAAAATGGGAATTAACGAGAAGAAATTTATTATGTTGGGATTAATTTTGTGTGGTTATTTTCCCTTTTCCTTTCAGCACATTCGAACCGGGCCAGTAGATTCCAAATTCAAACGATGTGTTGGCGGTGAATTCAATGGTTTTACTTCCGCCCGGAGAGACATTTCCAGTGGTGAAAATGTAATCCGCATCCGATGAGAGTTTGGGACCCGCGGGCGCACGCGTCCACGCGCCGCCGAAAGAAACATTGGACGTGGACACGGAAATGGTTAAGCGCACCGTGTCTCCTTTCGAAACGAAAAACTCTTTCGCTCCGACAACGCCATCATCATCCACGGTAAATGAATACTCTTTCAACGAAGGAGCAGGGGACGTTTGCGGGGGCACCGGGGCGGCGGACGTGACAATGGTATCCGTGTACGTTCCCGTGCACGTGTCCATGCCAATCAAATACACGTCAAAGTAAGGCGATGCATGTTCATCATCCGCGGGGGTTTGTACAATTACACAATCCGCGGACTGCCCAGCGAATTGACTCGCTGAATCGTCGACTGAAACGTGAACCAAACAATTTCCCGCATCATCAAATCCTTTGGACTCAAAACGCAATTCAAAACCATCTGGCGTTTCCCAAAAAACAGCCGAAACTTTTTGGCACGAGGCAAAAGCATCCTCGAAACACTCTTCGCGGTCGTGCGCACCCGAAGCGGTGCACTGAATCAAGTCCACTACCGGAGTTTGCACGGGAGGGTTTTCATTTGAGGTTGGGGGGAGTGGCACTTGGTCATTCAACGCGGGAGAAGGCGATACGCACCCGGCTAGAAAAAATAGCGAAAACACGAATACTAAACGATTCATCCGACAACCCAACCAACTACCAACAAGTGCATTCGGCGTTTAAAGAGGTTTACCTTGCGCGAGCAAGGGAAGGAATTTATTAAGACGCGGAGGAGTTCTTGAGTATGGTACTGGGTTGGCTGAAGAAAATATTGGGGTCGGAACCCGCGAAAGAGAACTCCTCTCTGCACACGATGGGACCGGAAGAATTGCTCACGGAAGAAGAAACCGCAGGAGAAGAGGAATCGGAAACTGAAACGGAAGAAGAGGAAGCACCCCGCCGCGTATCCGTGAGCAAGCGCGCACGAGAAGAGGAAACGGATGACAACCCCAACGTCAATCGCGACACGGCATTCAAAGTGATGGAAGCCGCACTCTTCATGGGTGGGAAAGGATTGAGCATTGAAGAATTGGGAAAGATATCCGGCGTGCCGCTGTTGAAAATACGGGAATATCTGCCGGAATTGGTGGATTCGTTTAACGCAAGGGATTCTGCACTAGAGATGGTGGAAGACGCAGGCGGGTACCGCATGCGAGTCCGTTCACCGTTTGATGAAAAAGTTTCGCACTTAGCTGGAGTAGGAGAATTGAATCCCTCGGAAATGAAAACACTGGCATTCATTGCGTACAAACAACCCTTGTTACAATCACACCTCGTTCAAGTGCGGAGCAACACCGCATACGAACACTTGCAAAAACTTGTCGAGACGGGATTTGTTTCACGTGAACCCAGGGGACGAACCTATATCTTGCGCACCACCAAAAAATTTGCCGAATATTTCGGGACGAACGCGCTGAAATTGCGCCCGTACACCGCGGAAGTGAAAAACGCCGACAAAACGATTGAACCGGTGGACCAATCGCAGAGCGAAGAATTGCTTTAACCACTCAAAAATTTTCCCTAATTATTTAAATTGCTCGCCCGCTTTGCGTGCATGGCTAATTACCGCATTTTTGAGTTCGAGTGGTTTTCACTTCAGTTTTCAAAACTCCCAAATTGGGAACAGCAACGAGTCGAGCGCTTTGCATTACAATTGGCGGAAAATGGCCCGCTAATCGGAAAACCACTTCGTTATCCCTTTCTCCGTGAAAAGAGGTTCAATGGTAATCGACTTTACTATCTGATATATGAGGAGTGGAAAGTCGTGCTATTAGCAGATATCAGCGATAAGAAAGAACAACCCGAAACGATTGATCGAATTGCGACGCGCCTCAACGAGTTAAAAGAATTCGTTCGGCAAAAAATCAGCGGGTATCCGGAATAGTGCGCGGTTTCCACGGGTGAATGCGGCCTTTTTTGATATCTTCAAACACGTTTTGAAACTCGATCCAAAGCGGGTCGGTCTCAACGGTAGTCTTTGTTTTGGTTGCAGTACGCATGTTTGAATAGTGCCCATTCTCCCTTAAAAAACAATCTAAAACTTTCAGAAAAATGACCGATTTCAGTTGAAAAGCGATAGCGGGTGAAGATAAAGTCATCTGCGACTTATTTCGTCGTATGGGCCCTATCGAATCATTTTACGAAGCATATCCGTATCCGTATGTTCATTATTTTTCGCGCGAACGAATGGAACGGTACGCGACACCCTTGCTTGCCGCAGGAAAACTGACGCTCAATAATCTAGAAGGCAAAACTATTTTGGATGTGGGATGCGGAACCGGAGAAATCACGTGCAGCCTTGCAACGAAAGCCAAAAAAGTTATTGGAATAGATGTGAGTGCGAACTCACTTTCCCTCGCACGAAAGAATGCCGCGCAATTCAAACTAAAAAATATTGAATTTGTTCATTCGGATTTATTTGAATTCAAACCCGCTGGAAACGAAAAACAATTTGACATGGTGACCGCGTTTGGAGTGCTGCACCATACGCACAACCCAAAAAAAGGATTTGAACACCTTTCAACGATGGTGAAACCGAATGGAATGTTCTTCCACGGATTTTATCATCCTTGGGGAGGATGGGAACAGCGCGTGCAGAAAGCCGCGGCGCGCATTTTTGGCGGCGAAACGCCCGCACAACGATTAAAATGGGTAGAAAAAAATCAAAACAAAAAATTAAGCGAGAGCGAAAAAGCATTTTGGGCCGACCGCATTGCCAATCCGCGCGAGAAATACTATCGCGTTCCCGAAATACAAAAATGGTTTGAGGAAAACGGATTTGAAATTATTGGAATTCAATCGCACAAACCGCAATGGAAAGTGAATGATGTGAAAAACATGTTTGATATCTTGCGATTTGAAATTGAAATCGCTCTGCGTGGAAAACGATTCGTTATTATCGCCGGACGAAAAAAAAGTTAATCAAAAAAGTTTCGTCTGGTAGCGGGCATCCATCAATCGCACATTCGTTCCCCATTTTTGGCGCGCGCACTCGGGAAGCTTTTGGTGCATGTTCAAATAATTTTTCAAAAAAGAAATGGTGCGTTCATCGTGCGAGTAGCCCGAACCGATGTCTCCGAAGGACGTGTACATCGCCTGAAGTTTTTTGATCACCGCATCGCGCTCGACTTTAGCGATGATGGACGCGGCGGAAACAACCGGATAATTCACATCCGCTTTGTGCTCGGCGACGATTTTGGGTGAATATGAAATGTAATTTTCAATGCGCCGCGCGAAATTATTTGCAACCGGATCGGGGGAATCCACATACACGAGCTCGGGCTTCGTTGGGAGTCCATTCAAGAGGGCGCCAATCTTCATGGCCTCAATCTCATTCAACGAATCATTTTCCATCAGCGCATCCATTTCGGGGGCGGAAAGATGATAGGTGGTGAAATGAGAGAGGGTCTGACGCATGA
>CAYIIU010000018.1:14006-27046 GCA_964363635.1 uncultured archaeon
GCTCAACCTCGGGAATCAATTTTGAATCACGGGCCCCCAATTCGTGTAAAATATCCTCTTTTTCGGAGGAAATGACCGCTACGGCTAGAACCATGGGTCCAATGGCCGGTCCCCGGCCGGCCTCATCTACGCCTGCAATAAGCATGGAATAAGAGAGGGTAAAGGGCATCTTAAAATCGATTATTGGAGGGGTTTGGATTAGGGAAATGGGGGCAAGAACAGGAATAGGGTTTTGGTCGAGCTTTTTTCAAAAGGTCGAAGGATTCGCTTTATAAGCCTGTTTCCGGGTTTCTTAATTTATGATGCACGGAGTTTTGAAGAACTATCGACGCGGAAAAAATACCCAGCATACGACCCAGTATATCATTGAAGTCACGGGAGTAGAGTCGCGGGCTAAAGCCTCCACGCTGAGCGGAAAGAAAGTCACGTGGAAAAGCACTGCGGACAAGGCCATTACGGGAAAGATTATGGCCGCCCATGGAAATGCCGGCGCGGTGCGTGTGAAGTTTGACAAGGGATTGCCCGGACAAGCGATTGGCACCCAAGTGTCCATTGCCGAATAAGGTGGAGACTATGAACCCTGCCCATCCCAAAATTTTGGTGGGATGCCCTACGGCGATGGTAAAAAATGATTCGATTCGAGCGTACATGAAGGGGCTTGAAAATTTAACGTATCCTAAATTCGATGTGGCGATAGAAGATAATTCTCCCACACCCGACTACGCCGAAAAACTCCAATGGTTAGGAGAAAAATTCAGAGAAAAAAGACCCGAATGCGGGTTTCGCGTGATTCATTCGGGACACGTTTCTGAACGAGTACGCGAAAGAATTGTAAACGGACGAAATAAAATCCGAGAAATTGTATTGAACGAAAAATACGACTACTTTTTTTCACTTGAACAGGATATTGTGTGCCCGCCGAATACGATTGAACGATTGTTGAAACATGAAAAAGAAGTTGCTGGCGGAGTGTATTACAACATGGTCCAGCTCGCAGGAAAGGCGAGAAAAGTTCCGGTGCTGATGACGTATCCCAATGAAGAATTAAAAAAAGCGGGAAAAGCCGAATGGGCCAAATCGCTGGAACCGTTTAATGCGCAACTGGTGAAAGTAGCGTGCATCGGGTTAGGATGCGTCCTCATTTCACGCTCAACGCTGGAAAAAATATCTTTTCGAATAGTCGAAAACGACTTTGCGTTTGACGATATGCATTTTGCCATCGACTTGCAGAAAAATAATATTCCATGCTACGCCGACACGAGCATTTTGTGCGAGCACCATTTTAATGAGGCATTCAGGAACGTGCCCGATGAAAAATATTAGAAAATAATTTCATTATCTCGTTAAATAAATTTCAAAAACAACCGCGGGAAGGCCGATGCTTAATCGCGACAGCACACTCGGGTGCATTTCGCCGAAGAAACCGTGGTGGGGGCCGATGTTAACATTCGCGGTGCGCCCTTCGATGAAGCCGCTCACTACTGCAGGAGAGAATGTGGATTTTTCTCCCAGAAATTTAGCAAGCGACTCGACATTTCCTTTCATTTCATCAAACGTTGCGTTGGCGTGCGCGGAAATCATGCATAACTTGTAATGCGTGACCGTGCCTGTTTCAGAATTTTTGTGAATGTCAACGACTTGATCCAATTCGAACAATTTGAAGGGGGCTTTTTTAGAGCGGTTCGCGAGCAGGGCGCGCATCGTCTCCGGATACAAGGCGTTGCGCACCATCGTGAGACCTTGCTCTTTCACCACCCCTAATTTTACGTGCGGACTCTCCGCGCGTTCGAATGCAGTAAAGTGGTGCTCATTGCTCGTGAGGATCCACGTGAGCACTTCTTGAAAACCGAGGCCAACCATACAATTACGGATGTCATCATTCAAACGCGTCTGCGGAAGAATCCCCCCGCGCGTGGAAACGTTCACGTTCAATGGAGTAAGATTGTCAAAGCCGTATGCGCGGGCGATATCATCGACCACGTCAAGAGGGTGCAACACATCCACGCGAAACGCAGGGGTTTCAAGCGCGAGCTGTTTGGGGTTTGACTTTGTAACAGAGTACATCATGCGCTCTGCGAGTTCGGCAATTTGTTTAGTGTTAAATTCAGTTCCAAGGGTTTGGTTGACGAGGTCGACATCAAGCGTTTGAGTAATTTTTCCCAGCTCGGGGGTTATTCGTGGAGTGTTTTCATGCGAATAGTTCACATGTACTTCGTGCACACCCCCTTTCATGTCTGAAAATAAATAGGCGAGAATGTCAAGGATGACGGAAACAGTTGGCCAATAGTGGCCAGATACTTCCACAAAAAGATCCTTGTCGCTGAGCATCACTTGTCCAACATTATGCGAGTTAATGATGGGGGGCATCGACAACACGTTCCCAATCGAGTCGCGGAAGACAGGAAACGCAGGCATTTCCTCTAACAAATGTGCATATTTCTTTCCCGCAGGGTGCTCATGCAAAATTTCCCTGCCGGAAAGGACACGATCCCCATTCAGCGGGTGAAATAAAATTTTCTCCGGAGGCTGTGCCATGAAGGTGATGGGCCAATGAATCTTTTTCAAGGGATAAATTCCAATCGCCGCTTTTTTCCGTTCGCGCGCGAAGGTGGCGTGAATCTTTTCCTGGACCCAAATTAATTCGTCGAGTTTTTCCTGCGTAAGAGAAATATTTTTGACGACCATCGCAGCGGTATAGGGACGCACGCCCGCGACGGACTTGTCCACCATCAACTCGTACGTGGATTTTTTCCGCTCGACAAGTGGCATTCCTTTCATGTGACCCAAATACGCATTCAACGCGCGCGAAATTCCTGCGGTGGAAACCATATCCGGTCGGTCGGCGGTGATGTCAATCTTCAACGCGCTGGGAGAAGGGTCATCGACTTCCTGTCCCATTTGAAATAACATTTTCTCGAGCGTTTCCATGGAAATGGGCTTTTTCAAATACGAATTAATTTTGGCAAGGGAGGAATCGACGCTAACCATGACGCTCACCTGCTTTTTTTTCTTCTTTTTTGACGAAGCCGTGATTTGTTCCAGCGTAATTTCGAATAAAATCCACATCGACATCGGGACCCATGATTTCCTTTAACGTACTTTTCTCGTACATGAACAAGGCCAACCGTTCAAGACCGAATCCCCACGCAATTACAGGAACATCTATTCCAAACGGCGCTAAACTTTCTTTGCGGAACATTCCAGAGTTGATTAACTCGACCCATTTTCCTAATTGCGGGTTGTACGCGGCCGCCTCCATACTTGGTTCCGTGTACGGATTGTATGTGGGTTTGAAACGAATTTTGGTGAGACCGAGTTTGGAATAGAATTCCTTGATTATTCCCATCAAGTGACGCAGGGTTAATCCTTCGCCCATGATGAAACCTTCGACTTGGTAAAACTCCGCAAGGTGAGTAGCGTCAATCGCTTCGTTGCGGAAAATTCTTCCGATAGCAAATTTTTTCTGTGGATGAGAGGCGTTTTTGGCGAATTCGCGGAAGGTTGTTGCGGTCGTGTGGGTGCGCAGCAAAAGTTGTGCGGCGATTTTAGGGTCCCACTCATATCCGAAGCCTTTGGAGCCCGTTTTTCCGCCGTGCTCGTGCAATGCTTTTACTCGCTTGATTAATTCAGGGTTTTCAAGCACCGCTTTTCCGGGCAAGTAGAAAGTGTCCTGCACCTCTCGTGCGGGGTGGTCCTGCGGAATGAACATGGCATCCATGTTCCAAAAAGCACTCTCCACTAATGGAGATTCCATTTCTTCAAATCCTAACTCGACCATGATTTGCCGCACGTCGCGCATGACATTTCGAAGCGGGTGGATTTTTCCGGGGACGCGCTCCTCCACGCCCAACGTGACATCGTAGGGTTTGAATGAAGAATCTTTCCACGCGCCGCTCGCCAGAATTTGAGGAGTAAGCAATCCAATTCGACTTGTTTTAGATTCGGATTTCTTTCCGCTCGCCAAAAAGGATTTTCCTTCGCTGGTAAGTTGAACGGTTTCATTTGTGTGGGTTTTACTGGTAACAAGGCCGCGCGCGTGAAGCTCGGAAACAACCGCTGAAGATTGGGACAACCCTTCTCCTTTGGAAATCGCTTGCAATGTGTGCCAAAGCGGAGAATTTCCAGAGGACTTTTTTCCGAGCGGAGTCAAATGTACGAGAGTTTGCGTCTTTTCGCTTTTGAGTTCAATCCAGTTTGAACGCTTTGCGAGGCCGAATGCGGCGGAAAACTCCTGGGGGTTTTTAGAAAAATGACCTCTCAACGCGTTCATGTCCAATGGCTGTTTTTGAAGGAGGTCGCACAAACGCTGTTCGGGAAGACTTCCTTTTTCCAGCGTTTCTTCTCCGGACTTGGAAAGGATGGGGCGCTCGACTTTTTCCCGCGCGACTTTTACGAGGCCTTTTTCTTCCAACTCCGCGAGAACACGGCGAATGGCATCCGCTTGCAAGCCGGTTTCCTGCACCAACTCCAGCAAGGAAAACTCTTCTCCGCCGTGCAACACGGACAAAATGACGTGAGGAGGGTCGGCCATAATAGTATACCAGAGGCCGAATGAAAGATTTAAACCAACCTTTTTAACAAAAAGGTTAATCAAAAAACGCTGGTTGTACAAAGGTATTTAACCCGCAAAATGGACTCTTGAATGTGAACGAACTGCTCTTCTCCGGACTCGCCATTTTCATACTAGCCTTCTCGGGGTGCGTGCAAAATAGTACGCCGGGGGACATCATTGGAGATGTGCTCCCCAACGGAGGAACAACGTCAGGAATGCTTATTCTTGGAGCGGCGTGCGAACAGGACGCGGATTGCGTGTATGCGATTAATGCCTATCCCACCCAAAAATGCATCTCGGCGAATTGCCCCCCGCCTGAAGACGCGCAACCTGAAACCGGCGACCCCGCGTACGAGTGGAAACAAACATACTTGGATGAATGTGTGAATTCCGCTCAACTGAATGGAAAAAATGTGCAGGGAGAAGACTTATTGATTGACTCGCGCGCCGCCTCGTGTGCGTGCCAAACGATTGACGCGCAAGGGACGAGTTTGGATGGACAGAAGATTTGCCGGAAGCAAGTGGTGCAAGAAGAAACCCCCATTGAAAACACGGGAATTTAGTCTAGATTTAAAAAAAAATTATTCCAAACCCAACAGCACGACCATCACGAGTATTCCAACGAGGAACGCGAACATCTGCGCCACGGACTTTTTCCAGTTTGTTTCCTTGTGCAACTCCGGAATCAAATCGCTCCCCGCGACGTAAATGAAAACACCTGCAGCGAAAGGAACCAACCACACGGCCAAATCATTGATCCACGCGCCCACAACAAAAACTAACACCGCTCCAAGGATGGCCGAGCCTGCGGTAATGAGATTTAATGTCATCGCTTCACGACTGGAAAAACCCCCGTGAATGAGCACACCAAAATCTCCAATCTCTTGGGGGATTTCGTGGAATACTACTGCGAGTGTGGTGGCAATTCCAGCCGGAACACTAATTAAATACGCCGCACCGATGACCAGACCATCAATAAAATTGTGCACACCATCTCCAATCAAATTGACCCACACATACGGTTGCTTTTCTGAGTGCGCGTGCACGTGCGAATGATGAATGTGCGGGCCGGATTCTTTTCCGGTGTGATGGTGTTTCCAATGGATTATTTTTTCCACGATAAACATGACGACGATTCCGCTCAACACGGCAAACGAAACATTGAGAGAGAAACCCAATTGTTCAATAGCGTCGGGAAGCAGATGTATGAATGCGTCGCCGAACATGGCCCCCGCGGCAAACGCGACCATTGGAATCAAGAGCCGGCGCAACCACTTTTGGTTTAATGTTAAAGTGAAGACTCCGACTAGGGAGACTAAACTGATTAGGATGACTGAAATGAGAGCATACCAAAACGCGGATTCCAAGAAAAAGCACCTGTATGAGGATAGGGGATTCTATTAACCTTTATAATACAAACGAGACACTAAACGTATAGCAGGCTGCATTGGAAATTCTTTTTTTAGGATAGCCGAGGGCAACCTGCGACCGGTAACCTCCGGTCGTGCGGAAGTTTGGGTACCAATTTTAGAATTGGTACCCATACAAGCTTTTTTGGTTGAGCTTTTTTCCGCCAGGAAAAAAGGTCAGCGGAGTTGGCAGAGTGGTCTATAGCGGCAGCCTGCTAAGCTGTTCCGGGAAACCGGTCGAGGGTTCGAATCCCTCACTCCGCGCTCAAACTTCGAGTGCTTTCGCGCTCGAAAGCTCTCTGCTAAGAAGAACTAAAAATATTTTTTGAAAATGTAAATCGTAGACATGAGGTTTTCATTATAGCAATCCGGTCCAGACGAGGGGACGGTAAACGCCTTGAACGTGCGCAGGATACGTAAGAAGAAAGGCGTTGGCAGAAGGGGGAAGTTGGGTGCGATTTTTTTGAGCACCACCGATTTCGAAGATAAACTTTTTACCATTCATTTGCACCGCATAATCCGGTGTCTTTTTCCCGCGCTTATTTTTCAAATAGTGAACGACATATCCTGCGATTTTCATGCTTTCCACAAAAAATTCTTCCCGCATGATTCCAACGAGTGCCGGAGAATCTTTGTCCTTTACATAAATGCGTCGAAAGGGCGGCACAAAAAGTATTTTAGGCTCTTTCACGGCATTGCTCCCAGTGGGCTTGACAGGGTTTAATACGAAGGCTTTTTCGAGCGCATCCACATATTGAATCGCTTTGTATTTGGTTATTCCAATATTCCGCGCAATAGAAGAATAACTCACATCGTCAACTCCCGCGTTAGCCATGTATTGAAGCATGGTTTTGACGTTTAGAACATCTTCTCCCGTGTAATTAAGCGTAAAAACAAGGTCTTTTTCGAGGATACGTTCCAAAATATTCGCAAAGATCTGCGGATTCTTTTCTTCGAGATAAGCGGGAATCAACCCTCCACTCGAGTATTCTTCAAAATAGGAATCCATTCGAGCCACTAGCCGCATCTTTTTCTCATCAAAAAGATCCATTGGTTTGGTTTGGTCAACTTTCTTATTTTTAGTAAACTGAACGAATTCTCTAAGAGAAAAAGGGTGCATTTGTTTCACGATCACGCGCCGGCTCAAGTCAAATTTTGAACGCACAATATCAAGGGCCACTGAACTCGTAAAGATCACTTTGTAATCCGTCGTATCATATATTTCTTTTAGCGCCGCCTGCCATTTCTTAGCATAACTAATTTCATCCACCAATAATTCGCGGACACCATATCGAGAATGTAACTCGGCTATTAATTCACGCAATTCTAAATCGGTATGACGATCCATTGAAACATAAAAACTATTGGGGTTTCCAATCAAACGCTGCAAAAGGGCGGTCGTTTTACCAACACCCCGAAGCCCGGCAATGGCAATAAATGAGCGACCTGTCGAAAAAAGGTCCGAAAAAATAAACCGCTTGCTTGGGTATTTTATTGCCCGTTCGCGCGCGTGATCATTTTCTTTCACCAATAACGAAATGGCCTCTTCGGAGATGGACATATCACTATCATTAACCAAAGAGTATAAAAGCATTTCGTTCAAAGATTGAACAATATGCTATACATTTCGTTCAACGATTAAACGAACCAAAGACACCCCCAATATTCAAAAACAGCCCATTCAGTTAGCTTGCTTACCCGCACCTCATTTTTGAAAGAAATTTTTCCGGATCGAGTTTTTGGACGATTTTCACGGAAAGCTCAACTCCAACCATATTCGGAAAACGGAAAAAAGGGAATTTTGGTCTTATTTTCTGAAAACGAAACTGCACGCGTTTAGTGGAATAAAAAATAAGCTATTGTATACAAAACTTCATAAAGCAGATTATCAACATGGTTTTATGGTTCATCCAAAGGCAAAAGGAATGCCGACAGTTATTGCTGTTCAGCATTTGGATGATACTAAAATAGAAGAGCAACCCAAAATTATTAGGGCTTCAATAAGACTAGGATTTCTCCTTCGGCAATTAGCACAAGATAAAGCAAAACGAACGATTTATCTGGAAGGTTCCCCTGTGTCAATACATGGACTTGAAAAAGAGTCCATGCTTTGGAGAGCAATGGATCCATTTTGTAAAGTGTTACATTTTGCGAAAGAAATGGGTTGGAAAATTGTGCCTCTTGACAGCCCCGAAACGGATCATAATGTTACAATGATGGAGTGAAAAAAAATTCTTGGAGAGGTTAATCGAAAAAGGGGAAATCTTGAGGCGAACTATTATATGACCAATTTTCGAGAGCAACAATGGGCTGGGAAAACTAAAAGTGCCGGACCAAAGGACTTAATCATAATGCATCCAAATCATGTGCGCGGCTTTCTAATCGAGAGCAGATTTAGCGGCCGAAGTGTTCAATGGATTAGCCAGCCAATCACAGGAAAAACGTATAGGCGATTGAAGAGTAAAGAAAGAAGATCTATGCGACGATTGCAGCAGAAAACACCGAGCAGACGTGCAAGAAATCTACGTTGAAATATCTACTTTTTCAAAAATAATTGCGTTTGTGCAAGCAAATATAAAGAAGGAATCTCGATAATCAGTATGCCTGAAGTCAAAGTAATTTGCTCTGCAATAGTAATGAAAGGAAAGAAATTTGTTTTAGTGAAGGAAGCTCAACCGCACGTTTTCGGAAAATGGTTCTTTCCAGCAGGCCATTTAGAACTGAATGAAAACATTTTTTCAGCAACACTACGAGAAGTAAGAGAAGAAACAAATCTAACCGTAAAATTAACCGATCTGATTGGAATCTATAACTATAAAAGCGGCCGCGGAAATAATGTCATACAATTTGTGTTTCAAGCTAAAGCTCTCAAGGGAAAACTCAAACACGCAGTACCAGAGCTATTGGATGCACGCTGGTTTACACTAGCTGAATTTCAAAAACTTAAAGATAAAGAACTACGCACTCCCCTTATGCGAAAAGTGATAAAAGATACACTGTCCAAAAGACTATTCAAAATTGAAACAATTATCACAGGAAAATTCTAACTGTTTGCCCAATAGAGTGGGTGAGCAGTCAATTTTATTAAGTCCGGCATTCTGATTCATAAAAAGGCATCGAAAAAACAGCGTATGAACTCCGGAAGTGACTCGCTCACTCCGCGCTTTTCTTTTTTCTAGCAGAATTTATCAAACGCTTTCGTCAATTCTTGCGCGATTTCCGTAGGGTCTCGCCCTTGGATTTGGTGTCGTTCAAGTGAGAAAACGCATTTTCCATTGGTGAACAAAAACATGCTCGGCGAGGAAGGGGGAATTCCGTTCACGAATTCGCGCGCGCGTTTTGTTGCTTCCTGGTCGACGCCCGCAAACACGGTGACGCGTTGCTGGGGGAGGATTTTGTGCTTCATCGCTAACGCAACCGCGGGGCGAGCATTTCCAGCGGCGCAGCCGCAAACGGAATTGACCATGAGGAAAATGGTTTCATTTTTCTTGGAAAAAACCTCATCGACTTCGGCAGTGGTGTGCAAGGGTTTCACACCCACGCTTTCCAATTCCGCTTGCATGGGAGCAGTCATAGACGCCGGATAAAGCGACGGTTGAATCGATGTGGAATTGGATATAGGTATCATGCGTCTTCCTCCAACAAACTCGGTCGCACGCGTTTAACAATGGCTCGTTTTTCATCCTCACTCAAACTCATCCAAAGGGCAATCTCATTCGTGGTGCGACCGCAGCCGGTGCAGATGTTTCCATCGAGGATGCACGAGTTATCACAGGGAGAAGGAACGGGGTTCATGAATAGGAAATGGGGGAAAATGATTATTATTAGGATGCGTGTCTAAAGACGCCATTCGACGTTCTCTTCGCGGTGAACAAACAAGAAAATGATGTGAATCCACGACAAAAGCAATGGGATGACCAGCACGGAGAACGTGGGCCCTACTAGGGTGACTTGGTTGTTCACCGTCACATTCGCGGGAACGTACAAGGCGATTTGTGCAATATCTCCTGCAGAAGGTTGGATGAACTGTGTGGCGTTGAGGATTTGAATAATAGGAAACACCGGAGAGAGCGTGGTGAACATGACGAGCATACTCAACGCAAGAATGGAAACGCTGAACGCAGACGCATGAATGTACGCGTTTCCTAAACCGGGAACCAGAATATTGGATACGAGAGAGATGAGGATGGAGCGCTTTTGTTTGCGCCGTGTTTCTAGTGTTTTTCCAGTAAGCCAACGTACGTCTTTGGAAATCTTGGCGAGCTTCTCTCCGCGTTTGAGGGGGAGAATCTTTTCACGGATGGAACGTTCCACCGCATGGATGTCAAACTCTTCCGGGTCAAACGTTTGAGTGGTTTTCTCTCGGAAGCGTTTTTTTTGAACCATAAACGCTGGAAAAAAGTGTCCTATTTAAAGACGCGGGCGAGGCCGTGCGTTTGAACGGGATTTCACGCGCGCTTTTTTACGCGGGGGAAGAGGTTCGTGGAGAATGCGCGATGCTTCCTCGGCTAACTTCATACGCGCATAAGAAACACGCGAACTCACCGCATCATCCGTGGAAAGCGCTTCCTTTCGATTTAATTCAGTTAAAACAGCTGAATCCCCCCCGGATGCAATTAATCGCAGAATGGTATTTCGATTTGCTGGACTTGCGTGCGATAGCACGTGCAAAATACTGCCCCTAGCATCCACCCGCTCGATGCCCGAATTGAAGAAAGGAACTTTCCGGGCACTCCGCAGCGAGGAAGTGGGATGATTTCTTTTTTGAGCGGCCGTATATTTCTTTAAAGTAAAAAACCTATTTTTTACCGAAACATAAACGATTTTTTTCTGTTCGTTCAACGAACGGCCCTTGATGCCTGCCTTCAATAAATCCGCACACGTTTCCTGAACCAAATCATCTGCATCGATGTGGTATTTTGGATATCTCTCTACGATGGACTGTGCCGCTTTCTGGATATATGGAAGAAAATGAATAACCGCATCCCTTGTCGAGAGCGGGGGAATCACTTTTGACATAGGAAGATGAGAAAAATTGGATATATAATGGTGGTTCCCCAAAACAATGTTTGAATGAAAAAAGAATGACTTTTGAAAGAAAAAGTTTTTGCGAGAAAAAACGCTTTATCAGCCGAGTTATCGCGAAGCGATAACTCCATACCGAACAACCATATGGAATTTGGTTATGCAAAACGAGACCGGGAAAACAACTTGCGTCCCGCAAAGACGTTTGTACTCATTGGATAGAACGAGCCTATCTAATTACTGCATGGTGTTTTTCTGCTCCATATAGCAATCGCGGCAATAAACGGGTCGTCCGGCTTTGGGCTGGAACGGGACCTGAGTTTGGTTTCCGCACTTACTACATGTGGCGTCAAACATTTGTCGAGGGCCTTGTGAAAATCCACCGGGTCCGCGCTGTTGAAACGACATTGTTGTTTTCTCCTTTGTATACTATATTGAACCTTTTAGGGGGCTCAATATACCATTTCACGTCCAACCCATTATAAACCCGATTAGGGGAAAACGCCGAATAATGCCTATAAAGGGCCTTTATGAAGGGGGGCTTGTATTCCATGGACTAAGGACTCCTTATAGAAAAGAGGCCATATTTAGTCATATGACTACAAAACTACCCATTCTCATTATTTCGGTGTTGATATTGGCCCTTTTTTCAGGCTGCGTCAACACGTCAACGATCGGATCCCCTATTTTGGGGTCGTGGGAGACGAAGGTTGTAGGTCTCACGCAAAGCGTCCGATTTGAATCAAATGGAACCGGGGTTATGATCACGACTCTTGGACAAGAAGCGTTCCAGTTTCAAATAACGAGCCCCACCCAAATTCTCGTGCGCAAACAAAGCACGGATCAATGGGATGAACGAAGCTACAACATGGTGAACAACAACACGCTGCAATACGCCGGATTGACGTGGGTTAGGCAAGGTTCTGTTTAATTGAATTTCGTCCGGCGTGCAAACGCTGGATTATTTCTATTTTTTTAGAATTTTAAGTAAGTAAATCGTCGCCACGCCTTGAACGACACCCATGACAATGAACAAATGGATGAATGAATAATACGTGACGATGAAACCCCCGACCATCATCGCGGCAGCAGTAGCAATCTTTCCTTGTCCCGTTACCAGCCCCCATTCTTTTCCGGATGATGCTTTCGTCTCGTATTTGGCAAAAAGAGAATACCATGTGGGTCCGGCGAGGGCAGTGGCCAACCCTAAGATGGCCTCAACGATAAACAACTGCAACGGAGACGAAACCCAGATGTACGCGAACGAACCCAACGTGTACAACGCGTACCCAACAATCATCAATTTCTCTTTCGAAAATTGCTTATCCGAAATTCGCCCGACATAAATCATCGAAACACCCGAAACAATAAGAAAGAGCGCCCACGCCCACGAAATATCGAGAATATCCCCTCCAACACGGCCAGCGAACACCGCGACGAGAGGACCAAGCAATCCCTCGGAGAGGAACCACAAATTACTGGCAACAAGGAGGATACGGGCGACGGGGTTCATTCATGAAAGAGCTTGGAACCCCTTTTTTAATCCTTCCCGGAGCAATTATGCTATCAGGACCCTCCAGGCTAATAGAAATGGGTTTTGATCAACATTTTTGGTCAAGCTTTTTGCTTGCAAAAAAGTTTGCAGGAGTACCCAAGCGGTCAAAGGGGCTAGACTCAAGATCTAGTGGCTTAGTGCCTTCGCAGGTTCGAATCCTGTCTCCTGCATGCCCGCATTATCGGGCAGCGCTAACAGACTACTATCGGGGATTCGATTGAATCCCCATGTAGGCTTTTGATCAAACACAACTTTTCGCTTGATTGATTCGCAATAATTATATAGTTTAGAGCACCCCACCACTCGTGGCGCAATACATTCTAATTGTCGGAATTTCCGCAGCAGGAAAAACGATTTTAGGAAAGTATCTTTCCCAGCAGGGAAAAGATTTAGTCTACGTGAGTGCGGGGGAAGAGATGCGAAAATTGCTCGCACAATTAAAACCTGCTGTGTTGCATAACTCTTTGTTTTAGTGTCGTTTTCTTTTTTTCAGTTTTCT
>CAYIIU010000019.1:0-25003 GCA_964363635.1 uncultured archaeon
GTGGTGAAGAAACCAGTGGTTCCGGATGCAGCCAGTCGTTCAAAACTCAATGAGATAAATAGTGCACAATTCACTGAAAAATACAGAGACTTTATTCATTTGGGATATCAAGAGTGGAAAAAAGTTTATGACGAGCAACTCAAGGTTGGAAAGAAGGCTGTTTTGTTCATTATGACAGATGACACAAAAAACTGTGATGAGGTTAAGAAATATCTTGAGACTACCTATCAAGATCTAAATGATGCTGTTTTAGTGATTCATACCAAAAACAATGGGGAGATTGCTGAAAGTTCGACCGGAAAAAACGAGAAGGAGCTAAAGATACTGCGTGACGCCGCAAATAACATTGATAGTGATGATAGCAAGTTCAAAGCGGTCGTATCCGTTTTGATGCTAAAAGAAGGATGGGACGTCAAGAATGTTACAACCATTGTTGGATTGAGAGCGTACAGTGCAAAGAGTAACATCCTCCCTGAGCAAACTCTTGGACGTGGCCTTAGAAGAATGTATAGGGGGCAGGATGTAGAAGAATATGTGAGTGTTGTAGGAACGCCAGCTTTTATGGAATTTGTCGAGTCAATCAAAAGCGAAGGAATTGAATTGGAAAAACGGGCAATGGGTGAAAGAACTCCCCCGAAATCTCCAATTGTTGTAGAGATAGATAGAGAAAATAAGAAAAAAGACTTGGAAAAACTAGATATCCAAATTCCTATTTTGACTCCTCGTATCTTTAGAGAATATAAGAATTTGACCGAGTTAGAGCCATCTCGTTTTGCTCATAAAAAAATTAAGATTAAGCAATTCACTGAGTCTCAGAAGAGAGAGATTGTTTTCAAGTATGTTGTGAACAAGATAGAAGATTCTGATGATACTCATCATATGATGGTTCTTGAATCGACAACAGTCCCTAATTTTCGTGGCGCCATTGGTTTTTTTACTAAAAATATTATGAAGGATATGAGGCTAGTCAGTGGCTACGACATTCTATATGAGAAAGTTAAAGACTTTGTTCAAAATGAATTATTTGAAGAGAAAATTGACTTTAATGATATGAACATCATTAGAAATCTATCTGAAATTGAATCTACGAGAACGATAATTGAAACTTTCAAGAAAGAAATAAATGAATTAACTGTCCGAGATCGTGGTGAGGCTGAAGTAAGAAATTATTTGAAAGTAAGCCAATGCCGTCCTTTTGTTGCGAAAGATCAGGACTACTTCGTTCCAAAGAAGAGTTTATTTAACAAAATTGTCGGAGACAGTTATTTGGAACTTCGCTTCGCTAGTTATTTAGATAGCTGTGAGGATATAATTTCCTACGTGAAGAATTATTTTAGTGTACATTTCAAAATTGATTACAAAAATGCTGACGGCGAGATATCAAACTATTACCCTGATTTTGTCGTCAAGAAATCGGAAAAAGAAGTTTACATAGTCGAAACAAAGGGACAAGAAGACTTAGACGTTCCATTGAAAATGAAAAGGCTCGCACAATGGTGTTTTGACTTAAATAAAGCCCAGAAAAAAGTTCATTATGACTTCGTGTATGTGGATCAGGACAACTATGATAAATATACTCCTAAATCTTTCGAAGAATTAGTGAACAACTTTAGAGAGTATAAAAAATAGATTCTGTTTCCAGCAGCTGATTATCTTCGATCTATGGCCTCAACCATTTTTTTTTGTGGCAATATCGACCGCTACTTCAGGTGATGTTATTTCACTTGCCAATTTTTCTCTCTGTATCTCCAGTTTTTGATTTAAGTATTGGTGTTTTAATTCGCATTCGATTATTACGTCGCTCCATTTTCTAACATATATTTTGTGTTGTGGAACGTTGTAGATTAGTCCCGGCTCACCGTATCTTTTTTGATTTTCGATTTCTCCTTCAATGTAATTTGAACTGTTAAATCGCGCACCAATGAGGATGTATTCCCAAGTAAATTTGTCTGCGTTGAATCGTGGCTCTTGTTGGATTACGCGCTGGTACTGTTTAATTTGTGATACTTCTTTTTCACCAATTCTCACATCAGGATGTTTGAGCTCAATAATGATATTATTAACGAAATTAGATTCTTGTTTTTGTTTGCAAATGAAGATATCGACTTCCTTCCTCTTGTCTGGATGATCTATTGTTACAGGTTCACTTTCTCCATAAATTTTTTCTAGAAATGCTCTGAGTGCTTTTTCGAAACTATCATCTGCCGCGGCTAATAAGTGGTATTGTTCTCCAAAAAGCCACGTATTGGCTTCAACAACTTTTTGAAGATGATCAACTTCGTTAGCACCGAAATTACTGTCGAAATTTATTTTTTTGAGTGCTTCAATTACTTGATAACGGTGTTTGATCAAATTGATAGTTTTTATGATACTTGAGAGTTTTGTCACTTTTAGCAAATCGGCCAGCTCCTTTCGTTCCCCTGTTTCAAGAGTTACGACGTGTTCCATTATTTCTACGATTTTGTCACGGTCATCCGATTGTAATAATGTTTGAATCATCTCGACGACTGCCTTTTTTTGCTCGCGATTGACTCCTGAAAATAATTTTGGTTCTATCTCATATACCCCACGAATGACGGATTTCAGCTCTTCTCCTTGTATTTTCTCCACTGGGGATTTATCATTATACTGAATTATTTTTTGTTCTTGTAACTCAGCAACAATCTGTTGAGAGTGCTTTCTCAAAAAAGGCTTTCTCTTTTTTCGTAAAAAATCAGTTAGTTCTTTTTGTATGCACTTGAATGTTTCATCAGAGCGATCTGGAGTATTATCATTTGATAGTGATTGTTGAAATGCATCATAGGCAGGGATAAAATTAAAGCGATTAAAATAGTCACTTTGGATGTATACGCTATGATAAAATTGATCACCTTTGTTGTTTAGCGTGGTGTTCTCTTTGTATTTCTCATTGTTTTTTTCATCAATATAGTAAAACTTTGAGTATTCATCGTTTATCTTTCCTTTCCATTGAATGTAGTGGACAAGAAATTTTGTTTCGGGCGTTCCGCATAAAATAGTTTTTTCTTCCTTGTCTGCAATAATTAAATGATAATTGAGGCCTTCCCCGTTAATTATGAGTTTTTTTCCAAAGGGTTTATTTAATTCCAAATACCATCCAAATTCATATCTTAGGTATTCCATTATTTCGTCTAATAGCTTGATTTCACGAAGCTCACTTTTAATTCCTGAAAAACTCACCATTGTTCCAGTTTCTTCAGTGGTTTCTTGCGTTTCTTTTTCGTCGGCATCATATTTCTCTAGCGATGATCCGTTTATTTTTATTTCATATTTATATTTTTTTTGATTTTTGGAAAAAGTTGTTTCCCATTTGGCAGAGTTTGCGAAAACGAAAAATGTTAATCTCCCAATACCTCGTCTTCCGTGTAGTAAGCTATTGTGTTTTTCGGGGAGATTTTCTTCAACTTTTTCGGATTCATAAAAAGGCGAAAATTTTCTACCTAATTCTTCTTTTGGTATTCCAATACCATTATCCTTTACCGTCACCGATCGAATCAAGCCAGTAGGCTCAATTTTTATGTTCAATTCTACAGTTGATGCTTTGGCGTCAAAACCATTCCAAATAAATTCAGCAATTGCTCTAGCAAATTGTTTTTCAGAAAATTTTAAACGGGCTAAAACCTGCCTTATTCCATTGGTTGTAATTTCAACGTGCTGAGTCATTCCAAACCAACCGCTTTCAACATATAGTTCCTTTCGGGGGGCAAAACCGCCTTAGACAGGATAAATAGGCTAGAACCATATAAATAGTGAGACAAGCCGGCGGCGAGCTTTCAAGCGAGCGGCCGGCAGTAATAGAGTAAGGCGAGGGGGCGAATTCCTGTATGAGCGCCCGAGCCTAATTGCTTTCGTCAGTTTTTCAATATTTCAATTGATAGTCAAATTACCTTTCAATAGGACCAGATTACGTATTCAGCATTTAAAGAGAATAAACTTATCAGTTATGCATGACGCGACTTATTTCTAATAAAGAATTGTACGATTCTATTTTCAATCTAATAAAGAATGCTAAGAGTGACCTAAAAATTTCTTCTCCATGGATTTATAACTGCGACCATATTTTAGATGAACTTATTTCTGCCAATAGAAGAGGGGCGAAAATATCTATTGTTATGAGACCTCTCAATAATGACTTGAGCGACAAGAATTATCAGGATAAATTGAATGCTTTAGAGAAATTAAAAGCAGCAAAAGCGGATGTAATACTTGATCCCTATGTTCACGAAAAGGTTATTATTTCAGATGACAAAGAGATGATTGTTTCTTCCGCGAATTTGATAGGTACATCATTAACGCGAAATGGCGAATCAGGGACACATACCACCGAGTCTAAAGAAATAGAAAAATACTATTTGCGATTTGCTGAGAAGTATCAGAAAAAAACAGTAAAAAGAAAGCAACCTATTGTTAGCAAACCAGTTATTATTATCGCACTCGTAGTGATTATAGGAATTTTTGTAGCATTCTTATTACTAAATCCATCATCGCAAACAGTATCCTCTCTTCTTGAAAAAAAGCCGTTGAATAAAATCGTGACAGTAAGCGGATTAGTATCGAGCACACCAGAAGACTACTCGGCTGAATCTTCGGGAAAGTTGTATCAACAGTTTTACCTAACAGATGGATCTAAACAACTAAAAGTTTTTTGCTTGAAGGATACCAAACTGACAATATCAAAAAATGATAAAATTGAAGTAATTGGAAAGTTTATTCAATTCGGAAAAGAATACCAAATAACAGATTTACCCTGCTCGAAAATCCAAAAGAAATGACCCCTCCAAGACCTGAAGGGTAAGGAATTAAACCCGAGACTGAAACGCTAAACGTGCTGCCGAATAAATTGGCATTGCTTAGCGGAATCGGTTTAAGCTTTTGGCTTATCAGTTAGTATATGGCACGTGAAAAGCATAGTATTTCTTGCCAAAATCGTTTTTGTCCATTCTATGGGAGAAATCCAACTATTGGGGAGTTTACAGAAAAAATGGAAAGCGTCCCAGATGATTGTCCGTTGAAGAAGGATGTTGAATTGGCGAATAAAGCACTTTCTGAAATTCAGAACTCATTCCGGAAAATCGTAATGCCTGTTCCTAATTTTAGCTACTTATTTCCAGCTAAAGAAGTGCTTGAAGAGGTAGCTGGAATTACACGTGTGATTGAAAGTCTTAGACAAAATATATTTCCAGTAGGGAAGTTTATTACAGCTCAGCGAGATATGTGGAATGGCTTTACAGACGCGCTAAGCCTTGCAAATCAGCTAAAACCAGTTTGGGAATTTTCAAACATTCTGGGCGACTTTTTTAGAAAAATCAACGCACAGGTCGGGCAAATTCAGTGGGGTTGGGCTGATGAACTTTTTGCAGATGATGGTAACGCAGCCATTCTCGCTCATTTGAAGAATGGAAATATTACTGAGTTTGAAAAGAATGTCTTAGAGTTTTATTCTAAAGAAAGTAATATGGAGAAAATGAAACAGGAAATGTTCTCCGAAAAACTTTTCAGCGAACGTAAGCATTTAATTGATGACGCGCTATGGGCGCATTCTCTGGGAAAGTATAATCTATCTCTGCCTACGCTTCTTGGGCAGATAGAGGGGGTTCTTTGGGATTTTGGAGAAGAATTACATTTTGTGACTGGGCAGACGCTCACGAATAGAACAGATGGCTCACAGATACCCGTGCATGGTGTAACACCGGTTGTTAGAGAATTTGATGATAATGAACTGGATGCGCGTGTTAAGTTTCATCTTGAATATTTACTTCTACCCAGTGTTCGGAATCCTATTCAACATGGTCGCATTAAGGATTATGGCACTGAGATAAACTCGGTTAAGGCAATAATTTTCTTGTATGCTCTTTACTACTACATCCAAAAATATAGGGATGCTAATCTGCAGAGTGGCGCTGCTGCATAGCATGTTTTCTTGTGCTTTCCTGTATTAATTATTCCTGCCTCAATCATTTTTTGTGGGACTTTTTGATGTTTGAATACCAGACATATTACGCCAATAAGTTTCTCAATATGATTGAAAATTTTCAAGACAAGTTGTTTTAGTCCTTTTCTTGAATAAACAACAATATCCTCTTCGCCGTTTTCGATATAACGCTTAGCTGTTCCATTATTTGACTGGTTTCTTTGGTATAAGTTGCGAGGTATTGCGGGCTTTTTGTTTGTAGTTCGAGCGCTTGGCAGACCACATATGCGGTTCCTTCGGCTTGAATTTCTTGCTCGGCTTTGGAAAAGTTTTTTCCTTCGAGGGAATGGTGTAATAGTTCGTGGGCTATTTCGTGTACGAGCGTATTCACAGTCATGTTCGGAGTTTGGTTCGCGCTTAATACGATGGTTCCTCCTTGGCTGTAACCATACAACCCGTTTACACCGATATTTTTGGTTTCGAGGCGAATGTGATGCGATTCGCAAAAAGCGGTCAATCGAGAAACCATCCATTCGTGCGAGTTTCCCGAGAGGTCGATGTCCAGCCGGGGCAATTCTTTTCCGCTTGTTTGGGAAACATCGAAAACGGTCACTGGGAAGAACGCGGTAAAGTCAACCTCGTTCTCTTCGCCAGTTGAGACATCTAGTCGAACCGTTTTTCGAGTGTACGGCGCGAGAATCTTAATGCCCTTCGAGCCGGGTAGAATGCGGCGGCCTAAGTCATTCCATGCTCGAAAACCCGCTACCCTTGAAGAAATGGGGCATTGGAGTCGAATGAGCATTTGATTACGGAACGAGTACGGCCAAAACGCTGCCATCGAATCCAAATAGGATTGATACAGGGCGGATTGGCGGAAGGAATCCGTTTCAGAGACCAAGCGGTTCAATCCGTCCTGAACCATTTTTTCTAAGCCAACCGTAGACAACGGCAGAGTAGAGGAAATAAGAGTGGTGTTCATTAGAACACCCCCTGACGCAAGACGCGGCCTTCGCTCTCGGTTAATTCTTCGCCTTTCTCGCATTTGCGAATAATTTGCGCGAAGCGCCTATGAGCAAAATTATTCAAGTTTAGTTTGTTGAGTCGTAAATCCATTTGAGAATCGCCTCCTTAGAGCGTTTTTTCTGGAGACGATGGCGTTGGATTCGGCATTAAATCCCTTGAAAAAACTCCCCAACGGGGCGAGGGTTTAAGCCGACAGACAACGCGAGATGGAAGAAAAAACGCGGGGGAGGCGATTGGACGGAAAATGATTGGAGTAATGTTTAATAGAACCAGAGTGAGTTGATGGTTGATGAATTGGGAATATATCACGCTTGCAGAGCATATTGCTCTTGAAAAAGAAAAAGCGTCTGGACAAAAGAAACCAGCATTTGAAGGTTTTTGGAAAAAGGAAAAAATTAAATCTGATTTAGAATGGTTGAATGATTTGGGAAAAGAAGGTTGGGAAATTGTTTCAGTCGTCCCAATAATTGGAGTGGGTTTGACTACAAACTCATTTGCATATTTCTTAAAACGCCCTAAGAAATAAGAGGACGCTCGGCATAAAAAAAAGCGGGGATGATTTTCCCCACTATTCATTAGTATTCTGGGAGTTCCCCTAAATTATCGCGCAGTTCACGATCAGGTTTTGTCCGAATGTATTCTAGCAGCCCCAAGGGATAAATTTCGACTGGTTCACCTTCTCGGCCATCTGAAGGAATAGTAACAAAGCGTGTGCGATTCTTCAAGGCGTTTACAATTTCCTCGCGGAGTGCGGTTACCCCAAGCTGAACTGGCGCGGGAGAAAGCCCCTTAAGTTTTACCTCAACAATATGTTTGTGGTCAGAATCGTATTTTACCTGATAGATTCCGTAATGAAAGACGTTCATAATATGACTCCTGGAAACCACCCTGTGAGGCGGCCGCAAGAATAAGGATTTCCCCGTATACTAAAACCTTCTGGAGGAAGTCCGCCGTGATTACAAGTGCTCTTTGCGCGTAAGAAGGTTAATAAGTAGGAAAAAGCTTCGTTGGCTATGCATTTTCGTTTTCTGTTGCTTGTTGGAGTATTAACTCTTCTTTTACCTATTGGAGTGTGGGCAGAGCCTTCCGTAAGTGGCGAGCTTGAATTGGAACTGTTGACAACCCAAGAACCTCTCACACAAGCGGTTTTAGTATTAAATGAACCCTTGGAGCCTCATCAGGAACGCGTATTGAAGGCCATTGGAGTTCAAATTGATAGTAGTGAGGATAATGCTCTTTTTGTTTCGCTTTCGTGGAAAATGCTCCAGAAATTGCGCGATAAGGACTATATTAATTCCCTTGGTCCCGATTTTGGAATCCAATTACTGCCTGTAAATGGAGCGTTGGAAACAAACGTAGAAAACTTGTTTGCGCTACAATCGCCTCCAACGAATCGCGGGAACGGAATACGAGTAACACTAATCGATTCGGGGATAACCGTTTCGGATGCGCGTATAGGGAGTGAAATCGATTTTACGGAAGAAGGAACGCTGGATTCGTATGGCCATGGTTCAACGATAGCCGAACACATTTTTGCCATCAGTCCTAATGTTACTCTCAATAGTTTGAAAATTGTAGGAACAAGTGGGAAAGGAAGAGCCTATCACGCGATTCAAGCTATTGAATGGGCGATTGAAAACAACACCAATATTATTGTGCTGGGCGTGGGTGGGGATATTAGTAATTGTGGAAGTGATATGCTTAGTAACGCGGTAAAAAAAGCGGTTGATTCGGGAATTATAGTTATTGCTCCGGCCGGAGACCCTGCTGTTCAAGGCCTTCTAAGCCCGGGTTGTATCGACAAAACGCTGAGCGTGGGATTATCACAGTCTCCCTTTCCTAATTATCCCGATATTGTCGTAGCCGGCGAACCTTCTACTCTTGGAGTTGGAATGGCCACTGCTCACGTGAGCGCTATCGCCGCTTTATTGTGGAGTGAAAATCCAAGTGCATCCGCAGAGAAAGTGGAAAAAGCGCTTTTGGAGACGGCGGAAGATATTGGTTTGCCCGTCGAGCAACAAGGATTTGGTCAGTTGAATGCGCCCCTGGCTTACGTCACATTTGTGGGTCTGTCCTTAGAAAAACTGGGAGTTGATTTAGAAACGATTGATGAAAGTTTCTTGAATACTGAATCGTTCAAGCAGTTGACGAAAGAAGAACAGGAGCGCATAAAAGAATTTTTGAAAGCGCGAGAAGAGGAGCAGAAACGATTGGCCCAATTAGCTGAACTTCCAGTTGTGGAAGTTACTCCGGATTCTTTTTGGTATGGAATCCAACGTTTCACTGAAAACATCGACCTATTGTTAACGTTCGATGAAACCATCCGCGCCGAAAAAAACTTACTATTAGCGAACAAGCGCGTGGCCGAAATTCTTCAAATGCAGTCCGAGTCTAAGACTCAGTTTCAAGACCAATTGTTAGCCGATTTTGACCAGCACACGGGAGACGCCCAAACCATCGCCCTCACCAATCCAGATATTCAAACAGCGACCGCCGACCAACTCGTCGAGAACGCGGATGTATTGCAAAATATTGCCAACGTGCCAAGCGAAAATCAAACGCTTGACAATACTCACGAGCGAACCCTCGAGGTTTTAATTTTTATTGAAGCCGTGGACCCTAAGAAAGCCGCTGAGTTATATTTCAGCTTGTCTGAGGTTTCCGGAAATAATTTGGATGAGAAAAAGAACGCTGAGAATTTTGATATACTCGCTCGACAATACCAGGAGACCATTAGCAAGACCCAACAAAGTATTCAAGAAGCCAAGCGCAAAGGGGAAAATGTGGACGAGATTGAGCAAAAAATAGTGGAAAAGGCCGCGGACAATGTGGCTACTTTTGCCAAAGAATATCAGGACCTCTCTCAAAAATCAAAAGAGGGAGCGGATACCGTCATTGATGTTTCCGTTTACATTTTGAAAGCGAATAACAAAGGAGTTACTATTAGTCCGTTTGAGTTTGACCAATTATCCCAATCATTAAAAGAAAAAATTTTACAAGCCTCCACCGAAAAAGACGTGGAAGAAGTCAATCTGAAGATTGTAGAAGAAGTAGAGAAAGCGCGCGAGGAAGCCGAGAAAAAACAAGCCGAAGTAATCAAAAAAGAACTTGAAAAAATAGAAAAACCAATTATCCCGTTGGATGGGGAATCTGAAGAAGATAGCCCCGAAGAGGAAGAAGAAATAATAGAGGATAACTCTGGCGGGGGCAGTAGCGGAGGCGGCGGTGGACCCCCCTTGCCGGAAGGGGCGGATGGAACGTGCGACGGGACCATTACCCAAAGTATCGGCGGCAACATCACGATTGCGGCCGGAGATAGTTGTACCATTGGAAGCGTCACAATTAGTGGCAACCTATTTGTGGAGGGAACACTCAATGCAAACGGAACCACGTTCAATGGTAATGTGAACGGAGAGTCAGGTGGCTCGGTGGACGTTTCGGGCTCCCAAATCAATGGAAATCTGGACGGTGATGATGCGGATATCGAGTTGAGCAGCAGCACGGTAACCGGAAACGTGAACGTGAGCGGGGGAACAGCTTCTATTGGTGGAAATACCATTGGCGGAAATCTCACGCTTACTTCTACGACCATCTGCAGTCAATCCGGTAACACAGTGAGTGGAAATAATAGCGGGTGCCCATAAAATGAAGCCCCCATTTCTGCTCGTCGCATTGTTCATTTTGAGTTTATCACTAACCGTTCATGCCGTGGTAACAGTGGCAGTTAATCAGCCCAATGGAAATCAATACATCAATGGAACCTATGTCATCGATTTTAATTGGACCGATACGAATACTGCGGCCGTGACCTATCGTGCGGATATTTACTACAGTTCCACGCAAGGGGCTTTTAGCAATCTCATTTTTTTGAATGCCAATCTTTTGGACGCTAATGGAACGAATCCGGATGGCAATGTTGCAACAACAAACAATTATCGTTGGAGTTGGGTCACCACGGGTGCGACGGACGGTAACTATTTCATTGACGTGTTAGTGCATGATGGGAATGCGGCCCAAGCCAGCGATTCCTCCAACACCAGTTTCAACGTGGACAATACGAATCCCTCTACCGCGTGGAGCGGAAATAGTTCAACTTGGCTAACCAGCAATACCAATATTACGTTGACGTGTACGGATGTGAATTCGGGTTGCTCCTCCACGCAATATCGATTAGATACTAATGGAACGACCACCGTGAGTGTGGGAGCATGGACCACATACTCAAGCGCTATTAGCTTTACGACGGATGGAAATTATGGCATTGACTTTAACTCCATTGACCGAGCGGGAAACATTGAAGCCACGAATCGCGGGTATGTCTTAATGGACAAAACCAGCCCAACCACAACCGACAATCTCCCAGTAGGTTGGCAGACGGCCGCATTCAATGTAACTCTTAGTTGTAGCGATGGAGATGTTTCCCTCCAACGCTCAGGCTGTTCCACTACCCAATATCGTATTTCCAATGGAACATGGACCACTTATTCGAGTGCTATTAGTATTAGCACCGATGGAAATAGAGCCTTTGATTATAACTCCAGCGATGTGGCTACCAACCGTGAAATAACCAACAACAAATACGTATTGCTGGACACGGTAAACCCTTCCACTTCCTGGGATGGAAACCACAACACGTGGCAAGCATTCGATGCCAACATCACGCTAACGTGTAACGATGCGACATCTGGATGTTCATTAACACAGTATCGATTGGATACTACCTCCAGTGCAACCATCAACTATGGCCCCTGGCAAACCTATTCCCAAAAAATCCTTGTAAATTATGATGGAAATTATGCCATCGACTTCAATTCAACAGATACTGCAACCAATCGCGAGAGCACTCAAACCTTTTATGTTTTAGTCGATAAAACTCTGCCCACCGTTACTATCACAAACACAGAAACGAGCGTTTCTTCTTCACCATTCGTAATGACATACACTGGAAGCGACTCCAACGGATCCATCACAAAATACTGGGTGAGCAGCGACGGAAACACCTACATCGACAACGCATTAAACACCAGCTACACATTCGGATTCGACACCAGCACCTCATCCACACGAACCTACTATGTCAAAGCCACCGACACGAGCGACCGAAACAGCAGCGTAGCGTCCATTAGCATCTCCTACACGCTACCCACAAGCGGTTCCAACCAACAGTTCGTTTGCGGGGACGGCAGTTGTGACGGTTCCGAAAACGGGTTAACGTGTGCAGCCGACTGCGGAACAAACAACGTTATCAAGGAAACCATTTTCACTGAAACGTTCCAACAATCCATTCCCGAAGATCTTGTTTCGTTCCTTGAAAACGCGGGCATTACCAACGACGAAATAAGTCAAACGATTGAGTTGCAAAAAGAACTCACGATTAATCGAACCATTACAGGGACCAAATTGAAAGAGGGCAACGTGATCCAATATCAAACCGACGTGCGCATCCAACTCACAAACAACAGCAACGCTGTATTGAGTGAATCCTACTTTGTCGAGAATATCCCAAAGAGCATCGTAGAAAATGCCAGCCTCATTCACTCAACCAAATCCTTCACTATACTGAAGAACGACCCCCTTATCCAATTTTCAATGGGAACCATTCAACCCGGTGAAACAATAGAAGTCCAATACTACATTCCCATGCTGATTTCGGAATCACAAGCAAAAGAGTTCAGCCAAGGCGCTCTGATAGCAGATTTCACCCCCCAACCAGCGACTGATTTATGTGCGAATGTTTATTGTGAAGATAACAACCCCTGCACAAATAATTCCTGCACAAATGGAACGTGCTCCTACGCCATTGTTTCAGATGGTTTAACGTGCGGGTCGAACAAACAATGCATCAATGGAACGTGCCAAGAATGGACCGTAACTGACAACACTCCATCAATACCACTACCAATTCCTGTAGGAAAACCACTCAATGGGTTGCTTTTAATTGGAGGGGGATTACTGGTTATCATCATAGTAACAACCTTGTTACGGTGGAAGAAACACTAAGAACATATTTTGCATATAACAAAAAGAAACTGAAAGCTATTGACCGAGAAGACAACCAAAAAGTAGGGGAATGCACCGTCACTGGGAAAGAAGAAAACCAACGTCAAATAACATTCTACGGAAAATACGCCGCTGACTACGAAGACTTCAAAAAAATGAATACATCAGACGAAAACAACTCCAACTAACAGTAAAAATAATCCTTATTCCCTGCAAACAAACTCCTTGGGTTTTCCTTGGTTTGCCTATTTCGCGCCTTTTACATGCCGGACCTCAAATAATCTTGGTAGATTTTCCTTCTTTTTGGCTTAGCCCAACGTGGAGAGCATCAATAACCCGATTAAAGTCCCTCCAATGATTATTAGAAATACGAGTATTAGGATGGGTAGTCCGTATTGTGCTCCCATGTAAAAGTATGTCATGTTGTTGGGTCCGTTGCTCATTTTTGGTTTCCTCCGGTTGGGTTTTGGGCTTTTAGTTGGTTCATTTCTTCGAATAAGTCTTGCATTGTTTTTTGCATTTGAATCATTCGAGCCATCATGGTTTGGACGGTTTGGTCGTCTTGTTCTCGGACGGTTTCGAGCTCGACCGCGGTCTTAGTGTCTAAGACCATGCTGCACTTGTAACAGAATTTGGCGGTGGAAGGATTTCTTTCCGTGCAACGTGGGCATTTTCGGGGTTTGAGATTGATGTCCGGTTTCATTTCTTCTTCTTTTAGAACGCCGCTCATTTGGAGAATTTTTTCTTCCACGTCGGCCCCGGATAGATGAATGTAGGTCGCTGGGCTCTTGCTCAACTCTGTCCATCCGGCCATGATTTTTAGTTCGGCCTCTCGAAACCCTCTCTTGGCTAATTCGGTCAAGCGGGAATGGCGGAAAAGATGGGGATAAACACTCTTTTGAATTCCGGCCCATTGAGCGATTTGATTGAGGCGATGATTCAGGCCACGTGGAAACAAGGGTTTTCGGTAGTAGGTTAATCGACTATTGGGTCCTCGGGATTCAAACTCCCGTCTGGCACGAATTCCAATCGCCGTCCAAACGGGAGCGGTGTCATCGTCTCGGAGCGGGTGACTGTTGATCCAAACCTGCAAATCAGGAACCGAATCGACTAAACGAATGCGGCGATCACCCGTCTTACCACTCACTACAACGGTGGCTCCGTATTGGTCGAATTTTAAATCTCCTATTTTCATTTCCAAAAATTCTCCGGAACGGCACGCAGACTCGTAAAGGACAGCGACGATGGCTTTATCCCGCGGATTGGGGCTGGCTTCAATCATCCGGCGGATTTCTTGCGTGCTCAGCATGTCTTTGGGGAGTTTACGAATGTCGTCGCCGCGCTCACGTTTAATCCATGAAACCACGGGAGGAATCCCTCGAATATCGCGTTTCATCTCTTTACCCTCATAAAATTTGACGAAAAAGAACTTGATGGAGGTTTTAGCATGGCTAACGCTGGCTTTACTGAGCTTTTTATGATAGTTCTTGGAAATGTACTCATTTTTCATGTGCGAAATGAAAGCCATCGTATCCTCAGCTGTAACCTCAGAGTAGGGCTTTTTGGAAAAATAGGAAAAATCGCTGAGGGTACGAAGATAGTGAATTCGACACGAGTCCGTCAAGCCTCGGGCAACGATTTGATTGTCGAAGGCCTCAATCGCGCGCTTGTTTTCCTCGGGAACATCGTAGTAGTATCGGGACACTTTTTTCACATAATCCGGGAAAGGACGACCTAAAAGCCTACATAATAACAGTTTTGCTCTTTTCTCGGACTTGGCGTAATAGTCAGGCATAAGGGTTATACTCAACTCTAAAGCATACGTTGAAGTATATAACCTGACATGTAGCGCATGTAAAGGGAACATATAGCACGTTTCACGGACACTCTTCCGCGGAAGCGCTGTCGCGGTTGAGGCAATTTGGCCTCGTTGAGAGTGATTTGGGGTGGATTAATATTATTCTGGTGCAGCGTCGATGGAGCGAACACTCCGCGCGCGGAAAAACAATTGACAAACGAATGGTGTGTGAAATTGCCGAACTGGTGCGTCGTGATGAAACGAATCATTCGACGTGGGAGCTGCGCCCTATTTTTGAGTGGGACGTGAACAACCAAAAAATGGTTTTCAAAAACGAAAGCATTTTGGCAAAAGAAAAATTTAGGTGGTGCTTTCCTTCTGAAACGTGGGATGCCGCGCTGAAAAGGGTGGTTGATTCTTTTTCGCTTCAAAATGCTGCGAGTGAAAAAAAGCAGGTTAAAGCGGCGCGGAGACTCCCATGACTATTCCATTTTTAGCCGCGCGGGAGAATGCCCGGTATGATGCGTGTTTGGATTCGTTTCTCTCCTTTTTTGTAATCGAATTAGAAACGAAAACATCGTTTGAAACCGCATTGGAGCGCGCCGCTGAAAAAACACCGCATCCATTGAAACACTCCCTTGAATCCGCTCTGGTTCGTTTCCGCGAGCGGGGAATGAACATGGATGAAAGTCTTGAGATGGTCACGCGGGATACGAATTCGCTCCTACTCATGCGTGCAACCGGACTCCTGCGTCACGTTTACGTGCATGGATCCACTTCCTCCTCGCGCGATGCTCTTCGGCGAATGGCCGAGGATGTGCGAGAGGTGCAACGTGTCGGGTGGAAGGTGTACGCCCAAAAACTGGTTCTATTTTCGCTTGTTTTCATTGGCGTTTCCGCACTGGTTCCCGCCCTTTTTCTGGCGTTTGTCACGATTGGAAGTCGATTTTTGGATTTGAGCTTGTCTGCGTGGGACATTTCCCTCATGACATGGGGAGTTTTTCCCCTCGTGGATAGTGTGGTGTTGTGCATTGTTTGGCTGCAGATGCCCTCTCAACCATTTCAAAAAAATGAAGCCGAATTTGCACCCCTATCATTAGTTGATTTTCTTTTGCGCATTCAATTTCGTCTCGATGAAATGTGTCGCGCCAATGGAATTTCAGAAGGACTGTCACGCGTGGTATTTTCATCCGCTCTCGAAGGGGCGGGGCTGTTCATCATTGCTTGGAGCTATTTTTTACGTTCGGGGAGTTTGGATGCGTTTTGGGTGAGCATTTTTGCCTGTGCGGTGCTGGGACCCATTTTGTTTAATGGGGTTTGGCAACTGGTAACGTATGAAAAAAATACCCATCTGTTGGAGCAGCAGGCCGCGGATTCGCTTCTGATACTTTCATCCATTCCTGCGTCGGTTTCCTTTCTTGAACACTTGCGCTGGGTGGAAAAAATTTCTCCGCTGCCTATTCGAAATGCGTGGAAAACAATGGTTTCATCCATCGAATCGGGAAAAAATCCTCCATCTGCATTTGCTGAATTTGGACGAGGAAGAACTTCTTCCATTTTAGAATCGGTTCGCGCACTTTTAACACGCACGTACGAGTCGGGAGCGGCGTTTGGGGAGCCGTCTCGAACACTGGCGCAGGAAATCATTACGCATCACGCGTCGCTGCACGAGCGAAGAGCCGTGCTGCTCGTAGAGAAATATACGATTCTTCTCGCGGGAGGATTGCTGGTGCCATTTTTACTTGGTATTCTCACGGGGGTGGTGTCTTCGCTTCCATTAGGCGGGGAACTTTCCTCTCCCGATGCTTCCGTATTATTTGAAACAGCCTTGTTGGGCATGCGCGGGTATCTTTTTATGTACTCCATTCTCGCGGGCATTTTCGTGGGGTTTCAAGATGGGAAGCCGGCGCAGTCCATTTTCTATGTGCTCATGCTGCTGCCGTGCTCGCAGCTCGTATATACATTAGGGCAATGGTGGATGACGAATTAGCGTGAGAATGTTTGGGGAGCATAACCACACCAATATAAACCCCAAAAGACTTTTTGCCATGTATGCCGCCCGCCCCCAAATCAAAATTAGCCCTAGCAAGCATGCCGCGCGGAATGACGGATGTGCATGTGCACGCCGTGCGTTTCGTAGAAACCGAACACCGAAATTGGAAAGGATACACGCTCATCGAAGGGTTCCCCGGAACGGGACTTGTCGGTACTATTGCGTGCAAGTATCTCGTGGAGAACATTGATTTCAAGGAAGTGGGGCATTTGCACTCGGAATTATTCATGCCCATTATCCGCATCAAGAGCGGCCTGCCCGTTTTTCCTTCTCGAATATTTGTGAATGATAAATTGAAAATTGTCGTTTTAGTTTCGGAGCAAATAATCCCCCGGCCTTTCATCCCCCGCGTGGCGCAAACCGTGGTGGAGTGGATTTTGCAGAATGGAATTTCACGCGTCATTTCACTCGCGGGAATTCAAACGGGGAACAAAGCCGATATGAAAGTGTATGGTATTGCCGCCAACCCCGGAAGCAAGGACATGTTCAAGGGTCTGGATGTGGAGATGATTGAGGATGGAATCACGACCGGAATAACGGCGATTATGCTCCTTCATTTGAAAGACTGCGACGTGCAAGGGGTCTCGTTGTTAGGAAACGTGACGTTTGGGGCGGATTACAAGGCGGCGGCTGAGTTGATTAAACGCTTGAACAAACTCTTGAAGCTCAATCTGAAAGTCGAACCCTTGTACGAACAAGCGAAGAAGACGGAACAAGAGATTGTTTCGCAATTGAAGAAGATGCAGGAGACGCAGGAAAAGGAAGACAAACTCGAACCGGGCAAAGGGCCAAGTTCGTACGCGTGATTGCAATTTTCTCAAAATTTACGATTAATTTAAAAGAAAAATGGACTATTATAGAGCATGAAATCCATTTTACTCCAGCAAAAAAAAGTGCACATGAGCGCTGCCGATTTGATTGCGGACAAGTCATCGGACGACCCGCTCTGGCTTGAAATCAAAGAAGGGCTTGATGCTGCTCTGCGGGGAGAAATGAAAATTTGGAAACCTCGCTTTCTTAAATCAAAGTAATCTTTTTTCTGTCAATTTTTGGTGAACATACTGGCGATACTCGGGTAAGAGTCTTTTGATGTCTTCAATGGTTCTGGACTGTTCTTTCTTTCCTCCAATTGCAACCAGCAGAATCGCTCTCCATTCTTCATAGCATAAGAAGTACATTCTATTTCCATTGAACTTCTTTTCTCTGAAAAAGGTCAAGCCGGATAATGGTTTTCCAACCAGTGCGCCCTTTTCTCTTATTTGGATAACAAATCTTTCAACACGTTCCTGTTCAAAAGTGGGCAATCCCAACGACTTTTTTTCGAATGGAATAGTTTCAATAATAGTATAATTTTGCATTCACACGGAGGCGTGCGATAGGTTAATAATTATAGAGAAAATTTTTCAGGCTGCGTCTTTCGATTCCGATTGTCCAAATACAATCCGGCGCAGATTAACCCCAACAATAAAACGAATGCGAGCAGTCCCGTCAAACTCTCGGGCAGCGAAGGAATGTTGAACAATCCTTCTCCGCCTTGCCCCGTGTTGATGTTAAACACATTGTCTCCGGATTTTCCGCTCACCGTTCCATCGGGATTCGCTTGAAAGCCCACTCCCTGATTCTTGAAGCTGTCATTCAGGGGAATCAGCTGCGCATTCTCGGCGTAATACAATCCCTTGTTGGGATCGTAATAGAACGAACCGCCTTTTCCAACCGCGGATTGAAGCACTTCGGATTGACCATCATACGTCAACACGGGTTTTCCATTCTCATCCGAGAACTTTAACGAGTGCGACAAACCATCAGCCGTTTTGATGGTGATCGTACCATCCTCCGCTTGGGAAATGACATCGATGGCTTGCTCATACACTTCTCCCGTGGCCTTGTCGATTACTTTGAAGAATTGCTTGCATTCTCCATCCACGAGTTTTGAGTAAAGGATGAACCGTTTGCTTTCCGTTTCAAACACTTGGAAGGGGCCGTTTTTCTTCAGACCTGCGGTCAAGTTGTCACCCTTTAATTTGGTTCCGGGAGTGGACTGGTCCGTTTTTACTGATAAATCAATGGCGGGCTCTTCGCACGAATTGCTCGCGTTGGTGGTCGTGGTGAGATTGCCCGAGAAGTCCTGCACTTCCTTGTCGGAAACCACTGCTGCGGCGTGGTGGCGGAGCCAGATAAGCAGTTCGCGCGTTTGGGGTTTGTAAATAACCGAACCATTTTCCAACAAAACACCATGCATCTTCCCCGCTTTAGGATTCGCCGCGCCCGTGACAACGACTTCGCGGTCGCCATAAATCTGTACACTTGCTGCGGGGCCGCTGGCGATTTGAGAGGCTTGCCCTCCCATGATGATGCGCGATTTGGCGACGTCAAACACAATGTTGGGGAATGCATCCGTGGTAATCGTTTCCGCTTTGCCGAATGCTTCCGTCATGTTGTTGGAGTTCAAGGGAACGCCGCTCTGGTTGAGCGTGGCGGCTTGAATACAATCCAAAAGCGCGGCGTCCTGAATGATGGTTTCGCCTCTCACGTTGACGCTCAACAAGAGTTGGTTTCCATCCGCGGGGAGAGTGAACCCGTTCAAACGCTGGGGAATTTCAACTGCGGGAATGTCCAAGTTTTTGTTTGCAAGTCTTGTGTGGTCGGCTTCCGTAGCGTCAATCACATTCACTCCATCCACGCTCACGATTCCGGTGGCGTTGTCTAATGTGATGGTGTGTCCATTCTGGTCAATGATAAGTGTTTTTCCCTCTTCGTTATAGCGGTTGGGTTCGATGAGGCTGTTTCCTCCGACCCAAAAGTAAATGACTTCGCTCGATTTCAAATAACCTGAAGACGAACCCGTGACGCGCAACTCTGCCTCCGCGACGCGCAAGTCTTGGGCTTTATCCACGAGTTCTTCCACTTTCCCCGTGGCTTCCTGAATAACTTTATCTGTTAATGAGGGATCGGGGTTGTCCTTCTTCACTTGCTCCGCGAACGAGCGGATTCCATCTAACGCGTTGGAGGATGCATTTTTCTGTATGGTTTCGGTTTTGCTCTCTTTCTTTCCAGAATCATTAGGAACCCACAACGAGGCGAAATATCCTTCCTTGTCATCCACACACTCCTTCATTTTGGGGGCAATGACCCCTTGGTTGATGACTGAAACGGTCGTTCCCACCATGGCTTGGCCGAAAAATCCCCCCCCTAAGTAAGAGAGGTTTTCTGTCAATGCAATCGCAGCGCCCACACGCTCAGCACCAATGAGTTTGGCAACCGAACCGTACACGGGAATGGTTTCCATGACTTGTTGACATGTTTCACCATCATTTTTGGCATTGACCAAATTCAACTCGTCCAACTCGGTTCCGCTGATCTTTCCATCCACATTCGTGTGGTGGGCAAAAATAGTGAGGAGCTGTCCTTTGTCCGAAGCATCCTTGCTCTTGCCATGCTCAAGGAAGAAACTATTCGTACTTTCCGGAGAATAATATCCCACATCAAACCGTCCAGAAGAGGGGGAGTTGACGACTGCAGTGCAATTGGCACAACTTTGCGCACCAAATTGGAACATGGCTAAATTCTCTGGTGTCACACGGGCTTTGACGCCGTTAATGCGATTCCACGCATCATCGAGCGGTCCATATTGCTCCGCCACGGTGTCGATAACCCATGAAAAAGGATTGTAGTCCGAAATCACTTTCTGGAAAATATCTCCGGAATCGCTTCCCTCATTCGCGAAGAAATCGACGTAGGCGTCTTTGTAGATGTCCTGTTCCCCGGGGACGAATTGGACATCCGTCCATTCTTCAGGCAGTTGATAGATGGAAAATTTGTCAACCCCAAAACCCTTGGTGAGGGTCCAATACAAGTACATTTTTCCCGTCGTGGCAATCCCCCCATCCAGAGAATAAAACTTGAAATAATTGGAAATAAGCTTCTGCTGCGTTTGCAACGATTTTGAAAGAAGATTCGAGTAGGGTCCGCTGCCGAAGTCCCGCACGACCATGGTATCGAATAATGAATCAATGTTACTGCTGAAATTTTTTACTTTTCCAGGCATGACTCCACCTGCTAGGACTTTGTTGGTTAAATCCGTGGGAGTGAAATCAATCGGTACGGCCGTTGTCACCCCATTAACCAATCTATCCTCTACTTTTCGGCGGGTCTCTCCTCGGAATACGGACTGGGGCCCATGAGCCGCGTCGGCGCGGAGGCGCTCCAAATTCTCTTTTGTGGGTGGTAAAGGGGCACCGCCGGAGTTAAGGAGGACAACCGCATCGGGTGGATACGTGTTGTTTTCCACCCGTGTGAAATCAAGCGGTCCCAGCGAAACTCCTGATGCTCTTGTTTCATACAAGGCAATTCTTCCATTTTCAATTTCGAGATATTTGACCTCACTGAAGTCACCGGTCTCGACAAAGCTATTCATCATGTCGTTGAAATATTTGTCATCGAGTTCGGAGATGGGTCGTGCTAGTTTGGTGTCCTTATCTCTAACAACAATTTTACTAAAATCCGCTTCTTTTAAATTTTTGAATTCGGCACGCAAATCAAGATTGATGACATCATCCGTCTCTTTGAAAACGCGCGAATACCCGCGCGCGGCCAACAATCGTTTTTCTGGTGTGCCTGCTTCAACCAAATCATCCAAAAATTTCTTATAGGACCGCACTGCATTCGAGTAGTTCTTTATTTCTCCCGTATACGAAAAAAGAGCCCTGCGTTTGTCAATGTCAGTCAATTTGCTTAAGGGGCCGTCAGGACCGAAAAGGGCATCTTCCAATGAAGGGAATTTTCCTCCCGATGTTACCTCACGATCAATGAATGCTTTCTTGTAGACATCTCCCATATCTATGTCCCGCTGCCCCGTTTTTTTTAGATTTTGAAAATAAACATTGCCATTAATTGTTCCATCAAGCCTTGTTTTCTTGAATAAATCCAGTGGACCAATAAGTTTACCTTTGTTGTCTAAAACCGCCGAATATTCAACGGGGCGGAAACCAGGGACCTTGTTCAGCAAATCACTTTTGATTAGGTTGAAACGTTTTCCATTGAGCATCAATTTTTTCAATTGTCCATACACCGTCGGGCCGAATGTTCCCACCACTAATTCGCCGGAGAACCACGAGTTGAAATATTTGTCAAAGAGTGAATAGATGCTCACGACACAGCTTCCGTTGTCGCAGTTTGTCATGATGCCGGCTTGCAATGTGTTGTCGGCGCGAATGTGGTTCAGCAAATTTGCATTTGACACGCGCGAAAATCCTTCCACGTTGAATTGGTTAGCGTCGGGGGATTGCAGAGCTTGTTCACTTTCAATTTTAGCACGAATCACGTCCGCATCTTCAGTCGAGAAAGAAGAATCGGGTTTGGCCAAATCCCCTTGCACGGAGGAGAAAATATCCTTCACGTTTCCAACGATTCCCTCTCCAGAGTTGCGGTATTGCAGTAATTCTCCCGTCGCGGAGCAATTTTCTTCCGTGGTGCAGCGCGCGGCGCGCAGCGAGTCGTCTAAGGAGAGGCCGAATGCAATCGGACCGCGAATACGAGTGTTTTGCATCGTGGACAATTCAGAGGGTTGTAATATTTCGGTGGGAATTTCTTTTTGAAAAGCGGTTTCGTTGTCGGTGGGGTTGGGTACGAGCAGCGTGTTGCGGTCCGATATTTTGTCGCGGTCCGCGTTGGGCACCGCTCCGGAGGAAATTTCATTTCCAAACAATCCAGCCGTTAATACGGAATCTTTCAACCGCTGGATTTCCGATTCAGACAATTCGGACAAGCGGCACACGCCCGGCGTGTTGAGCGTGGCGGCTTGAAACGATATTACGGTGTACGTGTCTTTTTCGGATTCAGGAAGAGGTGGTGTTTGAATGACAGGAAGATTTGTTTCGACTTGTTGAGTGTCATTTGAAAAGCCATTTTGGGGCACCGCCGCCGCGAGGGGTGAACAGATGAGGAGGGCCAAGTAAACTAGGGCAATGACATGCGGCTTCATTGCACAAAACTCGAATGGGGGCTATTTAAGCGTGCTCGTCCGAGGGGCGCGTTGGCTAGACGGAGTGTGGAAAAATGACTCACAGTCCAAAAAAGACCAAGTAAATCAAACTCACCAAAATCCACGGGAAAGCGGCGAGCAAAACAACTAAAACGAGGGAAGCGGCAAAGCACGTGAGAATAATCCGCGGCCACACTCCTTTCACACGGGGTTTGAGTGCGTCAAAAACAGCCACCCCTGCAAAAGCGAAGGGAAGGACTAAAATGGAAAGAATAATTCCTGCCACGGCGGATTTGAATAATGCCGCAACCAAGAGGAGCACCACATTGGGCTGGTCGGCTTGAAACTCGGGCGTGTTACGAATGTCCGGCGGTACAAGAGTGGTGTCGGTGGCAGCAAAACCATTGTAAATGTTAATCGTGTGAATGAGAAAAAAAAGAATAGCAAAACCAACGCTCAACGAGGCGAGCGTGGAGCCGATCCACTTCCACCCGTATTTTTTTTTAAAAAAATTAAACAAAAAAAGTCCGCAAATAGTTGCAAGGGTTAATGGAATGGTGATTTGGATTCCATTGATAATCAAACCAAAAATAGTTTGAATGCCTTCCGAAAGGGGGTCCATGTCCGTGTTAAACGTGCGAAGAATAAAAAAGAACCCCTCGTTAAACGTGGCATGGCGCTCTTTTTTCCGCTCTTGGACATGGCATTGGGATTCCTCCTCTTGGCGGGGAGCCCTGGAATAGGGTATGTCGTTCTGCGCTGCATCATCATCTCAAGCAAATATTGGCAAGGGTGGAAACGCCTTCTTGCCGCGAGTATGATTGGGGGCGTGTGGTCGTTTTCTATTTTTGCCATCCTTTCACCGCTGATGCAGACAGAAGCGAATGTGAACGTGAATGTGCTCGTGGACTATTTTGCGTATGCAGGAATAGGACTCTTTGCCCTCACCACGATTGCTTCGTTGAGCAACCGGCTGATTATTTCCCGCGCCCTCGCATCGTATTTTCCTGCGCAACCGGCGGAGAACGCAACTGCACCTTTGCCGCGCGAAAATGCAGTGGGCCAAATGATGTACAAACCCTCTCAACTGAGAGCGGCTTCATCTAAAACGCCTCCCGCATTTTCCGAGCCCACCTTGGAAAACGACGTGCTTGCTCTATTGAAAGAAGAAAATTTTGACGCCAACCGGAAAAAAGCAAAAAAAGTTTCACGCGGCACGGATGAAATCTCGGCGGACAACCCCGAAGATAAGGAAGACCAGCGCGTAAACACGCGAAAACGCGCCCCAATGGAAGATATGGGAGAGTTCGCCGGGTTTGAGGAGACACTCACCCAGCTCAAAAGGGATTTAAAGGACTTCAACGAAAATGTTGCACGCCCAACGAAGCGGAGGGGCCATTCTGTATGAGTGAGGACATTTCCAATGTGCCCCGGCGATTGCGCCGATTTTATCGTCATGGTGAACCTGTTCCCGAAAACATGGAGCAGGAATCCGGAAAAAATTTTCCGAGAAATGACAATCCCGTTCATGAGGGAGAAAATCACGATGAAAATGAACCTTGGATGAATCCCCCGCGCGCGGAAAATGCACCACCGATGCGGAAAAATTCGCGTAGAGAAAATGCCCACGCTTCAAACACGAACAATCCGTCAAACGAACCCAAACCCGGATTGTTCAGCCGCGTTTTACACGGCGTCAACAAACCGGCCGTCACGCCCATGGACCATGCGCTCGGGTTGCATGACAAGGAAAAATTTGTAGAGAAAACGCCCAACATGAGCAGCCAAGCGATACAGCAGAAACCTCCCGCACCATCGACAGAGTTGCCTGTTTCCCAGCGCGCACAAGCGGACATCCAGAAAGCCCTTCAAGAACTTCGTGCGCTGGCCAAAAACGATAAATCACCCACCGCCCCCACATCCCCGCCAGTGGCTACGACTTCATTCCATTTTACTCCCGCCGGAGAAGCGCCGCGCGCACCTGAATCCAGCGAGCGAGCGACGCAGTATCCGGCCGAAAATGCCAACGCCAATTTGTCCCCGCGCGAACGGGCGGAACAGCGAAGGTTAGGGAGAACGGGCCCCGCTTCAAACGTTCCATCTTCCCCATCCACGCCCGCTTCAACATCCTCATCTGCGCCTGCGAGCGAGCGAAACTCTCCCGCACACATTCGAAGGAGAATGGGGCAATTGATTGATCAAGAACGCATGGACCGAGAC
>CAYIIU010000020.1:0-23859 GCA_964363635.1 uncultured archaeon
CCCGCATACTAATGACCGCAAAAGAATTGATGGCGCTTCGCGCCACACGTGGCATTTCCATTCGCGGACCGCAGCCCGAGGAATATCGTCCGCGCGCAACTCGTTCAACTAACCCCCGCGGAAAGCGTGGTCCCCCCCGCTCGCGCGGACGCTGACCAAAGAAAAGTAGATAAATCCCTGAGCGCTTGTCAAACGAATGACGAAGACTTTTCCCACTCGCCCCCGCGGACCGCGATACATTCAACCTACTCTTTCTAAACGTGGGAAAATTGGTTTGTTGCGTGGGGAATTAAGCCCGTCATTCAGGCCGTGGCACAAAAGCACGACCGAATTAGGGATTGAGTTCAAAAGAGAAGGGCCGGTATTGCTTCCTCGTTTCAGAGAAAAAGAAACTACTCCAGGAGAAATCGAAAAGGGTGCTCGCGTGAAAGTACGTGGGCCTCTCGACGCTCTACGTCAAACCGAACACACGAAAGAATCTATCAAAGAAGAGTTTCACGCCCTTGCCAATGTCGTTCGACACGTGGGGGCCATTCATTATGTGATTGAAAAACAATGGATGGGATTTGGAAAAGCGGAACGCGACGAAGTGATGGAGAGGCTTGCTACAATTGCAGGGGCGTTCGGTAACAAAAAACAATTGAGAAGCTTTTTCAAAAAAAGTGCATTAGAAAGAATTGAGGAAGCCATTGATTTATTGGGAAAAGGAAAAGTTACCCCCGCACTCCTGAAGTTATGGAAATCATCCAACGATTCTGTGGCACGTTTAAATCAACTCAAACGGCAACGCAGTTTTATTCAGCGGCGCGGACTTGAACTGGTGGAACGGGTGGAAAAAGAAAAGGGGCGGTTGGAAAAATATATTACTGAAAATTATGATTCAGTATCCATGCTTCAGAGCAAAAGTATAACGAAAAAACAAGCGGTTGAACTAATGGAGCGATTATTGCGCGACTACAAAAGCCTTGGCAGAAAACGCGAAGATGAATTGAAAGAGGCACAACCTCGTATTTATCGAGCCATGAAATCAATTGAGCGAGAAAACTATCGCGATGCCGTCATTCAAATGCGATTGGCCAATCGAAAAATATTTTTGGCATTAGGACGACAATATATTATGAATCAAGATTTGCTCAATAAAGTTTCACGGATTAAAGATGCAGCGGTGCGCAAAAAAATATTTTCCAATCAAATGGAAATACTTTCGGATAATGTGGAGTATTGGTATGAACAATGCATGAAGGATGTCAATGCCAGACAACGATTGCGTGAGTTAGTCACGCATATTAATTTATTCGCCAGTACTACTCGACCCGATTTTCCTTCGATTTTTTCAAAATTTGTGGAAGCGGGGCATGCGATTGAAAATGGTTCTATTAGTTTGGCTGAAGAAAAACTCTCGGAAGCCGTCCGTGGTGATTCGCACGACCGTCCTACCAAATAGTGCGGTGGAATATTTCCATTTCAATCCTGTTGGGGGTAATGGCGCGAAGCGGAGAGAGGGGGATTCAGAACGCACTCCTTTTCTTTTTTAGAAAAAGAAAAGTAGACGCCCAGTCAAAAGAAAAAGATGGGGTATCGCACTCGATACCCCTATACCGGATGCCGCCCTACGGAATGGGCGACGGAGAGAGGGGGATTCGAACTCCCGTAGCCGTGAGGCTCTGGTTTTCGAGACCAGTGCATTTGACCGCTCTGCCATCTCTCCGGCAGTCACTCAAGAAATTGGGCTGAAAATGCCTATAAACCCTTGGGCAGGTTAATCGCGGGATTCAATGCTTTCGTCTTCCACTATATTTTCTTCATCGCTGTTCGTTTTTTCCGTCAACGACAATTCAGGCAGGGGAAGGGCGGGGAGCATCGTGGTGAATGCTTCCTTTTGGGGGGCTTTCAGGGTGGGGTGCGTTTCACTGTGTGCATGAGGATTGTTGGAAATGCTTTGCGTGAGGGTGTGCGTGTTCGTGTTGAGCGAGTCGCTTTCCAAACCCATTTTGTCTAATACCTGCGAGGGGCCGCGAATCGTGACGTGTTCACGTGAAAAGTTGAGGGTGAGAAAACCCATATACGCGCGCAAATTCTCCAACGCATCTTGATTTGTGAAGCGCGTGGTGATTTCACTCAAATGCTTGGTGTGCACCGCGGCGCGCACGCCCTTGTAAGAGGGGGAGAGTCCTTCGAGCAAGGAATGGTTTGGCTGCTGGGAGAAATTAATTTGAGGGTGTTCGATTTGGATTTCATCCGCGGAAGAAGTTTCGACCAACTTTGGAATGTGTGCGTGAAAGTTTTGAATACTTTTAACGCGTTCACTCGGAAAGTTAAGGTCGCGGAGGGATTGCAACTGTGTTGAGAGCGATTTTTCCAAATATTCCATGTGCTTAATGTTCTGCTTCACTCCCTCGTGGACGCGCTGCACTTCATCCACGGAAAAATTGACGGACGCTCGTGCATTATCAAACAAGCGCGGGTCCATCTTTCCGCGTTCGAGCAATACTGAAAGGTTTTGCACCAGTGGATCGGGGTTGCTCGCGACGGAACGAACATTCATGAGCTGGTTGAGTTTCAACACGAGCTTGTCGTGCATCTTGACTTTCAATGAGGCGGAACCTTTGTCCGTCAAAAAGAGCTGATGATTTTGCTTCGTGACCATTCCGAAGGACACGGCGTCCTTGAGCACGCGGGACAATGCCGCACGCGCCGAGTTCAAGTTTGCATAATTGGGCGCAATCTTGGACAGGAGCGCTTGATAGTCAATCCCTTGATTCTGGGAGACTATTAACAAGATACTCGTTTTGGAAGTCACTTGTTAATGTTCATTTTGAAGAATAAAAAGAGGCTAGTATGCCTTCAGTAGCCTTAAATCCTCAAAATAAGTTCTGGGGCTATGGTCAAATCATTTCATCTTCCGGGCGTTCACGTAAAATCAACTGGAATGGTTTTTCCCGTCAGTCGAAATAGCCAGCGCCGGCGAGCGCCTCGATTGCATTGGAATAATAAAGTGTGGGGGTTGAAGAAGCTGAAGCTCATTTTGAGAGGGCTTTCCAACATGGGTGTTCTACCGTACAAGGTTTTTCCTTCTTCTGAGTCGTTTCATTTAAAGGGCTTGGAAAAAGGGGAACGGCTCCTCGTTCGAATGGATGAAACGGGTGGAGAATATCGAAGATTAGTCTATTCAGTGATGCCGCGGCGAGATATCGACTTTGATAGAATGACGGAAGAGAATGTTCGCATTGCACTGGATTTTATGTCCCGTGGTGTTTTTCCCACGTTGCGAAAACCGGTGAAGAACCCCTCCAAACGCGCACAATATATCATTCACCCTACCCGTCATCGAAGCGAGGTGCGCTGGGCGGGGGAAGTTGATTTGAATCAAGCCAACCAACACGCTCGCATGACCGTTTATTTTGGAACATCTGACCCCAACACGCAAGTGTTTGAGTCGCGACGAATTAAATTAGATTTTTTGTGGAAGGATAATCATTTTGTCTTCGAAAAAATGGACAGAGGACAAGAATTGTTTGATGCGAATCGCGATGACATTCCTCTTCAAGCCGTATTGGACGTGGTTCAAAAAGGAATTGAAATGAAGCAGCTGAAATTTCACCGAAAGGGGCACACGACGCTTGAATTCAACACGTGGAACGAAAATCCATCGTTTGTGGAGTTTTACGATTTAAGAGAAATACGGGACACGCGGAAGGAAAAATAACACCTTTAACTATGCGGAGCGGTTTTCTCATGCATGGATTCTGATGAGCGCATGAAAGGAATGGTGCTTGCCCTTCTCGTTTTTGGGATTGCCTTCTTTTTTGTGAGTGGAATTGTGAATAATGGAAATGTAGTGCAATTTGCTATCTCTCCAGCGGCACCAGCTAATTTAGGGTCGTTTTTGGGAGAACCCTATTCCTCGCTTTAGCGGGTAGATGAATCCCACCGCGTCTATTTTATTGTTTGTTTATTCTGGGTGTGAAGTGACGCGGGGCACTTTAGTGCCCCGAAGTTCACTAACCGATAACGCTTCCTTTCCGGGTGGATTCAATCTCGCAAATGGATTAGAAGGAAAGATTTGGGGCCCGACGCTTAGTTCTGGAAGCCATTCGGTTCGTGTACTGGTTGATGCAGGGGGTAATGTGGAGGAATCGAACGAATCAAATAACGAATGGAGTCAAACGATCGTAGTGTGACATGGAAATATGGCAAATTGGTTTTGTTCCTGAACAGTTATTGAGCAATTTGCTATATGCAAAAAGCCTGTCAAATGTTCAAATAATTAGGCTTTTTGCTATAGTTGTTTCAAAAATTTTCCCTAGTTTTAAAGGATTTTTGGTTTGAAGAAGTTTCCGTGAAAGAATGACGCAAACCAAAAGAGCTATTTTCGATACAAATGTGTATGGGTTCCTGATAAATACGAATTACGACGAATTTATCGTGAAAGTAAAAAGCTCCCTAGTAATTATTTACGGATGTGATATCGTTCGCCGAGAACTAAGGGCAACACCAAAGGAAAAAGGAATAGGTGAAAGCACGAGAAAAAAACTGCTGTATGTATATGACCATATCATCGACAATCATTCATTTGAAACGGACATGAAAGTAGCAAAGCTCGCCACCGAATACGGCTTGCACTATCGTGGAAATATTTCAAAGGATAAACTAGTCAGTGATTTTTTGATTGTCGCGTGCGCAAGCATTCATCGATTGGATGTGGTAGTAAGCGAGGATAATCATACGATGTTTTCAACTTTATCTATGAAGGCATACTGTGAAGTGAATTCAAAAAACCAGTTGCCTTTGCCGGCGTTCCACTCTCTTAAAGAATTTGAAAAGTCTCTCACGATGTGTGATATTTGATAAATGCCCGGACTTCTTTCTTAAACTGGGGGTCTTTACTCCACTCGCGGATACTGACAGATAGCCCGTCCAACTCCTTCAGACGGTTTGTTTTTATGCGTACTTTATTCATTGTCATATGAGAATACGTGGCTTCGAGAATTTAAAAGTAGTATAATTCGGTCACCGCCGGCGGTTCGAAAGTAAGGGGAAGTAAACGTTCCCCAGACGGAAATCACGCACCCATATCCACTCTCTTGCATCGCCCATTCCGTAGGGCGAATCCGGAGTTAGGGTTCCTTTCAGGAACCCATACATTGGGAGCTACGCTCCCGTGTCGCACCAAACTTTTCAAAAAAGTTTGATCAAAAGCCTAATTATGCGCCCATATCCACTTTCTTCATTCGCTTTGGAATGACATAATATCGTTTGGATTTGCAAACGGGACACTCGGCGAGGAAGGCTGGCTTTTTGGTCTGCTTTTTGACTTTAATCACAAACTTGGCCTTTCCACCAAAACCCTTCTTGTGCTTGCGAACATTTCGACGTGTACCTATGGCCATCGCGCGAGCTTGGCCGGACTTGAACAATTTGAGCTTTTGCTCGGTGTGGGAATTACACTTTTTACAGTATAATTTTTTGGTTTTAGGGACTTTCATATGAAACACTTAACTCAGAAACTCGGCTGGAAAACACTTAAAAAGCAACCTTTTGGCGCGGCCAAAAGCTTGACCAAAGGTCAAATGTAACCTTTTTGGGAGGGGGTTGAATCGCGATAAAATGGAATAAATCGACCGGCAATGGCTGTTTTGGAATTAGGGGTGTAACCGCCCCTATATATATCCGGTCCCATCGGTTCCCCTTAAAAACGACAAAAACGTCAAACAAACGGGTGGGTGCCCTCAAAAAGGGAGTTTTGTCATGCTAACATCGATTATTCGTGCCCCGGCAGAGATGCTAAAGCACGTTAAAGTGTATGGTCTCCTCCTCATTCTGACGGGATTGCATGGGGTTCTCTACCTGCTCAACGCGGATGTATTAGGCGTGTTCACGGATGGAAGTGCGTCCGGGATACTCTTTACCAACGATTCATTCCTGCAGCTGCGCGCGCTGGGGTTGATTGTGATTAGTTTGACATTCTCCGTTTACAGTATGGGGATTGTTTCACGTGAAATGAGAAAAACAACCAGCGAGAAAAAAAATTCCTTATTTTTTTCATCCATTGCATTTTCACTCATTCTGATTGCGGTGGCACTCGGGTTAGTTGTCGTTTTGAATGCCATTAATTCACTCTCCGCCAGCGGGGGAATGGCAAGCTTGCTGTCGGTCATTTTTACTGCCATCATTGGATTGACAACCGCACTGTGCGTCATCAAATTTTCCTTTGCACCTGTGTATGTGGGAATGGGATTTCTCCCCAAAGATGCATTGGCGCAATCATGGAGCGCGACGCGGGGAAAATTACTCTCAACCATTATTTTGCTTTTCGCCATTTTGATTGTGGCGGGATTCATTCAAGGAGTGACCGGATTGGTCGCAGAAAATATTGCAGATGAATCCATTCTTGCCATCGTATTTTTTGTGGGGTCGGCGCTCGGATTATTTTATTCGGGAACAACGCTCGCACTCGCGGCACCCGAACCCGGAGCACTCTCTGTTAGACGCGGACACGGGAAAAAATGAGTTGATGAAATATGAACACGCCCATTCTCACTCTAACAAAACTTCGTATGAAGAATTTCAAATCATTCAAGAATGCGAGCATTCCATTCGGGAAAGGATTCACCGCCATCGCGGGAGCCAATGGAAGCGGAAAGAGCAACATTATGGACGCTCTCTTGTTTGCATTGGGAGAAACCAGTTTGAAGTCTATCCGCGCCTCGCGGTTGACGGACCTTGTTTTTTCAGGGGCGCCCGCGGGGGAAAATTATGCCGTCGTCAATTTAACGCTGCAAGGACCCCAAAATGCGTATGAGATTTCGCGCACGATCGACAAGCAGGGAAAATCCGTGTACCGTTTGAACGAGAAACGCGTCACCTTGAGCGAGATTCAAAATTTGCTTCACGAATTGGGATTGCGCGTGGATGGGCACAACCTCGTGTCGCAGGGAGACTTGATGCGAATCATCGACATGAATCCCATTGAACGGAGGGAAATGATTGACGAAATAGCGGGCCTGCAGGAATTTGAAGAGAAAAAAAATGAAGCCATGAAAGATTTGGACAAAGTGGACCGAAAAATAAAGGATGTCACGATTGTACTTAACGAGCGGATGGCTATTATTGAACAGCTTGGAAAAGAACGCGACATTGCCACGCGATTCAAAAAATTAGAAAAAGAATTGCGCGAAACAAAGGCAACCATTCTGCACACGGAAGCAGGGGATTTGAATGCTAAACTCGAGGCTCTTGTAACACGGCAAGTGGAATTCATCGGAAAGAAAGAAGAAGCTTTGACGAAGCAGAAAGAGTCGCAGCAGATGCTTCAGGAAATGGAAAAAGAATTCACTGAATTGGATCAAAAACTTTTAGGAGTGAAATCGCAGGCGTTTGAGGGTTTAGGGAAGAGCGTGGAAGAACACAAAGGGGAAATCCGCGTGACGGAAGAACGGATGGGCCATGCGACCAAACGCATGGAAGAATTGCAACGCAATTTAGAAGAAATTCAGCGGGTCATCACGCACGCGGACGAGGGCATACGCAAAGCGGATTCGGACTCGAAGCAATTACAGGAAAAATTCGCTGAAATCGAGGGAAAAATTTCTCCGCTGCGAAGCAAGCAGGCGGATTCGCTGAAGAAAAAGGTAGAACTGTTAAACGAATCGCAGAAAGTCGAACAAGAGGTTCACGCCGCACGCGACACGGTGACGCACACGCGGGAAAAAATCGCCCACGCCACGGCGAAAATGGAAAACGTCCGCCGCGCACACGAGATGGCGCAGCTGATGCACTCGCGCTGGGACGCGCAACTGGCTCGTATTCGCGACGAGATTAAAATCCTGCAGAAAGACGTGGATGAACTGGAAAAAATAAAGAAAAAATATCCAAATGTTGAGAGTGCACGGTCAACAATAAACAAGGCGATGCATGAAATCGACCAGCATGTCGCGGAGCACCATGGGAAGATTTTCGCGCACACAGAAAGTCTTGTGCAATTGGGAAAAACAAAGAGCCACTGCCCCATCTGCGAACGCGAACTGAAGGATGAGCAGAAGAAAGTCCTCGTGAAACAGAAGAACGATGCCATCGCGGACGCCCACAAGCATACGCAGAAATGGGAAAGCGAAAAGAAGAAGCTGCATGAAGAATGGGAAGCACTGCACCACGCCGAAACCCTGCTCACACGGCTTGCCAGAAGCCAGACGAAAATGAATGAGGCTGCCCAGCAAGAGAAAACCATTGAAAGCGAACTTGCCAAAATGCAGAAGAGCGAAAAAGGGGAAAGCACGGGAGGAATTTTGCATGAAAAACAGCAGTTGGAAAAATCACTGATGGAAGAAAAGAAGATACTGGACGCGCACGAGTTGAAATTGAGCAAACTCCGCGATGCACTCAACCAAACGACGATGGACCAAACGCTCAACACATTAAACGAGGAAAAATCACGCGTCGAGCGAGAATTATTTCATTTTCAGACGCAGAAAAGCGTGCACGAGAATGCCATTGCCACTGCCAACACGCGCACGAAGCAAGTGAAGGAAGAAGAGAAGCGCATGAAAGACATATTGAAAGTGGAGCAGAAGCGCCGAGATGAATTGGCCAAAACACTCAAGAATGCGGAAGTGGAATATGAGAAAGTTTTAGGGGCCAATCAAGCGCTCCTGCAGAAGCGCGACCGTGTACAAGGAAAAATCTCCATCGAACGTGAACGGGAACGCGCATGGCAGGAAAAATCGTTCCGAATTGAGGGGCAAGTTTCCGAAGTCAAGATTGAACAGTCCAAATACGATACGCGTTTGTTGGATGTCAAAGAAGAATTGAAGAATTTTGAAGGGGTGAAGACACTCAACGTGAACGAGACGATGGATTTGAAGAAACGCGTCCCGGTGATTGAACACGAGATGAGGCAGTTGGGAACGGTCAACATGAAAGCACTGGAAGACTTTGGACAGTACGAGAAGGATGTGCTTGAAATCAAACAAAAGGCCGACACGCTGGACGTGGAAAGATTGGCGGTGCTGGATCTGATTAACAGCATCGACTCAAAACGGAATAATACGTTTATGGAGACGTTTCAAACGATTAATGAGAATTTCAACAAAATTTACACCGGATTTTTTGATGGAACGGCGCGGCTTGAACTCACGGATCGTGCCAAACCGTTGGAATCGGGCCTGTTAATTGAGGCCAAACACGGATTGGAAAAAAGCTTGAAGAACATCGACTCCATGTCCGGGGGAGAAAAATCGCTTACGTCACTTGCGTTCATTTTTGCCATACAACTTTTCGAGCCGGCACCCTTCTATTTCTTTGATGAAGTGGATGCGGCGCTGGACATGCATAATTCGCGCAAAATAGGCGCACTGATTAAGGAAATGTCCAAATCATCGCAGTTCATTTCCATCACACACAATGACAGTATTGTCAAAGTCGCCGACCAGATTGTGGGGGTGGCGAAGAGTAGCAATAATTCATCTGTGATTGGACTGCGCGCCGCGCCGGAAGTGGAAGCGAGAATTCTTTAGAGAAAAGTTAGATTTTTTTGGGAAAAATGATTGAGCGAGGTGGTACTTCCACCCCACTCGGTGTAATTGGTTTATTCAGCTACCGTTACAAATTCGTCCGACCATTCGTTGAGGACTTTGCATAAGTCATCATGCGTGCACCTTCCCCACAATGAACTCATTCCGCTTGGTACAACAACGCCGTCATAATAAATGCGCGTGTCTACGTAGTATTGCATATTGGGTTCCACATTCATGCCTTCGTCGCATAAATCCACGTTGACGCGTGTTTCAGTTCCCAGCGTGTGCGTGACACTAAAGGTCGTACTTGCCTTTTTTTCAGCGCCCGCATCGGCCAAAAACGGGTCGTATTCATAAAGATTCATTTGAGTTAGGGCGTTGGTAAATGATTCAATTTCTGCCGGGATGACTAATTCGCCGCTGACTAAAATATCCGAACTTGAATCACATGCCTCGACTGCTACATAGGGGTTGGTTTGATTATTTGTTTGATTCGCGGGAGGGGTGGTTCCATTATTCAAGACAATGACTACGTCGTTCCCCTGAATATTAACTGTTGAACCAACCGGAATTGAAACGTTGATACCCACATTTCCGTAGGCATTCATTCCGACTTTGTGATTTGTCTTGATGGTTCCACCACTAATTTGAATTGTTTTATCTTCGTCTATTATCACATCCGCATCCGCGCGGGTTTCCACGTGAACAACTGGAGCGACTACGTATGTTCCATTTCCCGTGATGTGCAATGATTCATCAACAATGAAATCTAATTTAGCAGAAACAGTGGTGCCATCGTTCACATCCAATTGCAAGGGGATTTTCAATTCTCCAGAAGGGAGTTTGGCGTCATGAATCCCATTGATATCCGTTACAACTACTTTTGATATTTCTAAACGCAATTGCTGGTAGGTTCCTGCTTCTAATTTGCTATTTGTCAATACTTTAATGGCATTTGCATCTCTAAGCGCTAGCAAATCAAAAACCAATGTTTCGTCTGAAAGGGTTATCCATCCAATGGATTCGGAATGAATATCGACTTTCACAATTGTCATTGCAATTTTACTCACATTTTGCATATTTACTGCCGCATCCGTAATTCCAATAACTAAATTTCCTTTACCGGCTTGCACGGGAGGAATGGTGGCGATGGTAATTTTTCCCCCGGCGTCGATGTCTAGCACTTTATCATTGGCAATACTTAGGCCGGTGCCCACATTTCCTTGAATGTCCGTTCCGACTTTCCAAGTGCTGCTGTTGCGTCCACCCGTGACGTCCACGCTGCCATCCGCTTTCACATCAACTGATGCATTTTCGCGCGTTTCAATCTGAATGACGGGGGCTAAAATGTATGTGCCGTTTCCCGTGACGTGCAGCGATTCATCGGCGATAAAATCAAATGATGCCACGGATGTTGAATCGTCGTTTATGATTAACGAGCCCACTATCTTCAATTCATTCGAGGGAAGTTTGGCCGTGTGCACTCCGTTTGCGTCCGTGACTTGGACGTTTGAAATACGCATGCGGAATTGGTTGTAGGTGCCCGCAGCCAAATTGGCATCGGCCAAAATTTCACTTTTATTCCCGGCTTTGAGTTCGAGCAAATCATACGTTTTGGTCTGGTTTGAAATCACGACCCAACCTTTTGCAGCGCTCTGCACCGAGACTTGGTCTATCGTCACTTCTACTTTGCTCACGCTGCCCATATTTGCGGCTGCGTCTGTGATTGAAAAAACAACGCGCCCTTCAGGGGTTGTATTGATTGTTCCGCCTTGGACGCATCCTAGGACTAAAATGATTCCCAAGACGATGGCCCCCATGCTGATGTTTCGTACGGCTGTTGAATTCACATAATCACCTCTTCGTGGAATGGAGCGGCCGGCCTTATTATGTTTTTTGTCAAAATAGCGGAAAAGAGGAGCGTTTCAATTGTTTTGCCGAAATTAGGCTTTCAGCCGGCCGATTTTGGAAATATCATCTTCCAAATCAGAATCTTTTTTTCCGGGTTTAATTTTTCCGGTAAGATGCCCTTCCATCTGGGATTTGTTCACGCGCCATTCACGCTCTAAATCGTCTTCATCCATCTCACTATTTTTGGGTGGAGTATTTTTTTTTGCAGCGTTTTTGACGTTTGCATTTACTTTCGGCCCTTTTTTGGAGCGTGAAGATGAATCAGAATAATCTTTCTTCCACAGCTCGCGGAAGCGGCCGTTGTAAAAAGTGCGGCGGTTGAGGAACATCCATGCGATTAACACGAGGAATTGAATTCCGTAAGCGATTCCTTCATAAGGGGCTTCGCCGGGAGACAAGCAACACGTGGAAAAAACAGCTCGTGAGTCGCCGAAGTGGAAGCGCAATTGCACGGGGTGGTTGATGAGGAGAATGTGCACGAACTCGTGCGCGAGGCCGCTGACTAAAACGCCGGCGAGTGAAACATTGACAAAGGTGAAAAAAGAAAACCGTGAATTTTCCCCTGAAAGAATACGTGAAAGTAGAAAACCCATGGTTAAAATGAGCAGGAGAAAAACAAGGTAGATGATGGGAGACTGGGAAACCTCTCCGGTGGGAGACGGTGCTTCCGTCGCAGTGGCGACAAATAGTCCTAGCGCAATGACCACCACCATCGCGGCAACGAGGAGGGTGAATGCCATAGAACGGTGGTTCATATGAAAGCCAATTTTTTCTTCAATATAAACCCAATTTGAGAATTGAAGGGTTTTACTGGAACTTTACTTGGCCAACCCTTAAATGGCACTTTTGCGTGTTTAGAGTATGGGCGGAAGCACGCAGGAAATGAATACCCTCGTCTCTAGGGAAGGGCGAGGAGAGGCCGTGAAAGCGCTTTTTGAACGCATTGATGGGTGTGCGGAAAAGTTGAGAGTGCTTGATAGGGCGGTGGTGGTGACGCACCACGATTGCGACGGGTTGACGAGCGGGAGCATTATCGTAAAGGCCCTTCAGCGGGAGCAAATTGACGTGAAAACGGTCACGTTGAAGCAATTGTACACGGAGGACATTCAACGATTGAAAAACATGCACGCGACCCTCATCTTCACCGATTTTGGATCGAGCTACATTCCCACACTCAAAAATGAATACGGAAATGAGTTCTACATTATTGACCATCATCAACGGGGGAATGGCGACCATGAAGGGCACATGAACCCCATGGAATTTGGCCTTGACGGGGGAACGGAAATCTCCAGCGCGGGAATCGCCTATTACACGGGAAAAGCGCTCTCCCACAAAAACAGGGAAATGGCATCTATTGGAGTGGTGGGGGCGGTAGGGGATATGCAGGATTCGCGCAGCAATGGACTCACAGGTTTGAACAAGCAAATGGTCGAGGAAGGAGTGGACGCTGGCGTGTTGAATGTGAAAATCGATTTGAGATTGTACGGACGCATTTCCCGGCCGCTGGCACAGTATTTGACGTTTTCAACGAGCCCCATTTTGCCCGGGCTTACCGCGAACAAAGAACAGTGCATCAAATTCTTGGAAAACTTGAACATTCCATTGCAGGATGAAAGCGGAAAATGGCGCGCGTACGAGGATTTGAATGCGAGCGAAAAAAAAATTCTCTCCACCGCGATTCTGATGCACTTGCACGAGCACAACACTCCGGAATGGAAACTGAATGAATTGATTGGGGATGTGTACACGCTCACGCACGAAAATAGATATTCACCGCTGCGGGATGCAAAAGAATACAGTACAGTCTTAAATGCCTGTGGAAGAAATGGGGCCAGCAATATTGGATTCCAAGTGTGTTTAGGCGACCGAGAAGATTATTACGCGCGCGCGATGGGACTTTTACAAGAGCACCGCCGCAATCTCGCGGAAGGAATCCAACTTATGCAAAACGAAGGGTTGCGCGAATACACGAACTTTTATTTCTTCGATGCGGAAAACAAAATAAAAGATTCCATTGTGGGAATTGTGGCGGGAATGCTTTACGGAAGCGGGGGCGTGAACACGGACAAACCCATTGTGGCATTTTCCCGTCACGAAGACGGGAGCATCAAGGTTTCGGCGCGCGCCACGAGCGAATTGGTAAGGAATGGAATCAATTTAGGATTGGCGCTGCGGGAAACGTGCCAATCGTTGGGAGGAACGGCGGAAGGGGGTGGGCACAAAATTGCTGCAGGGTGCAGGTTGGAAGTGGAGCAAGCATCCGCGTTCTTGCCACTTTTTGATGAGAAGATTGGACTACAGATGCGCGCTCCCTAATCAAACGAACGTCTTTAAATAAATGAAAAACGAAAGAAGAGAATGAAACCCTTTGTTGTGGTATTTTTAGTCATGCTTTTGTTTGCACTCTCCACGCGTGCCCAATCATTTGACGCGGGCACATTCTTGGACAGTTCGTTCAACGAAAACGGGACCCTCAAAACAGAATTGCAGGACCAACTATTCATTGCCTCACAGCAATTTCAAGCGCTTCCTAGTCCGGTGAAAGCTATTTTTGGAAGCCAGCGTATTGCGGTGGACTTTACGCGCAGCGATGGAACGGTGGAACATTTAGGAGTGGTTCTTTCCAACAATGAGGTTACTTCCTTCACGCGTTTTCCTCCGGCCAATCCCTCGATGACCGTGCACACGGATGAAGGCACGGCCGCGCAAATGGTGTTGAGCGGAAATATTTCCGAAGCATTTGTACAAGCCGTCAATTCGGGCAATCTTTCATATAATGCTGTCGTGGGCGGCGGAGGAGAATTCGCGGTATTCATGGCAAACATCATGGTGTGGATTTCAACGGTGATTAATGCGTTTTTGAATATACTGGGTATGAACCCGACTTAATCCTCCTTTAGTGTTTTGTAAGGGATAGATTTATCCATAGCGACCGGGAATACCGCCGGTCTGTAGAGGACCGGCGGATGAAAGGTCGCTATTTCTATTACAAGTAGAAATCACGTTCTATGAATCCGCGTCATAAGAGAGAGATACCGCGCGGCCCGAAGGGCCCGCGGAGAAACACACGTGGGGTCATAGGGGCGAAGCCCCTATTGTCATTTGTCAGGGGTGTTTCCTGTTGATTTATGCCTCCTTCCTTTCATCGTCGGCGTTCCAATGTTCGTCCTGCTGGTTTTCGTCCTGCTTTAGGGAAACCATTGGTTAATCCCCAAGTCGTTCGACGCTTAGCGTTGTTTAGACAATTGGCAGCCAGAGCCGTGGCGAAACGTGCCAGTGCTCCGCGCCAAACCCCGGCTCATGTTCCTACGCCACCTAGTAACAACCGCTTTTTTTCTGTTAATAGAAAATCGCTCCCTGTAGTACAGCAACGTTTGCGCCCTACTCCCTTTCGCTTGCTTTCGCGTCCCGTTATTCGTAATACTTTTTCTAATCGTCCAGTTGTCTCGTCGCCTGTTTCACGTCCAAATAGACCCCTGTTCAAACAACCTCCAAGGGTGCAAACGCGTCCTCGTCCAAAAGTTCCAATAGTCGTTCGGAAAGAAATGCGGCCACGCATTGCTCCCGTTTTTTCTTTTCCTCGCCGTGTTATTCGTCCTGAGGAACGCGTAGAGAAACCGGCAAAGTCGCCTGCTCGTTTAGCTCCTATTATTCACTTTTCACCCGCTCGTACTCGAATAGTGTTAAGAAGAAGTCGAGTCGAGCGCCATCCGCTTGCTTCTGCGTCTCAGTCGTTAACACGTTCAGTTCGTTCGATTTCTTCAGCGAAAAAAGCGATTCATCGCGCGGCCTCAACGGGAGCTATTCCTATTTCACTCGGCAAGCGGTTGGTTCGCGCGAAGAAAAATTTTGAAGAACACTCTCGCCCTCCTCGCGAAGCGAATGTTCAACGAAAGGTCGTTGGATTGGAGCCGTTATCTCAACAGCCAGTTCTGTCTCATAAGAGTAGTTCTTCTTTCCATGCTCCGCGCTTGCGAGCGTTTGGTATGGCTGAACAACCCAGAGGTGGAAAAGGTGAAGAGCCCAGACCTCCTGCGGATGAGGGCTTTTTTGGTCGGGTATTTGGAGGGGGCAAAGGAGAAAGAAAGCCACCAGCGCCAAAAGACCCTGAAATGGTTCGCATTTTAGCCAAATACGGAGTTACCCCTGAGAGCCTACACTTTTCGTCGTTTGCCAAGACCACCCCTAAGTCATGGGAAGAAGGCGATGAAATAATGAAAACGATGCGTCGTGACTATTATTTTCCCTTTAACGATTTTGAGCCGTTGCAACAGGCGTTATTAATTGCAGGCGCGAAAGAAATTCAAAAAATTGCTCAGGCTTCGAAAGAGAACGCTCCCTATGTGCTTGAATATTCTCTTCCGAAAGCGATTGAGGCAATGGGTAATCGATTCAACGTGGACATGCTGAAGGAGATGACGTTGATTGCTCAGTCGACGAAAGAGAACGCTCGCTATGTGCTTGAATATTCTCTTCCGAAAGCGATTGAGGCAATGGGTAATCGATTCAACGTGGACATGCTGAAGGAGATGACGTTGATTGCTCAGTCGACGAAAGAGAACGCTCGCTATGTGCTTGGTAATTCTCTTCCGAAAGCGATTGAGGCAATGGGTAATCGATTCAACGTGGAAAAGTTACGTGAGTTTGGGGCTTGGGTGGAGGGATTGCCTCCCGCCTTATTAGCTGGTGTTTCTTCGCTTAGCGCGTTTGAGAGTGAAGATGTCTTAGCTATTATCGCTCAATCCGCTAAAATGCGTTCGAGACTAGAACACTTTCGCGGAGTCGGGTTTGCTGAAAATACTCCAACAGATAAATTTGTTGTCCGGGCATTGACCGGCGTTGATGATCCTGACAATGGCTTTGATGATTCGCGCCAGAGTTTTAACACTCGTTGGAATAGGTGGTCAGGTGAAACAAATCCGCCAGCTATGATTGCCAGAGATGCGTCTTTCCGTATGAAAGCCGCTGCCGGTGTGACGGTCCCTACTCTTATTTCCGGGAAAAAACTAGATGTTAATACTCTTCAGTCTATTTACCGCAGAACCGTTCCTCCGACCGGAAATTTAGAAGTATCCATTTTACAAGAATTATCCAAACTATCTGGCGTGACATTTGAAGAATCTTTTTCTGAAAAAAAGCGGGACGATTTTGTTATTCAAAGTTTGCGTGCAGTCGGAACTCGTTCCGACGAATTCACGCGTGCGGTTATGATGGCGCTACCATTATTGCCACGAGTAACTGGAATGAGTCTCCCGGGTTTGTCATCTGATCCAAATGTAGCGGAGGCTCGCGCCTTTTTGGATGCTTCGAAAGTATTTTTTGATGTTCACTTGCCCGAAGTTCTTCAAAGCTATGACGTAAAACCTGGAGCAGTTCAAACGGCTAAAGAGCGTTTTCCGATTAATTCTATTAATAGTGAATTGGGGAAGTTTGCGAAAGGAAAGGCTACCCAAGAACAAACAATTGAACTAAAAGCAACTAAAACAGTTTTGGATGCATTTTATGATGCGTTGGGCCAAAATTGTATTTGTCGATATGGATTCGAATTAGATCGCCCGGATTTTCAACCTATCCGCTTAGTGGACCCTAAAACAAATGAACACTTTGGAGTCGTTTACGCATTGAGTGGAGTGGTGAATGGTGTTCCTTCCATGATTGTGGCAGGTATTGAACCTAAGAAGCGTTTTGCGTATGCGGTGAACTCGGGGCAATTCATGAAAGGGCGGTTAGACAATCTGGAAAAAATTGCCAAACTGAATGGATTAACAGGCGGAGTCTATTCGAATGTAGGAAAAAATGGTGCGGACGACGGACGCGTTGCTCAATACGATGTAACACGAAACGCGATTCAACGTGAGTCCAAAGGATACTTGGAGTTAGCTCGAAAGGAACAGATACAATTTCCCAAAGAGTTCAATCAACCCATTAAGTATTTATGGAGATTAAGGTGATTTGATTATGCAAGAACCTATTCGCGGGAAACGGTTTTATCGAAAAGGCTTGCATCCAGCCCGTGTTCCACGTGTTTATTCCAGATTATACAAGCGGTTTGGTGAGCAGTATCTTCGTTCGATGGAATCCAAGCTAGCTCATTTAGCGAAGCAGTATCCGTTTGTACGCGAACGAATTGGAATCCCGCGTGAACGAATGAGTTTAGTCGATACTTTGCAGTTGACTCAGCGAGCGTATGAAGGATTATATTCACGTGTTCGCGCCGTGGAACAGAAAAACGTTTCCACCCTTTCACCCATCGCGGGAGAAATTATCAAAGACATTTATGGAGAAAGCGGAATCGCATTACCAACGATTGGCGGAATGGAACCTACTCCTATTTCGAAAATTTTTTCACCCAAAAAACGAAAGCGATTATCGCCTGAACACGAAGCGATTGTAGATCGTGAAGTTAAGCGTTTGATGTTTCAAACGGCATTGATTCAGGGCCAGTCGATTCGTGCTATGAATTTAATTCGAAAGTACAAAGGCGCGTTGGATCGGATTGACCCAAGATTATATCCGACCTATGAAGCGCTCGTTCAAGTCATGTCAATGGGCCAAGCAGGTGTTCTATTATTAGACCCGGCTCAACGTCGACAATTTATGGGCTCTGGAATAGCGGGGGGGTTGCAGGAAGGACAATCTTTTTTCGAATTGCTCGCGCAAGGCGAAAATAAATATGAGCTTCGCCCGCATAAGCGGGAAGTGTCTTTTTTGCAAGCCTTCAATTTTCCCATTTTAATATATGAATTATCTGAAGCGACCGCTTTAGCTAAACTATCGGAAGCAGAAGCCCACACGGCCGTTCTTCCCAAAAAGTTGGCGGAAGAAGTGGTTCGTCGAATTGACAATAAGGAACGGGAACTTTTGAATTATGTTTTTGGTCCATTGTCTTTGACTCGGTTGGATGCGGCGATGACTTTGCTGGCACGAACTGGAATTGCTACGACGAACCCAATGACTAGTCTGCGTGAGATTCGTGAATTAGAAAATGCTAGTGGGATACGTCGTGAACGTCGTGATGTGATGCGAGCCAAGCAAGAGTTGTTTGCACGTTTTACAAATCTGGATCCCGATATTCAGGAGCGTTTTTTGGCCCAATTTACGCGGGATTTAGCAGATCCTACTCGTTCCAAACGCGATCATTTTCTAGGAACCACTCGTGCCTTGGCACGAGCATTGCGCGATGCCAAGCGTGCTACCTTATAAATCTGAAAAGAATCCCCTAATACTATGGTTCAGTCTGGAAAGCGTGCATTGCCCGGAGGGTTAAACAAGAAATTGAGGCATCGTGTTAAATCGATGAGAGGAATTGTCCATTCGGTTCCCAAGTATTATCCTAATAATTTGCGTGCCAATTTTAGGTTGTATGGGATTACCCCTCGGCATCGGGATTACAAATTGTTTTATGGTATTCCTGAAGAATTATTACGGTATAATGGCGTGTTGCGTGTTATTCTCAGCGAAGATCCGTCTCGTTTTACGCGAGTCCAACGTGCGCGTTTGAATTCAGACGTTGAAAAAGGGTTATATGCGTCACTGAATATGTTAAAAAATATGTTAAAAATAATTGATCTTGCAGGTAGTAATGCTCATCTTGTTTTACGGTATGGCATTCCTGCTATTATTAGTAGTTCTCCAAGGAATTTCAATTCGATTCTTAGGTTGATTGTTGTAAAGGCTAAAAATAGTACGCCAGAAGAGTTTCGAAAATATTTGCGGGAGGAGTTTTCCAAAATGAAAATTTGAAGCAATATTATCTATTGTTTATTCTATTGTGAGTGAGGTTACTGTGTATGGTTTCAACAGGTCGTGTTCATCCTTTTCGCCGTTTTCGTTTACGTTCCGTATCTGCTCCGACAACGGCTCCGCCAAAACCTCCTTCTCATCCTGTTCCCCAACGAACTGTTCCAACAAAACCCGTTCCACGACCGCGACCTGAACCAACCCCAAAGAAAGCCCCAATTATAATCCCGGGACCGAAGCGAGGACCGCAGGCCTATCGTCATGTACGCAGAAAGGTAGCTTGAATAATTCGTTTTTTCAAACCGTGTGCGTGGTAAACGCCGTCCACCCGCGCGCGCGAAAAGGCTCGATTATTTGCGACGCGGTTTTTTCCGAATCGCAAACCGCCACTACTGTAGGTCCGGCGCCCGCGAGCATACTTGTACGGACGCCCGGCATTTGTTTCAGCCCTTCAACGAGAGCGAACACGACCGTGTACTCGGGCACGTCCAGTGTTTCAAACACATTTCCCATTTCGTGCGTAATTTTCTCTACATCTTTTGAACGAATGGCCTCGCGCATGCGCGAAACGGAAGGATGGCTCTCCACTTTGTTCACATCGAAGTGAGAGTAAATCCACTTTGTTTTTTGTTCCGGCACGTTCACGGGAGGAACAATAAATGCGAGTTCGAGACGCGGACATTTTTCAATAGGTTCGATTATTTCCCCGCGGCCGCGCGCCACGCATGTGGCCCCGCGTATGAAAAACGCATCATCGGAACCTATTTTTCCGGCCAATTCGATAAGGTTTTGTGTGGAAAGGTTGAGATTCCAAAGCGTATTGAGTCCTTTCAACGTGGTCGCGGCGTTGGAGCTTCCCCCACCCAACCCGCCCGCGGAGGGGATTTTTTTTTCAATGTGAATTTTTACTCCTTGAATGGGTTTGTTCTGCTGGCGCAATTCTTCCTGCATTAGAATAGTTGCTTTATGGCACGAATTTTTTTCATTCAGCGGAACGCTTTCGTCCGTGCACGACAGAAAAATTTCGCTTGTATGAGGTATTGTTTCGATCATGATGATGTCGTGCACGTCCAATTCCTGCATGACGAATTCGACTTCATGATAACCATCCTCGCGTTTGCGGATGAGGTCGAGGACGAGATTGAGTTTGGCGGGCGAATATAGGGTACGAATGGAGGGCATACTGATTTCCACACATGAGAACATTTAATGCACCACGTATACGTTTGGAACCATTTTCGCTTTTTTTCGTATTTTGTTTTATAAGAATCCAACGGAAAGAAGGGGGCGGTAGCGGCTTTCGGCCTTGGAGGGGTGCGTGAGGATGAAAGTGTTTTTCTCCGGCGTTTTGGACAATTGGGAGCGGTTTTTGTTGGGTATAAGCATTTTGGTCGGATTTTGACCAAAATGTGATGCATTTTGGCCTATTTTTGTCCAAAAGGTAGTTTTGTCTATCGGAGTACTTGGCTTGCTATAGCAAAAAGCCTAATTATTTGAACATTTGACAGGCTTTTTGCATATAGCAAATTGCTCAATAACTGTTCAGGAACAAAACCAATTTGCTATATTTGCTAGTGCACCACGTACGCGGGGCGAATAACTTCACTCTCAATGTGATTATTGTCCTTGTCGTATTTTTGAATCCACGTAATCACATCTTCAATATCTTCATCGGGAGTGCTCGCGCCGGCGGAAATCCCCACGTGACTCATGTCGACGAACCATTCGGGTTTCAACTCGTTCATGGCTTCAATCCAGTATGTTTGCGTCTGTTGCGAGCACAACTCATACAAACGTTTAGTGTTTCCGCTGTTTCGCCCGCCGATGATGAGCATGAGGGGAACTTGCATCGATAATGTAACCGCACCCGGCTGCATTTCGTGCATGGCGTTGCAAATAGTGTTGTACACTCTAACTTCGCGTGCTTTTCCCATGACGGCCATGGACACCGCTTGAACATTATCATTCGATTGCGTCGTTTGCGAGACGATTCCAATTTTCGTAAGCACCGGATAGTGGAGTTTTTCCACGACTTCTGCATCCGTTTTGGCTTTCATGAGTTCATCGTTCGTGTAGTATTGCGTCTTCCGGGGAAAAAGTTTGCTCGCTTCTTCAGCGTTTTCCACTACAATAGCGGTGGGGGCGTAAGACTTAATCCCTTCCACTTCCGGGTGGCCGTGTTCTCCCACAATGATGACTTGGTATTTTTCATCAAACAAAACTTTGGCCGTTTTGTGCACCATCGTCACGAAGGGGCAGGTGGTGTCGATAATGTTTAAATTCTTGGACTTGGCTTTTTCAATCGCCTGCACCGTCACGCCGTGCGCGCGCATGAGCACGGTGGAATTGTTGGGAATGTCATCCATTGAATTAAGGTGCGTAAAGCGCGAAATCTTGGAGGCCGCATACGGATTGTCCTCGACTAATTTTCCCCCGTGTTCGATGACCTTTTGCACGACCCTTTGATTATGCACGGGCATTCCATACAAATACGCCTCACCTTTGTCTAATGTTTCATGTGCCAGTTTGACGCTGCGTTTGACTCCAAAACAGAATCCTGCGGCGCGAGCGAGTTCAATCTTCATATTTACCAAATGGTAGAGTTCGCATAAAAAACAATCGTTATTTTTTCACGAATGACAAATAAGTACGTCGATTGAGGAAACTTTGGTATTTAATGAGTATAATGGTGGTTTGTAAAGAAGCGTTGGTGGGAGTGAAGTGCAGGTATATAACCCCTTTTCACGGAATGGTGGGTGTATGATGTCCAAAAACATTGGGTTGCTGGGGAGCACGGGAAGTATTGGGACGCAAACATTGGATATCGTGGACAAGCACGCCAAGCGATTCACGGTGAAAACCCTTAGCGCGAATGGTAACAAAGAATTATTGAAAAAACAAATGGAAAAATACAAACCTGAGGCCGTGTGTTTGGTGGATGCCAACAAGGCGGACGAATTGAAAAAAGAAACCAAAGGAAACGTGCACGTTTTTTCCGGCTACGACGGATTGGACGAACTTGCAAGATGGGAAACCATTGACACGCTCGTTACTGCCGTGGTAGGAAACATCGGCCTCAAACCCACGATGGAAGGAATCCGCGCGGGGAAAAAAATTGCGCTGGCGAATAAGGAAACCCTCGTGAGCGGGGGCGCGGTAGTAATGAGGGAAGTGAAAAAATACGGTGTGGAATTGACACCCATCGATTCGGAACATTCGGCTATTTTTCAATGCTTGAAGGGAGAAAACACCAAGGAAGTAGAAAAAATAATTTTGACATGCTCGGGCGGCCCCTTCCGAGGAAAAAAACTTTCAGATTTGCGCGGCGTGACGAAAGAACAGGCCCTCAACCATCCCACGTGGAAGATGGGCGGGAAAATTACCATTGACTCTGCGACGTTGATGAACAAAGGATTTGAAGTCAATGAGGCCATGTGGCTGTACGATTTGCCTGCGGAAAAAATTGAAGTGATTGTACACCCTCAAAGTATTATTCACTCGATGGTCGAGTTTGTGGACCGAAGCATTATCGCCCAACTCGGGAGCCACGACATGCGCTTGCCCATCCAGTATGCACTCACCCATCCTCAGCGTATTGAATTGCCCGTTCCGCGATTCGACTTTGCAGCAGCGAAGCAATTCACCTTTGAAAAGCCCGACATGGACACGTTCGAGTGTTTGAAAATGGGAATCGAAGCCGCGCAGCAACGTGGAACGGTGTGTTGCGTCCTCAACGCAGCGAACGACACGAGTGTAGAGTCATTTTTGAAAAATGAAATTGAATTTTTGGACATCCAGAACACGATTCGTGAAGTGATGAACAAACACAAAAATATCCGCGAACCCGATTTGAAGGATGTGCTCGACGCAGATGCGTGGGCGCGCAAGGAAACGAAAAAAATTTTGGCGGGCAAGAAAAGGAAGTGAGAGAACGGATGGTTGTTCACGTCATTCTCACGGGAGGCGGTTCCGGTTCGCGGATGAAAAATCCGGTGAACAAATCATTCATCCTACTTTCGGGAAAACCCATTATTGCATACTCGATGCAATTGTTTCAAGCGCACCCGCAAATCTCGACGATTACCATCATCATGCACCCTGAATGGGTGAAAGAAATCACCGAATGGATGAATCGCTTAGGAATTACTAAAGTCAAGCAAATTGTGGAAGGTGGAAAGGAGAGGCAAGATTCAGTACGAAATGGATTGCAGGCAATCGCCTCCCTTAATCCAAAGCCGGATGACATTGTGCTCGTGCACAACGCGGCGAATCCACTCTTAACAACTGAAACAATAACGGAATGCATCCGCGCCGCACAACAGAATCAAGCGAGTGTGGCGGGGTATCGCATCAAGGATACTATTAAACGCGTTGGGGATGATGGAAAAATTTTGGAAACACTCAAACGGAGTGAATTGTGGGGAATGCAAACCCCGCAGTGCATTCAGTACGCCTTATTTGTGCGCGCGCATGAGAAAGCGCAGAAGGATTCTTTTTTGGGAACGGATGACGTGCAGCTCGTTGAACGTCTTGGAATTAAGCCCGTGGTGGTGGATTGCGGGTATGAGAATTTTAAAATCACCACCCCTGAGGATGTGGGAATGGCTGAGCGCATCCTGGGGAAGCGCCGTGAAAATGAGAAACGAGGCGGTGCGTGATGGTGCCAAAAAAATCCCCTCATGAGATGCAAATC
>CAYIIU010000021.1:0-23535 GCA_964363635.1 uncultured archaeon
GGGATAGCAACCCCAAAATACCACTCAAATCAGATAATCATGCAACACAGCATTTAAAATATCAATCATGATTTTTATTTCGGGCATCGTTTTTCGTTCCTAGAAGCGAATAGGGTAACAGACCGATATCAGAAATGACTCAAAAAAACACCATTCGGAGTGCAGTCGCCGTATAGCCCTATTTGTTGCTAACCGCCAGTCCTAAGCGGTTTACGGTTGACATGACGTAGGGTTTGATGGAACCATAATACATCTTTTTCAAACCGTTCACGAGCTTAGCAGGATTGTTCAGCATGTCCGCCCCCATATTGGTTCGGAAGAAAAGCCAGGGGTGGGTGGCGATAGTCAATGCAATATCCCGCTGCGTCTTGTTGTACCAGTACACCACGTCCTCCGGATTGAACTCGGGCGTTCGAATAATAGGTTTGATGCGCGCGCTCATGACTTGCGCCCAGTCCACATTTTCGACGAGGTATCCTTTTTCTACGCACTCATTGTAGAGCGCCGTATCCGGGAGGGGAACGGCAATACTGCACAAGGGATTGGCGCCCATTTTCAAACACGTCAACACAAAATCATGGGTCTTTCGAAATGTTTCCTTTGTTTCTCCCGGTATTCCAAAAATGAAAAAACAATCCACTAAGAGATTGGCTTCGACACACGCGCGAACCCCCTGAAGGGCTTTGTTCAAATCCAAGTCTTTTCGAATGATCTTGTCGAGCGTGTGCTGGTCACCGTTCTCGATGGCGATGCGCACGCGTTTGCATCCCGCGGCATACATTTTCTTTGCTAATTGCAGCGTGACACGGTCTCCTCGAATTCCGTTGGGAGTCTCCCACGTAAATTTTAATCCACGTGAAACAATCTCATCGCAAATCTGTTCGAAACGCGTCATGTTAATCGTCATATTATCGTCTTCAAACAGAATGTGCTGGACGCCGTATTTTTTTACGAGTAATTCGAGCTCGTCGGCCACATTTTTGGGAGAACGAAAACGCCATTGTCTTCCCCACACTTGATAAATGGAACAAAAATTACAGAAGTGCGGACATCCTCGACTCGTAATGATGGAAACCGTTTTGTTGGTCATCTTTCCGCGGATGACGGCACCATCTTCGTTCGCTTTGAAATAATTCTCTAACCCCATTTCGTCATACGCGGGAAAAGGGATCTCATCCAGCTGAACAAATTTTCGTGCATCTCCCGTGGAAACAATTTCGCCATTTTTACTATACATGAGTCCGGGAATTTGCAAAGGGTTTTCGCCCGATAAAAATGCGTCAAATGTTTTTTCGGCCTCTCCTACAAAAATAAAATTAATGTTGGTGTCTTGAACGGCCTTCTTGGGTTCCGCCGTGGCGTAAGCGCCTCCCAAAAGAGTTGCCGTCTTTGGATTATTTTTTTTGACAATCTCCGCAATGCGATGGACCATGTTGGATTGACTGGAAAATGAACCACTGATGGCCACGACATCCGGAGAAAAATCCTTGACTTCTTTTTCGATTTCCTCCCATGTGAGACCGCGGACGAGCAAATGGTCCTCTTCGCGTGTATTCTTCCATCCTAAGAGAAGCGCATCAACCACTTTCACGTCGCACCCTCGTTTTTTGGCGATGGAGGCCAAGTACCCTATTCCTAATGGGAATGAAATCTGGTTGGCAAAAACGGTATTGTCCTTGGATGATTGCCAGGGAGTGGTGATGAAGAGCACGCGCTGGTACGCTGAAGGGGTGGGCACAGGATGTTCAACATGGGGTTTGGGAAGTGTCTGCACTATGGTTTGGGGAGCATCGCTCATGGAAAAAGATAGGGCGGGATAGACTATAAAAAGGCCTCATTCGTAAAGCGCAGCGTTCGATTTCTGTACGAGCTTTTCATACACGCTCCACACGGATTCACCCACATCATCCCACGATTGGGGGTGGTGTTTTCCTTTGAATTTTGCAGGTGTTGCAAGAACGCGCGAAAGAGTTTCCGCTACTACACGTGGGTTGTCAATGTCTACAATTCCTGTCGCGTCTCCGCGCTCGACGTATTCGTGCATAACTCCTTTGTCGCTCACCACTAATGGAATTCCTGCCGCCAATCCTTCCCCCAACACGAGTGGGTTTCCTTCGTAATCGCTCAACAAAACGAGGAGGGTGGACTCTTTTAAAAAACGTATCATGTCGGCCCGTTTACTCACGGGGATGTTTCCATGGAAAACAACACTATTTTCCAGCGCCAATTTTTTTACGCATGTTTTCAATTCGTTTTCGAGAGGGCCGCTTCCCACTAAATGAAGTTTGACTTGGGGAAATATTTTCTGGATGAGAGGCAGTGCATTGATGACGCGCACGTGACCTTTGTTGGGGACCATTCTTCCAATCAGCAAAATTTGATGGTCTTTCTTTTTGACTTTTAACGCTGTGAATGTCGATGCTTCTACTCCATTCGGGATGATGGCGTATTTTTCTCGTGGTAAATTTAGCATGTGCGTGAAAATGCTGTGCTCATTTTTGGAGACACAAATAATCTTGTCAAAGCGGTGCGACAAAAGGCGGAACAACCATTCATAGGGTGTGCGCAACGCTTTGGTGAAGGGTGAAGATGGCGGGGAGCTGTTCAGCGTCACGACCAATTTTTGGTGGGGCTTTTTAGCGAGTAGCGCGGCGATAGTGGTGAGATTATTGAATCCGTTGGCGTGGATAATGTCTGCGTTTGAATGGTGCAGCGCGTTGAAAAGGGCAGGCGAAAAATAAAATGCATCACCTGGATTCCATCCCGGAAACGATTTCCATGTTACACTTCCTGATTTCTTTTCCGAAAAATGAGAATCGGTCCCCCAGACTTCGGTGTTGCATCCTTTCCTTGAAAAAAATGTGGAAAGATTCAAAACATATTGTTCGATTCCCGCCGCGCCATTTGCGGGGGTGCGGGGTGCCACTAGAATAATTTTAGGCAGGGAGAGTTTCGTCTGCGTGACTTTCATAGAGTCATTATGGCTACTGAGTTTATTTAAGGGGAGATATCGTACAATCGTCCAACCTTTTTAGAAAAGGATTTTTGATTGAAATAACTAAAAAAGAAATGAATAGCCAATTTTACTTGAACTGGCTATCGTACTTTCCGTCTTTGAAATCAAGCTGCGCTTGTTTGGCGTGCTTTCCATCAATGGAAATTCCCATCGAGTTGCACGTTCCGATGATTTCGCGGCAGGCGCTGCGCATCGTGTAGGAGTTCAATTTTCCCATTTTCATTTCCGCAATCTTTTTGACTTGTTCAAATGTCAAATTTCCTTTGACTTCAGTCTTAGGATTTCCCGCCCCTTTGTCGGCTTTGGCTTCCTTGGTGATGATTGCGCTTGTCGGAGGACTCCCAACAACGATGGTGTAGTGCTTTGATTTGTCCACATCAATAACAACCGGGACTTTCATCCCCGCGAAGTTTTTCGTGGCTTCGTTAATCTCTTGGACGATTTTTCCCACGTTCAATCCTAAGGGCGCCAATGCGGGGCCTAAAGGCGGTGCGGGGGTGGCTTTTCCACCATCGATCATAACTTTGATTTCGGGCATCGTTTTTCGTTCCTAGAAGCGCTGATAACAGCTCATACGAAAAAAGGGGAAAAAGACTTATAAATCCACGGCCGGAGGACTATTGAGCCATTCGAGGGGAGAAATCGGGAGTATTGAACACGTTTACGGTGATGAGGTAGTAGACGAAATAGAAAGGAAATGCCAAATCACGCACGAATGTAATGAAAAGGAATTGCGCCCCTTCTTTGAACGTGAACCTTTTCTTCTGCAGGTTGAGAAGAGTGCGGAAAATTCCATAGATGATGATTCCAAGCGCAAGACCAATCCATCCGTCCAATGCATATCCGGCCAGCACAAGTAACCATGCCATTGCACTCACGCCCGCGTGGCGGATCCATTCCCTTCCAACGAATGAAACAGTCTTTTGAGGGAAGCGGCGAAAGAGGAGCATGTCATCCTTCAAGTGGTGGAGATTTTTCCATAGCGAAACAGGTGCGATGGATTTGGCAGGATGATGCGTCACTACTTCCGGAACGAAAATGATCTTCCCCTGCGTCAACGCTTTGAACGCCAGATTTGTGTCTTCGCGCCAGAAATAGAACTCGGGATCGTAATAATTCACTTTCTCCAGCACCGCGCGGCGGTAGTGCGTATTACATCCAATGTAGATCCCGCCATGCAGATTCTCGGGAGCGTTTGAAAAAAGAGGTTTAATGGTATCCGTGTACACTTTACCTTCGATTCCTGCCGCCTCAGGATGAGCGTCAAATGCTTTCTTGATTTGAGACAACCAGTCTTTCTTCGGGAGCGTATCTTCATCTGTGAATGCGATGATATCCCCCTTCGCCTGCGCAAATGCTTTTATACGCGCCTTAGCCGCCCCTTGATGGCCGGGCGAGATAAAAATGAGATTGGTTATTTTTCCCTTGAATGAGTCCGTCACTTTTTTGTTTTGTCCGCTCGCCGTATCATCCACGACGATCAATTCGAATCGAGAGGAAGGAAAATCCTGCCGTGCAATGGCATTCAATGCATGCGGAAGCAAGTCAGTCCGTTTGAATGCGGCGAGGACAATGGTAATTACGATTGCGCTTGGTTTCTTCGAATTCTTTTTAGGGACGCGTGCCATACGCTGCGCTCCCGCGTTTATTCTTTAATCACGCGGATGTGTTCCGCTTTAATCGTCACAGGAATCTTAACTGTGGCTTCGAGCAATTCCACCGTGACTTCTTCCTTGTTGTCGTTCACGCGAATCACACGGGCCTTTTCCCCTTTGAATGGTCCGGAAATCAATTCGACTTTTTGGTCGGGCTTGATGTTGTCCATCAAGGGCTTGTTGGACAGGACGCCAGTGAGTTCTTCAATCTTCACATTTCCGGGAACGACACCTCGTCCTTTCACGAGGTTGTTTCCGATGATTCCGCGCTGCACGGTGTTTTCGTCATTAGCTTCAATCAAAATGTACCCTTTCATGTCGGGCATGATGGTAATGGAATAGATTTCAAGCCCTTCCTTCTGCGTCTTCGCGGCTAAAATGTCGGCGACGAGGGATTCTTGTCCATTAGCGGTGCGAACGGTGTAAATCATGGGTTTTTCAGCTCGAGGGCGGCAGGGTCGCGCAATAAGTAGAAATGGTCGGCAAAACCTTAAAAAGGAAAGATAGGCCGGCGTTAAACGGCCGTTCTCACGAGGAAATTGATGAGTTCAATCGTATACCCTATTGCACCCAGCACGACTAACCCCAATGCCGTGACGCGGAGCATGGTCATATATTGATTCGTATCCGGCTTCTTGCTCACCGTGAAAATACGGTTCGTGGACGTGGTGAATTCGTCTAATCCTTCTTTGAGTTTGAATTCCATGGGTTTCAGTCTCCTTATTCTGTAAACTCAATGTCCAAATCAATTTTTGAATTCTCCGTTTGGGGCGTACCGTCGAGGAAGGGAATCTTTCCCCCCGCGATAACCACCATCGCTTGAATGTGCGAATGGGGCATATTCTCATCAATCATGGCACCCCAAATGATGTGGGCGTTCTGGTCGATGCGTGAACCCACGACTTCAACAATCATTTCGGCTTCGCGCAAGGTCATGTCGCTACCGCCCACGACATTAATCAATGCTCGATTCGCTCCGGAAATATCCACGTCCAACAATGGTGATGTCAATGCGTTTTCCACCGCTTCCAATGCGCGCGCATCACTTGCTTTGTCGGCTTTGCTTTCCCCCAATCCAATGAGTGCGGCTCCGCCCTTGGAAAGAATCGTGCGCAAGTCCGCAAAGTCCAAATTGATGAGTCCGGGCTTCGTGACCATTTCCGTAATGCCTTTAATGGCATTCACCAGCACTTCATCCGCGACCTTGAACGCGGCATTCACGGGCAAGTCGGGGGCAATCTCCAAAATTTTATCATTTGGAATAATAATAACCGTGTCCGCTTCTTTTCGCAGGCGGTTCAATCCTTCCAATGCGTTTTCAATACGATTGCGTCCTTCAACGGTGAACGGCAACGTTACAACACCAACCGTCAATGCGTTTTGCGCCTTGGCAATGTTGGCAATGACCGGCGCGGCACCCGTTCCGGTTCCTCCGCCTAATCCGCATGTGATGAAAACCAAATCGGAATCTTTCAGCAATTCTTTCAATTCATTTTCACTTTCCCGCGCAGCCGCTTCCCCTACGGAAGGGTCGGAACCCGCGCCAAGTCCGCGCGTCAATTGTTTTCCAATCAAAATCTTCCGGTCCGCTTTGATGTGCAACAAGGCTTGCGCATCCGTGTTCACCGCGTACGTTTCTCCGCCCTCTAAACCGACTTCACTCAGGCGTTGAATAGAGTTCGTTCCTCCTCCCCCTGCACCAATGACCACAATTTTGGCGTGGGTGTCGGCAATAATCGCTTGAAGGGCTTCATCATCTTTGATTTGCTGCTCCGTCTTCTGCGTCTGCGGGGCGTAATTAGTGTTAGTGGGGTGAGACATGACGGCTCCTGAAGCAGTATACCCGTATTCTTCCTGGTTTTGACTCTGCTGCACTTTGTTTACGCGATCGAAAAAGCTGCTCATGCAAATCCCCCATCATTCATTAACGGTTTTGAACCGGTTTCGAGAGTAATACACCCTTGTAGCTATTAAAACCAACCTTTTTTTTCAATGTCCGGGGAAAAAAACGCTTGTGGAATGTTCCTCTTATTAACCCGTTTTTGCCTTCTGGAGGCATGGACCAACGCGCCGTGGGATTTACGGTAGGAATCATTCTTTTCTCCCTCCTCATCATTTACTGGATTTCATCGTGGGACATTCCCGTGCAAACCCCGCCCAACGCAACGACTCCCGCGTGGGTGTTGTTGCAGCCGCAAAAATGCTCCGAAATTCCTTGGAGAAAAGACTGGGTGCTGCAAAACAAAAAAACATATGACGAGTTTCCGGTGCAGAATGAAATAACCTACTTGAAAAAATATTACACGGACAAAGGGATTACCATTCTCGAAGCGAAGTTCACCTATCAATCAACCAATGAAACGTGCACCGGATGCGGATGCCCGGAACCATTCGTGTTCGCACTCTTAGTAAGTGAAACCGATGCGGCAAGACTATCCATATCCGGATTCACCATTCTCGACACATCCAATCCGTACATTTTCACAGGACCCTTGTTCCGGCAATCGACTGCACAACCCATTTCTTCCGTATCGGCGAGCGAATGCGACGGATTGTTTGTGACAAACACATTCATCGATGAACTATTCGGAAGCAAAAAAGACTCATGTTACATTCAAGCCGCGATTAGTGCGCGCGATGTGACACTGTGTGAAAATATTTCCGCGCAACAAGCCAAAAACACGTGCATCACGGAGATGGCGGTTGCGCTGAATGACATTTCACTGTGCGCACGCATTACGTCAACGAGTGCGAACGCCAGCTGCGTATCTGGAATCGCGGGAACGCAGCACAATCCCGCGCTGTGCGCCGCGATACAAGGCTCATCCGCTCGAACGTGGTGCGAATTGGGTGCGACGCCGAAATAGAAGGGCCATTTTCTTATTTTTTCATTCGCGCGCGAGGAAATACAATTCGACAAAGTCTCCGGGTTCGAGCAAGAATACTTTTTCATCTGCCAAATCCATCTCTTGAATCGCCTTGGCAAACTTTTCGCGCGAAATTCCCTTCACGGGATTTTTTTCAAGTTGTTTGCTCGCGTTTGAAACGGTTTTGTTTTTGAAACGAAAAAGCGTTTTCAACCACGCCGCAAACACGGGAAAATTATCAATCGTTTTGCGTTTCTTCCTAACTTTGAGTGCGAGAATCGCGGAGAAATGGTTTGGAACCGGATAGAATGATTTGGGAGTAACTTTGCGCACAATGGTTCCATCGTATAAGTATTGGGTGATGACTGACAAAGGATGGTACTCGCTGCTGCCAGGAGGAGAAAGTATTTTGTCGGCGAATTCAAATTGCCAAATGAAAGACGCTTGAACAAATCCTCGGGCGAGGAGCTTGTACATGATGTCGTCGGAAATAGCATACGGCGGGGCGGCCACAATCTTGTTGAAATCCAATTTAGAAAGGTCGAGTGCCAAAAAATCCTTCTCGACAATTTCAACCGTTTCATTTCCTTCAAACTTTTCGCGCAGCACGTTGCACAATTCCGGCCTCAATTCGACGGCGTACACGTGCGCGGCTTTTTCGGCGATTTTTTCGGTGACAAAACCCGTGCCCGCTCCAATCTCCAGCACGCGATCTTTCGTGTTTAACGATGCGGCGTTGGCCAAATCGGTGGCGCTTTGATTATCTACGAGAAAGTTCTGCGAATATTTTTTTTCGGGAAAAAATCCCGCCCGCATCATGGATTTCTGCAAATCGTCGAGGCGATCCATGCGTGTCTTCCGTTAGCGGGTAAATCGTTTGCGTTTGAATTCGTCTTCGATTTGTGGGGGGCGCACGAACAAATAGTGTTTCTGCTCTCCCTCAATTTCGCTCAAAATGTGGCGGCGGAATATTGCAAGTGGGGAGGTGAGAAACTTCACGCGCGCTTCAATATCCTTGAACGATTCAAAGGGTTTGATAGCTCGTTCGCGCAGGATATCTTCCATGTGCTGCTTTCCCACGCCGGGCAAAAGTTCCAACTGGTGTCGCTTGAGGGAAATGCTTCCGGATGCGTTGAAGAATTGGACAAAACGTTTTTCGTTCAACTCGACTACGCGTTCAACGGCTTTTTCCAATTCGGATTTGGCGTTGTTGGTCAAATTGTCGTACGTGATGCGCTGCTTGATATGATCAATCTTCTCGCGGGAATCTTTTCCAATGTAGACTTCTTCCATGGGTTTGAGTTCGATACTGGGTTTGGGTACAACTTCGAGCAAGGTGAAGAAACTCGTTCCCATCACAATCGCCAGCGGTTCACTCTTGAAGCTCGAGCTTTTTCCTTGGGGGAGAAAATCCAATACGAGTGCTTTTTCTTCGTTCATAGCAGTATCACCGTGTAAATGTCCTATATATGAATGCGTCCCGGGGAAAAAGAATGGGGGACGTTCACGTGCCGGTTACGAACCGGGGGCGTGTTTCTTGGTCAATTCCAAGGCTTCCGACAACACACCATCGGAAATGGATCCCGGCTTCGTGAGGAGCATTTTCATGCTCTCCAAATCTTCGGGCAAAAAATCAACAATCTTCACGGCCATCTCTTCATTCATTCCGTCTAAATTCAAGAGGTTGTTGAACAAGCTCTCGGCCTTGTCTTTTGAAAGCTTGGCGAATTTTGTGGCGTAGTCAAGTGTTTGTGTCTGTTCGTACGTGCTTTCCTTCGTGGCGTAGTCTCTTCCGGTAAGCATGTCTTTCACATGCGAAAGGGAAATGGGTTTCTTTGACAAGAGTTCTTTTCCAATCATAGTTTGTTCAACTCGGTTTTTTTCTTTCTCGTTTACGCGGCCTCAGCTTTTTGCATCTGCTGGATTTCTTTCAAGTGAATGGGATTCACGATGAGTTCGCACGCTTGGCTTCCCTGCTTTACTGCCACACAAACGGCCCGTCCCTGCATCCCTAAAACAGTTCCAGTAAGACCGTGAAAGCGTCGAAAGGGCATTCCCTTGTGAACGCTGCCATTGATGACCATTTGAACGGTCTGTCCGGCTTCGTACGTCTTCAAGAGTGCGGTCGGGGTTGCGCGTGTTTTTCCAGCGGTAATCTTCGCCCTTGTTTTCGCGCGATGACCGCGTGCTTTTTTTCCTGCCATGTTTTTTCACAACCTTAGAAGTGTCTATAGAGGAAAAGGGAATGAAATCTTTTATAAAGCGAGTGGAGGGGGCTACCATAATTTCTGATATTGGTAGACACCCTTACTATCCACTCGAATGGTCCAACCATCTCCTTTCCAGTAAGATGACCCTATTTTCCGTACGCCTAGTTGTCGAATCATTGCTTGGGCAACTCTTGGTTTCAATGGTTTTTGGATGTATCTGGATGGAAGATACTCCTCAGCCAGAACTTTCCTGCGCGTTAGTGTATTTTCCGCCTTAAGTCTGGCGATAAAATTTTTCATAGCAACTTCATCTATTTTAGAATTTATTGTTTTTTTGAAATTAGTAAAACCTCTTTTCATATTTCGATTTAGTTTGGCCAATCAATCACCAATTCAAGTACTTTCTCCATCTATAAAAGCGTATTTAGACAGATTGTCGTCGTTTAACGTTTTGAGCCCTTTAAATAGCTTTAAAAAGGGGTTGAGTGGGAGACCGTATATAAAGGGCCTGAGAAGTGTTCGAAATTAGCGCGGGTTTTCCCCGGGCTTTTTCAAAAGGCCGGTTGGGAGATGGTTGGTTATGAGTGAAGGATCCGGACAGCAATTCGAACAACATTCTTTTGTCCACAAAGGACGCACGATCGATTATGCCATTGTCAACCTCGTTGCCAGCGGAGGGTTGAACGCCAATCTTGATTTGTACAACCTCGCGATGTCCATCCCGAACATCGAATACGAACCGGAACAATTTCCGGGCGCCATTTTGAAAATGAAAGAACCTAAAGTTTCCATGCTCCTTTTCAAAAATGGAAAAATCATCTGCTCGGGTGCGAGTGCACAATCTCAAATTGATGTGGCCATCAAGAAAGCCAACAAGATGATTAATGAGATTCAACCCTCGGTTAAAATTCTCAAAACCATTGAATACGAAGTTGTGAACCTCGTGGCCACGGGAAACCTTCACCAAAACTTAGATTTGTTCGCCACTGCGATGCAATTGGAAAATGTGGAATACGAACCGGAGCAATTCCCCGGTGCCATTCTGCGAATGGACAATCCTAAACTTACCATGTTGCTGTTCAAGAATGGTAAAGTCATTTGCGCCGGTGCCAAGAATGAAAAAGAAATGATTCGCGGACTGGAAACGGCCGACGATTTAGTTCGCGGAATGAAATCCGGCGCTACGCCGCGTAAAAAGAAAACCATGGAATCCGACGACGGCGAAGACGATGACGACTTTGACGAAATGGACGAAGTCCCCTTGCCCGCACCCGGTTCCGTTCCTGCGGCGCTGCCCGTGAAGAAAGTTCCCGGAAAGCACGCAGCCGTTCCTGTGGTAGAAGAAGTGGAAGCGGAAGCCGAGGAAAAAGAAGAAGACGACAAAGAAGAATTGCTCGGCGACGATGATGAAGAAGCCGATCCGGACGAGATTGATTTGTCTCCGATTAAAGGAAAGAACCGCAAAGCCCCCGTCAAGCCCATGAAAAAGAAAAAAATGGGCGACGATGACGACGATGCGGAAGAAAAAGTAGAAGACGACGAAGAGATGTAGTAGTCAAATTAATTTGATGACTGCACTTTTCTTCTTCCCATATTTTTGGGCCATCCATTTTTTGGCGTCAGATACAGTTTTTTGGCCGAACTGATTGTCGGGTGATACCACCATATAAAATGACCAATTTTCTTTTTTGTTTGACTTCGTTTTCAGCAGGATAATAAAATCCACATCTGCAGGTCTTCGTTTAACCGTTGTAAAACTGCCCAACAAGTATGCTTCTGAAATTGGAATAACTTTCTTTAGTCTTTTCAACACATTTGTAGCATTTTTCCACATCGTTCGTCGATATGGTGTGCTTAGCAGATTCGAGGGGATTTCAACCATTCTTGATGACCGGGACCAACGTTTATAACCCTTTTCGAAGGGTAGTTCATTTGATTGACGGCCATACAGGCGTGGTCCCACCCGGTCCCTTTTCGAACCCGGAAGTGAAACGCGCACTGGTGGACCGTGGCACTGGGATCTTTCTTGGAGCCGCACCAACGCTGTCAATCAACCTTTTTATCAAAAAGGTTGATCAAAAAACGATTTTGATGAAACTTTTTTCAAAAGTTTCTTTTGCTAAAAAATTGAGTAAAAGCCAACGTGGGGATTTACGTGGTAAATCCCCGGTAGTTGTCTGTCGTCTCCGCCGGGCGAAACCGGCGTGTGGATCCGCCCTACGAAATGGGCGCGCGGCAATCAATCTTTTTCTTACGAGAAACATTGACGAGGAGCCTACATGGGGGATTGCGCATAAACATTGAGGACACATAGGCGGTAAGTTAATTTAATCTTCGATGCGTGCATAGTCTATCTATGGCTTCAGGATATGATTACGAAAACTATTTTTCGAAGAATGCTAAACTCGAGCATTGGAAACAGAAGCACATGGTAGACCAACGGATACTGGCACCGTGCATCCAGAAGGGGGTTCCTATGCTCAATGCAGGAGCAGGTTTCTTTGAAGGCGAAACGCTCATCGAGAAAAAAGATTTGTGGTGCGTGGATATCTCCAAAACGGCCGTGAGCGAGTTAAAAAAAGAAAATATCGCGCGGTGGTAGCTGATTTACGAGAAACGTGGCCGTTTGAAGACATTTTTTTGAGCAAATCATCATGGTGGATATCTTCGAACACTTGGGGCAGGTTGAAATGTTATTGCACGAGTGCGCGCGGGTATGCAGGCCCGGCGGGAAATTAATGCTGGGAATCCCGTTGTTGAATCACTGGAAGAATTGGGTGAAATTGTTATCCGGGACCACGTTAAATGTCCAGTATGATGAACACCCGCGCATGTTTTTCGACAAAGACATCAAGAAATTGTTTGGTGATGCAGGATTCGAACTGGATGATGTGAACTATTTGGGTCCGACGAAAGGGCACGGGTATTACGTTTTTAGGAAACGAGAATAATATTTTTTTTCATCAAAAATCTTTGCGCAGCACGCGTAAGATGGGGATCCTGTCGATTAGAACGCCCGGCAATTCTAAAATGTGTCCTTCGAGAAAATAATATTTCAGGAGGCGAGTGAAAAACCACACGTCTGGAGAGAGGGATTTGGCCGCGCCCAAGAAAAGAAAGAAGATGAAGAGCGAATACGCCGCTCCCACATGAATGATTTTTTTCCATTTGTCGTACGTGTACAAGAAATACAATCCCATCACGTGCAATGGGAGAAAAACCGAGAAATAGCGGTTGCCGAAACCCCAACCCGCATCCCATGCGTTGAAACCGCTGTACGTGATGATGCCCAACACGAGACAACCCAATAGGGGGATGCGTCGCGGGTCGTTCCATTTGTACAAACCGTAAATGGCCACCAAAAACAACGGGGTCCAGAAAAGCATTCCACGGTCGAAGTCGAAGAAGATGCGGAAGATGTTGATGAGCATCGTGGGCGGGTCGAGGATGAACTCATTCAAATATGGGCTGCCGAAAATGGTCCCGAATTGCATCTGGAAAAAGAGTGCCATGGAAATGAGGAAAGGAATCACTCCTCCCAAAAATTGCACCGTACTTTTTTTGTCGCGCTGGAAGAACCAATAGTACAGAAGAAACGGAAGGATGAACGCTCCGGATGTGTAACGGATCCACGTTCCTATTCCTACTGCCACTCCCGCGTGCAAGGGTTTGTTCTTCAAGAAAAAGTACGTTACAAGTGTGAACATCGCGGCTTCGGCCATGTGACTGTATGCAGGAGAATAGGTCACGTACCAAATGATGGGGAACGAAATGATCCCGATCACGATGACGAGGAAAGGATCGGGAGCTTTCTCCGTGTGTTGAGCGTGTTCGTGCATTTTGCGCAAAATTTTGGGAAGCACGTAAAGCGTGAGGAGGAAGAGAAGAAATGTTGTGAGTGGCAGTGCGAGATTTCGAAAGAACGGAATTCCTACACGTTGAACCAGTGTGGCGTCGAATGGAATTGGAATATGTTTTTCGAGGAAGAGCATCGTCAAAAATAGGGGGCCCGTCATGAGGGGGAAACCGAATGCCCAGCGCACGACCGAGTGGCCGGTGACTGTCTTGATTATTTCAGGGCACGAAATGTCGTATTGACAAATCTTCAATTGGCCCGTCACATCCGGAGAAAAATCTTCGAAAAAGGATGCGGCGTTAAGGTAGTATCCGTATCCGTCTCCGCTCACATTAGGTTTGAAAAAAAGGAGGACGAACAAGAGAAGAGGAATGAGGATGAGCCAGCGCGGGTTGAACGTCATAGGGAGTTGTTCGATTCGTTGAATATAAATAACTAACACGTGCACTCGTATGTGGGGCGGATATTGGGGCTTTTCCTCCGTGGCATCGCACAGTTTAATTCGTCTGCTTCGTGTAAATTTGCAAATCTATTTTCTTTTTGACCCAGGAAAATCCATTCCATACATATTGTACGCTACTATTTTGGTTTACTAGGATGTTACAAAATCCAACGTTTCCTATTTCTCGCACGTGTGTCATTCCATTATAGTCAGCATCGTTTTGGCATGCTAGTGTTAATTGATTCGTTTTGTTGTTCGAATTCAGGATCAACACTCCAAATATGATGACCAGTAAAACGATGATCCCAGCAGCCATTTTTTCATTCATTTTTTTCCCTCGTGTAGATCCACACGCCATTATTTACATATACCAGTTTATAATTTTCGCTATTGAAGTTTTCGCCAGCAAAAACGGATTCCAGACGATGTTTTGCTCAATTTCATCCAGTCTTATTCCCTCATAGAATTTTGCTCTTCTTCCGTGGTTGCATCTATTTGCAAGAGCGATAGTGTGATTGGGCTATTTCCGCGAAAGTTATTGTTTATAATCACTCAAGGTATTAGGATAGTGTATGGACCCTGTTTTACCCGCGACGGAGCCTCTCTCAATGGGAACAGCCGCAAAATCTTTTTCTCCAATAGTGATACTGGATGGTATTTTTCGCCGTCTAGTGCACGCGGATACGGGGCTTGTGTTCCTCGTCTTTTTCTTGGGTTTTATTGTCCGCGCCCAACTGATGCGCTACGAACTATTTTTTGAGTTTGATTCGTATTGGCACGCGCGCTTTGTTTCATATATTCTGCAAGGTCTTCCGGTTCCGGTAGCGGATCCGCTGGCCTATTATCAAAATGTGCGCGCCGCCGCCGTGGGAAACGTTCCGCTTCTTTTTTGGTATATTTCAGCCGCATTTCACAAACTGTTCACGCTTAACGGCCCCTATGTTTTAGAACAGTGGATTCTTTCGGTGAAAATTCTTCCAGCGTTGTATGGCGCGTTCACGTGTGTGGGAATGTTTTTTTTGGGACGCGAACTATTCAAGGGGACTCCTTACGCTAAAGCAGCGGGTTTTTTCGCTGGATTTTTTGCGACGATTGTTCCAAGCTTCGTTTATCGAACCATGGGCGGATTTTTCGAAGACGATTCACTGGGATTTCTATGGATGGTCGTTGGTTTTGTTTTCTTTGTTCGCGCGGTGAGAAACCCTTCTCTTTCAAGAGAAAATGTTCTCAACACTATTCTGGCAGGAGTGTCGTTTGTATGTATGGCTCTCACGTGGTCGGCGTTTAATATGTTGGTCCCCATATTCTTGGGAGTGGGCATCATGCAGTATGTGGCGTGGCTTTCGATTCCAGAACACCGTCAGAAGGCGCAGCATTATTTAATCTTGTGGTTGATCAGTTTTTTCATTTTGGCCATCGGAGCCACGTACCAGTCGCAATTCTTCTGGCTCGACCAATTGGGGGGATTGATCGGATTCGCATTGTTTAGAGGCGCGGACCTGCAAGGAATCAACACGCTGGCGTTCTTGATCGGACTCTTAATCGTGCTCGAACTATTCTCGGTCGCACTCAAGAGAGGAAACCTCAACGCGTCACACTTCCGAAAACTCTTCGTCGTGATTTTGGCTTTTGCATTCCTTTTTCCCATCGCAGTGGGAGTGTTCAACTTCAATTTGCAAGGTAACGATCTCTTGGGGCGGACGATAGGAGAAGAAAGCATTGGAAACACGTACTTCGGAAACAAGTACAGCATGCTCGTCATCTTCGCACTCATCGGAGTTCCGGTCATGGCGTACCTCCTCTTCCGACGCACGCACGATTATCTCAACCTCGCCCTTCCTCTCGTGTGGGTGGTTTTCGCATTCTATTTAGCGTGGATCAAGCTAAAGTTTACGTTCTATTGGGGATTGCCCCTTGCATTGACAGCCGCGGTAGTGTGCGTCCTCGCACTCAAGTGGATGTCTACGCACACGGTGCGCACGCAAAAGATTACCGCCGTTTTAGTAGGGTTCATGGTCTTGTGCGGTCTCGCCGCGGGAACGATTTTTGTCACGCAGAACGTGCCCAACATCGAATCCTCCCCCGGATGGAAAGAGGTATTGTTCTGGTCGGACCGCCATCTCCCTCAAGATGCTAAATTTTTTAATTGGTGGGACGAAGGACACTGGATCACTTTCTTAACCAATCGAAAAGTGTTGATTGATAATCGCAATGCGGATGCACAGGCTACAGCCACCGTTGCTGGATTTATTTTGGCGGAGGATATGAATAGAGCGATAGATCTTGTAAACAAGTATGGGAGCACTCATATTATTTTCGGCGAGGATCTGCTCGAGAAGCTTTCCAGTCTTGGATTTTATGCTTATGACACTTCCAATGGAAGTGATCCCCGTATTGCAGGGATGTTTGGACGAGTGCTGCGCTGCGAACGAAAGGTGACCGCGTTGACGAAGGAAGTCAGTTATTCGTGTTCGGGGAATCAATTTTCAGAGCAGGAAATGAACGGTTTACCCACGACGTGGCAATCTACTTCCAACAATGTACAGGAAGGAACGCCCCTTTTCATTTATCGCGAGAAGGACAATAGCCGGGTGTATGCATTTACTGCGCCCGCAAACAAAACCATGTTGGTGCGGTTATGGATGCACGAGTCTTCAACCACTGCCCACTTTGAAGAATTGTACCAAAATGTGGACGGTGTGCGGATTTATCAATTCAATCCATAATTTTTTTCTTTCGAAAAATAAAGAATTTTCTTATTTTTTGAGGATGACTGTGAACTCAACAATACCATTCATGATAAATTTGAGCAAAGAAGCGGGCATCCATTTCAACTTTGAATTCTTTTCCAAGTGAATCTTTTCAAGAGTGAAGAGTTTGCCCCCTCCCATGCGACGCATGTCGCCTTTGACAGTAAAAAATGCCTCGAACGATTCAGGCATGAGGTAGTGCACATGAGAGGGATCCTCGAACGCCCCAAATGAATGTGCATAAGGACAGTCTATCTGGATAGTTCCCCCTTTCTTGAGAATGCGATAGACTTCCGCCATCGTGCGTGGAATATTGGGCAGGTGCTCAAGGACATCTTCTGCAATAATTTCCTCTACACTATCACTCTTGAACGGCCATGGAAATTGAGTCAAGTCGTATAGAATATCCGGTTTGGCAGCGGGGTCATTATCGAGACGCGTGTACTCTTTGCCCATGTACTTATTTCCAGCACCAATGACTAGTTTCGTTCCTCCCTTTTCCATACGAGAATTTTCCTCAATCATTTTTTAAAGACTAGTAGCGCGCGGTATTTTTCTTAATGACTACTTTCGACGGCGGTGTGGGGGGCGCTGATTGATAACCGAAATGCGGATACGCAAGCTACTGCGAGCGTAGCGCAATTCATTTTGAGTCGGGACGAAAATATGGCGTGCAGTTGGTGAAGAAGTATGGAAGCACGCACCTTCTTTTCGGAGATGATTTGCTTTCAAAACAGGCCAATATGGGATTTTTTGCGTACGACATCACCGACGGTTCCGATCCGCGGATCCGAGGAATGTTTGGAGTAGTTCAACCATGCTCACGGCAAACGGCCCCCGTGACGAGGGAAGAATCCTATCAATGCGGTGCGAACAAGTTGAACGTGTCGGAATATGAATCATTTCCCACGACGTGGCAGAGTACACCAAATAACACGCAAGACGGCGTGCAGTATTATGTCTACCGTGACAAAGAGAAATCGCGTCTCTATGCTTTTGCTGCCCCTTCCAACGAGACGATGCTCGTGCGCCTGTGGATGGGCGATCCCTCCATCAAGAGTTTTACTGAAATTTATCGAAATACGGGTGGAGTACGCATATACGAATTCCGTCCCGATGCAATTTGAGCATTGCACCAGACCGTTTAAGAGTGTTTGAGCCGGGTTTATGGTATACATATTGGGGAGACAGTCAAATATGGTAGATACGTGGGGCTTTGCCCTGATTGGAATCAGCTCTTTTGTGGTTACTTTCGCCACATTCCCCTCGTTCATCAAGCGGATGCACATTCAAAAAATTGAATGGGGGGACTTCAACAAAAAAGGAAAACCACTCGTGGCTGGAATGGGGGGCGTTGTCGTGCTGCTCGGTTTCGTTTTCTCCATCATGGTGGGGCTTTTTTTACACTCATACTTTCACCTGTTTTTCGCACTCGATTTGCTGGCCCTACTCGCTGCACTTCTCACCATTATTTTAGTTGGACTCATTGGAATTATTGATGATATTATCGGTTGGACAAAGGGAATGCGGCAGTATCAGCATGCGCTGTTTCCTATTTTTGCTGCGCTCCCAATCATGGTGCTCCCGCAAACGATTGGAAACACGGGGATGGTCCTTCCTTATTTTGGATTGGTGAACTTTGGTATTTTGTATTCGCTAATTGTGGTTCCCATTGCAGTGACGGGAGCGAGCAACGCAACCAACATGCTGGCCGGCCTCAATGGATTGGAAGCGGGCCTCGCATCTATCAATGCACTCGCCCTCTTAGTCGTTGGATTAATCACGGGACGCGTGGAAGTCGTGCTCATCATGCTTGGCCTCCTCGGTTCACTCATCGCATTTCTGAAATTCAATTGGAGTCCCGCCCGAGTGTTTCCGGGAGATTCATTTACACTCATGATTGGCGCATCATTTGCCGCGGTGAGCATCGTGGGAAACATTGAACGTGTGGGACTAATGCTTTTCGGACTTTATTTTGTCGAACTCGTGTTGAAAGGCCGAACAAAAATGCAGGCGCAGAGTTTTGGAATCATCCAAGAAGACGGTACGCTGCAGGCCCCTCCGCGCATTGGAAGCTTGACGCACGTGGTGATGCGGATGGGGCGTTTTACCGAATCGCAGGCGGTTAAAATCATCCTAAGTATGCAGGTGATTGTCGCTCTCCTCGCTTTGCTCGTGTTCTGGCTCAATTTTACGCTCCACAACCCCCTAGCCGGGAGCGGCGTGCTATGATTCTCCTCACCTGCTCCGCAGGAGGACATTTGTCGGAGATGCGGCAGCTCGAACCGTTTTACGCACCGCACGACCATTTTTTTGTGACGTTCAAGAGACCGGATACTGACTCGCTGAGCAAAAAAGAACGCGTCTTGTTCATCGAGCGGCCGGCGCGCAATCCCATCTCGACTATCCGCGCTTTTTTTCAGGCGTGGAAAATTATTTCGCGTGAACGGCCATCTTTGGTCATCAGCACGGGCGCCGATGTGACCGTTCCCGTCTGCGTGGCGGCCAAATTGCAGGGAATTCCCGTTTTTTTTATCGAAAGTTTTTGCCGCGTCACGCAGCCCGGAATAACGGGAAAAATTATCTCATTGTTTGCCGACCGCACGTTCTATCAGTGGCGGGAGCTCAAACGATTCTATCCAGCAGGAACCTATGTGGGGAGCATTTTTGGGGGAAAATCGTCATGATATTTGTTTCGGTCGGAACGCATCCGGACCCGTTTCCCCGTTTATTGAATGAGGTCTCCCGGCTCGTGGAAGGGGGGATGCTCCGGGGCAAAATAATCGTGCAGTCAGGATACACTCCATTCTCGCATGCTAAAATGGACGTCCAATCGTTTTTGGAGCCCGCTGCATTCGAACAGACAATACGCGAAGCGGATGTCTTCATCACGCATGCAGGGGAAGGAAATATCGGGCTGGCCGTGCAGACGAACACGCCCATGGTCATTGTTCCCCGACGGAAAAGATTTGGTGAACACACGAATGATCATCAGCTTGAACTCGCGCACGCGGCTGAAAAAGAAAAGTATGGAGTGGTAGTGCATGATGTGGGAGACCTTTCCTCTGCTATCGCACGCGCCAAAAAAATCCCTCCTGCGCCGGTGCATGGAAATGTCGTCTCGGCGCTGGAGTACGCGGCACGCGAACAAGGAATTGCAACGCCTTTTTCATCGGCCCCAAAAATTTCCCCCCCTAAAACGGCCAGCATCATCGTGGCCACGCTAAATGGAGGACAGCCACTCATTAATGCCGTCAACGGAATGCTCCACCAAAAATTTGATGGAAAATATGAAGTGATTGTGGTGGACGACGGGAGCTTTGATGGAGTTACTCCGGCATTGCTGCAGAAAAATTTTGCAGCCGAAAAACGAGTCACGCTCATTTTCCTCCCGCGTTCTGGAGTGTGCAAGGCGCGCAATGCTGGAATAACCGCGGCCAAACATGAAGTTGTCATCAACATGGACCACGATGATAATCCCGAATCGGATTGGCTGCAAACGATGGTAAACGGGTTCTCAACGAGCCGCGTGGGAGCGGTTTCTGCATACGGCCATTATGGGGGAACATCCACGGGCTTCCGCAGAGACCTACTGGAACACTTGGGAGGGTATGACGAAGATTTCTTCTACTACCGCGAAGACACCGACCTTTCGTTCCGCATCATGGAGTTGGGATTCGACTACGTGAAAGTGGATGGAGCAAAATGGCACGGGGACCGCACTCTTGTTACCCCGAAGGGAGCCAATAAAATAATCGCGTATACGATTCAGCGTTTCAAGTACCACATGAATGATGTGTTGCTGCACAAGAAACATACGCGCAACAAGCTCTGCAATGAATTTTTGCACGTCAAATGGAAATTTTTTGTTGACCCCGTTGAAGATTTCAAAGTGTCCACTGGCTTATGGGGCGGGAAAAAGGAATTTTCGCTTTCGTCTCCGCGCGGAATGACTTTTTTATCCAACTCTTCCCCCCTGCATTTCGGAGCCATCGTGCTGATGGGGCTCGGATATGCATTCGCCATCAAATGGGCACGCCTAGCCGGAAGCGTGAAACATGGACATTTATTGGTATAGGACGGATGTTGCGTATGGCACTTAAAAAAACATGGCAGGGAAAAAAGGTCCTTATTACCGGAATCAATGGATTTGTGGGGTCGCATTTAGCCCAGATGCTGCACGCCAAAGGAGCGGTTATCGAGGGAACGAGCCGGAATCCCGCATCCACTCCCTATTTGAATCGAATGTTTCCCGACCAATCATTTATCATTCATCCATTGGAGCTGCGCCGAAAGGAAAGCGTTCAAGCACTGCTTAAAAATAACACGTTTGACACTATTTTTCATTTGGCTTCGCAGTCCGACACGTGGAAGTCGACCCAAATTCCAGTGGAAACGTTCGAGAGCAACGTGAATGGAACCCTCTTTCTTTTGGACGCGCTGCGGTTGAACGGAGAACAGACTGCGCTCATTGCGGTCGGTTCGGTGCGCGCGTTCGAACCGCTCACCAGTGTGAAAACGGATGTGATGGCACCTCTTCACCCATATGATGCGAGCAAATTTTGCACACAGGTTATTGCATTGAGTTATTTTCATGCGTACGGACTCCGTGGGGCGATTGCTCAAAATACTAATATTTACGGGCCTAATGACACTAATTTTAATCGGTTGATTCCCATTTTGATGAAAGAACTTTTTACGAAGAAAAAAATAATGTTGAAAGGAGATGGAAAAATCAAGAGGGATTTTTTGTACGTCAACGATGCCGTGCGCGGAATGATTTCATTGGCCGAAAACTGCCATCGTAAAGATGTTGGGGGGAAATCCATCACATTCGCATCGGGGATGCTCTCGACCATCCAAGAAATCACGCGCATCGTGAAAAATGAGTTCCCTCTTCCGATTGACATTCAGTTTGACAATCAACCGTTTGAAGACCGCGACCATCCGGAACTGAATATTCATTCGGCGCACGAACTGCTGGGATGGTCCCCAGAATACTCGCTCGAAAAAGGAATTCGCGAGACCATTCCATGGTATCAGAATTATTTTTCAGAGACCGGAGGGATCCAAAAATGAAAGGCGTAATTTTGGCTGGTGGGACTGGGAGTAGATTAAAACCTCTTACTTTGGTTTCTAACAAACATTTACTTCCCGTGTACGATAAGCCGATGCTCTACTATCCTATTCAACTTCTCAAGGATGCAGGAATTACGGATATTTTAGTTATAACAGGAACGCACCACGCGGGGGCCATATTTTCCTTACTCGGAAGCGGATTTGAATACGGAGTAAAATTTACATATCGTGTACAAGATGTTGCGGGAGGACTGCCGCATGCCATTGCATTAGCGGAAGGATTCGTTGGGAATGATAAATTTGTCTCCGTGAATGGGGATAACATTCTTTCGGATTCAATTAAACCATTCGTGGAAGCGTTTGCTGCTGGAAAAGAGGATGCGCGGATTTTACTTTTTCAAACCACGCCGGAAGAAGCCCGCAAAGCTGGTGTTGCGGTGATGGATGGAGAAAAAGTCGTGAATTTAATTGAAAAACCACGTGAACCGCCTACGAATTGGGTGAGTATTGGCGTGTACATGTTCAACCCCGGCGTGTTTGACATTATTCGCACGCTCAAACCTTCCGCGCGCGGAGAGCTGGAGATTACGGACATTCATAATGAGTATATCCGAAGAGGCACCCTCGCGGCGAGCAAGATTAGTGGAGAATGGTTGGATGCGGGAACAATTGATGAACTCGCGCGAGCGAATCGAATCGTGAAAGAGTGGAAAGGAATTCATAATGGAAATGGAAAAAAATAGAAAATGGGAACAAACTAGAATGAAGACAGGGCATAGTGGAATGATGAGCATGTCGACGCGCGTGCATGCATTATTTGCTTCTCTCTCAGGAACTATTTTAGACGTTGGAGGGAGCGCAGGGACGTTGCATGAGGAATTGGTGAAACAGCACGCGCCTGAAAAAATCATTTCACTGGATATTGAATTGATTCACGTGCGCACGAATCAAGTGATTGGGGACGGACAGAAAATGCCTTTCCGCAATCGGGCGTTTAATTCTATTCTCGCGGGGGAAGTGATCGAACACGTTCCTGATCCGCGCGCATTTATTCGAGAGTGCTGGCGCGTGCTGGATTGGAATGGAGTGTTAGCACTCTCCACTCCAAACAAAAAATCGTGGCTGAACCGTATGACCCATTCGTATGAGATGCCCCTGCACCTTTCCCTTTTCGACATCGAATCGTTGAGTATGTTGTTGGACAGCGAGGGGTTTTCCATCCAATCCCTTAAACTGTTTCCATTCACCGAAGAAAGCTCGGATGGGGCGCGGAATAAGTGGTTCTTCCCCGTTCGGAATTTCATGCATTCCATTGTTCCTAACGGGCTGCGTGAGGATATGGTTTTCGTCGCGAGAAAGATTCCTGTACTTTCTTCAAAACCCTAGTACGATACTCGAAAGGGACCCTTTTTTTTATAAAGGGAAAGCGGCATGTAATAATTCCAAGGACTGTTTATATGGGAATCAATGTCATGTTGCTCAATCCGCCTTATTTTCCTCAGTTCAGCAAGAACTCCCGCTCTCCAGCGGTGTCGAAAGGCGGATGCGTGTATTATCCCATTTGGTTGGGTTATGCGGCGGGAAGCTTGGAAATCAACGGTCACAAGGCAAAATTGGTGGATGCGACGGCGCCCAAAGACATGATGTCGCTCCAACAAAT
>CAYIIU010000022.1:0-22183 GCA_964363635.1 uncultured archaeon
AGAAAACTGAAAAAAAGAAAACGACACTAAAACAAAGAGTTATGCAACACAGCATTTTCTAACATTCATTATTGCAGTAATGCTTCTCATTCCGCCACAATCAGCGTGCTATGCCCTATCATAGCGTCCCAATCAAATACGGTATCACGAGTGCTGTGGCAATCATGCTTCCCACGTTCGTCAGCACGGTGATGACGAGTATTTTCGTCACCCTATTTCGAGTAAAATCCCCCAGTGAGCGCAATTCCGAGAGTGAAGTGAAGTCTTTCATCGCCGGACTCTGTCGTTTAAGCTCCATTCCTGCCGCAATCCATCCTGCGGCGATAAGTGGATGCAGCGCGGCAAACCACGCGGTCAAAAATACGCCCGCAATTGTTTTCCAGTGCGCCCCGCCCAGCAGTGCTCCCGCGCCTGCGAGCACGCCGTGCGCCACAAACCAAAACAAAAAGAATTGCAATGACAACTCGGCGCCTTTTTGGATGAATAAATAAATCATAATCGCAATGAAAACGATGGGTATTCCCCACTCAATCAATTTATTCGATTTCGCTGCGGGCATGCGTGTTAGTTCCACCAGCGGCGTGAGTGCACTTTCTTTCGTTCCGTGCAAGCGCAAATGGTTCAACACCCCGTCCACGTGTCCCGCACCCAACACGGCAATAATTTTTTTTCCCGGCGCTTGGATCAGCGCATGCGCGATGTACGCGTCGCGTTCGTCCACGAGGGTGCTTTTCAGTTTAGGATATTCTTTTGAGAGGTCGTGCATGAGCTTAGTTACGAGGTCGCTGTCTTTCATTTCCTCTATTTTTTTTGCATCAATTTTTTCTTCCGCGTCGCCGAATAATCCTATGACTAAACTCCCGCCCAATTTCAATTTTTCCCACAATGAAATGTTCGCCAGCGCCCGCTTCATGGTGATTTGCAGGCTTCGGTCCATCAAGAGCAAAGGAATTTTTTCCGCTTGCGCGAGTTCCACGGCAATCTTCATTTCGTCCCCGGGCTTTACCCCCACATTCTCTCCCAATCGCTTTTGCATGTTGGACAAAAAAAGATTCAGGAGTATGAGTCCGCTCTGCCCCGATTCAATGAGCTTCAGAATATTCGTATTTTCCCATTTTTCTCCGTGGAGTAATTTTTGCAGCCGTAATTCGTCCAGTTCCACCCCAATCACATCGGGTTTCTCTTCGTGAATCGTTTTCTGCACCAGCTCCACGCTCGCTTTGGAGATGTGGGCGGTTCCCACGATGATGATTTCTTTGCCGTTGAGCGTGGTGCGTGAAATGTTCATTTAACGATTGGGGGGCAAGCGTCTTAAAAAAGGATGATTTGAGGATTAGTTTATGGCCAGCGAATCATTTTCATCCAACAAGGGTTTATCCCACGAGCTCCTTTCCGTGCTAGTCTGCCCCCACGACCACGGCTCTTTATCCTATTCCGAGAAAGAGAAAAAACTCTCCTGTAAAAAATGTGCGCATATTTTCCTTATTGAAAACGGCGTGCCGAATATGCTCAAGTAAAATTATTTTTTGGCGCGGTTTTTTTTCTTTGGTTTTCGCCGAAAAGGGAGTCTGCCAGTCCTTAATGCTTCCCAATCTTTTTGTAAATTTTGGATAAGGAATTCTTTCGTCTGATTGGCTATCCCCCGCTCCTTGACCTGCATTCCCACGTATACGACGACCACGTTTTCTCTATTCACTGGTATGAAGAAAAAACAGTTATTCGGATTGAAAATTCCTTGAAGAATCAATCGGTTTCTTCGCAAGCGGTCTGCACGCAATTTCTCATTTCCAATGCTTTGGACACGAAGGCGCTGCCACTCGCTCCAAGATTCCCCCCATCCCTTTTCTTCGCCTGCCAATCTAATAAATTCTTCAGGCGAGCTTGTCCATTTCCATTCTAGATTGATATTTTCTTCAATTGTTCGGCGGTTGCGTGCTAGTCGCGGGTCTCGCCGGAGTTCCGAGATGGCTTTTTCTTTAATCCCATTCATATGTCGCGAAAAATCGACGGGGTCGTTCCGCAGCCAATGAAAGGTTGGAAGTTTCTGTCGGCGTGTTCGGCGTTCAATATTTGTCGCGCGCCGCATTTCATTGCGGGTCAATGGTTTCGCAGGAACCGTTGCTGATTTCCCCCGTGTTCTTCTTGAGGTTCCCATTTTTCTAAATAGTATTTGAAACTATAAAAAGTCGCGTATCAAAGTTCGTCCAGCAGCCCAAAGTCGTACACTTGGTCTTCCACCAGCCACGCGCGGAAGTGGTCCATGTTTTTTTGCAAAAAGGGTGAAAGGGCGCCGTTGCGCGGGTCGCTTCCGGGTGCGGCGAAATTGAAAGATGGTAAAATAATAATTCTTTTTCGTTCGTAGTTTCCTACCAGAAAACACTTGTATTTTTGCTTCGTCGCACCGTCTTTCAATTCAATGGCGGGATGGTCGTGTCCGATGATAACACTTGAGGCTTTTTCATAGTCTTTGTCATCCGGAATTTCGTGTCCGTGGCATACGTACGCGTGCGAGTGTTCGAGTAGCACGCCTTTTTTTTCGAGTTTCACTTTGGCAAACCGCGCAATGGGTTCAATAGCAATGTCATGGTTCCCTTTGATAATTGTAATTTTGTCGGCGTGCTCGCTCAGCAACTCAAGCAGCTCGATTACCTCCCTCCATTCTTGATTGGATGCGTTTCCAAATCCGTGTTTGATATCCCCGTTCAAAAAAATGTGCGAAACGTGTTTCTTGCTTTCGAACATTTTGCGCAAGTGCTGTTTCACTTCGCGGAAATTAAACCTCGGAACGAAGACACCCTGATTATTATAGTGCTCCTCGAGTCCGAGTTGTAAGTCCCCTAATATGAGGCAATCATCCGCGGGCACGTACAATGCCAAATCGAGTGCTTGAAATCCCGGGGCGATTTCCACCGGAAGCAACAGTGCATTCGTGTGCGCGGGGGCGTTTTCGTGCGCTGAACCTTTGATGGGGAATAATGGGGTATTCATTTTGTTCTCGTCACGGAGTGATGGCCACGTGTGCCATCACTTTCTCGTGCATGCGCTTGATAAAACTGAGCCTGTCTTCGAGTTTTACCAAGTCATAGTGTCCTTGTGCAATGAGGTTGAATGCGAATGGCGAGAATGTGGGCAAGTTGAGCACGTGAACCTTAATCATTCCCTGTTCAATCGCTGTAATTATTTCTTTCGCATGTGGCATGTCCATCAAATCCTCCAACACTTCGCGCCGCGCCTCGCGCAGGATGGGAAAATTTTCATCGATTCGCATGACGGCTGAGAGTAAAAGCCGCGAAGACATTTGCTGCCGCCCCACACTTTTCGTTCGTCCCATGTACGTGCGCAAAATCATGAATGCGCGCGTGGCGCAATGTCTAAATCGCCTTCTCAAGACTTCCGAGCTTCGCAGCGCGACGAGTAAAATCTTCTCAAACTCCCACGAATGTACGAGCGAAATAAGTTTTTCTGCGGAGGCCTTTCCACCAAAACGCAGCACGAATCCATTGTCTCCCAAAAGAATATCCACATCCTGATGCAGCATTCTTCCTAATGCATACGCGTACGCGCGCGACATCGCATCATTCACGCGTCGTCCAAAGAGGGTGTGGAAAACAAAATTGGTCATCCCTTCTTCCTTTACCACTTCTAACAAAATGTTTCCATGATGCGGTATTTCAGCAAATTTGAATTGCTGGTAAAAGTATTCGTATATGGCATGCGACGCGTTCTTGTCCACGTACAAATATGAATCAATGAATGATAAGATTTCTTTTTTGGATTTTTTCAAATAGAATTTTTCCTGCATCAGCTTGCGGAATTTTTGGATTTCCAGTGCGAGGTCGTACGATAAAGGGAGCATTTCGGAAACCCAGCTTGGAATAGTTGGAACGCCGCCTGAAGATTTGGCTTGCACCGTCATGCCGCGTGCGAATTGAAACTCGAGGGTGTTTCCTCCTAACGTAAAACGGTCTCCTTTGCGCAAGCGGTCCATGAATGCTTCATCAAACGTTCCAATGGTGTGTTCGCCAATCTTCACTTTGACTTTGGCCTCATCGGGAATCGTTCCCACGTTGGTCATGTACAGCATTCGCGCCATTTTTCCCCGTTTTCCCATCATCCCGCTCGCTTCATCAATCCAAATCTTTGCGTACACGTGTCGCACTTCCAAACCTGCGTACACGCCGCTCAAATAATCTAAAATGGATTGAAAGTCCGTGCGCGAGAGTGTTTCGTACGGATACGCATGCGTGATTTCCTCATACACGTCCTCCACTTTCCTCGGGTCGTTCACGACCATTCCAATCATGTGCTGCGCCAATACATCCAATGCATTTTTGGGGACGTGGACACGGTCAATATTTTTTTCAATGGCATTTTTCAGCAGCACCCCGCACTCTACCAAGTCATCGCGGTCCAGCACCACGATACGTCCCTTCACCACATCGTGCAGTTTGTGCCCCGCGCGTCCGCAGTTATGAACGATAATATTGCCCACAATAAAGTTATTAGGGCCGCGGTCTAAAGTTAGATTATATACTTTTTCTTTATCTTTTCTTATTTTTGAACTTTCGACTTTACTGAAAGTTATAAACCGGTTATAATCTTCTTTTAATGACAAATAGCCAGCCCAGTTTTTTACTGCTTTCTTCCCCTTTGACGCTTTTTCGCCATATCCCGGTATGCTTTCAAAAAATCTTTTCAAATCTTCTTTTCTGTAAATCCCAATATGATATATATTTTTTCCGCTTACTTTTTTTATTAGTTTAGATGCTTTCATTTTTTCTTTTTTGACCTTATTATTGTAGCCTAATCTAGAAAATAATAAATGTAAACCGCCCGCAAATCTTTTGCTTGCAGTAAATATTCTAATCATTCCGCGTTTCTCTCCGCGGGTCACATTCAAATTTCCATCGCCTTCAAAAATTCCCTCTAGATAGGGGTAAATTAACCGGTTAGGCAATGAAAAAACGACATCACTCACTTCAATTTTATACGATTTATTTTTGCACGGTATTCCAAGGGACATCAAGGCATAAGCCAAAACGCCGGACCCAAATTCTATTTCATAGATGCCGCCATCTCTAACTCTCAAATAAGGATTGGCGCCGTAATTTTCAGCTATTTCCTTTATTTTATCAATCATTTTTTTTGATTTATTGCCTATTCTTATTTTGTAATAGGGCGCATCTCTCTCTTTTTTACTTTTTTGCAGGTACCCATCCGTTGCAACTATCCCCGCTAGCCACATTATTTCAATCGTTAACTTCAATGGCCAGCGTGGCCAAGTGTTTCCTTTTGTCTTTAGAAAAGCGAGTTTTGAAAGATATACGCTCTCCGGGACTTTGCACAGCTTGCAAGCATTCAAAAAATAGTCCAGCCGTATGCTTTTCCTCCTTCCAGCCAGTCTTCTGCAGTCGATAAACCGCGGGTAAGGCATATCAATTTTTTTGGCAAAACTTTTAGCATTTATTTTATGTTCTTTCCGGTATTTATCAACAATTATCTGGAAAAAATTGCTCTTATTTTGGACAAATATTTTTTCTTTTTGAAGTAACTCAAAAAAATGGGGTTCTTGTATATTGAAATCTATTTCACTTCGCAGCTCTGCGATTAGATCCTCCTTTTTAATTTCCTTAGCTTTTTTCCATCCTTTGTCGGTTAAAATGGGATGGTCCATCGTGCAAGCAATTCTTTCTCCACACTCTAATTTAATGTCGATTATCTCTTTAGAGTCGTTTTTATGCCAAATAACTATTTTATTTTTAACAAACCCCTTCTTTTCATCATACGAAATAATCTCCAATGGAAGCTTATTTTCAACAATTTCCCCTATTTTTCGATATTTTCCATCGGCGCACAATATCCCTGATTGGTAAGGCAAACATCTTTGCAGCGCGCGCGCCACTCCTTTCGGGCTCCCCAAAAGGATGACCAAATCAATATATCCAATATCGATTCCCAGTTCCAATGAAGTCGAGGAGACGCACACTTTGTATTTTCCTGTTTTGAGATTATCTTCCACCTGCAACCGGTGTTCGCGCGAAAGCGAGGAGTGGTGCGCGCCGATGAATCCTTCATACTTGCTAGGATACTTGTCTTTCAAATGATGCACTACGCGTTCCGTCGCGGCCCTCGTATTCGTAAAGATGAGTGTGGAGCGGTGGTTTCCGATTAAATTATCCAATAAATCATACACGGCTTCATCCATTTTCTTTTGCGTCGTGTTGATCAAATCCGGCAGGGGTGACAACACTTTCATGTCCATCTCTTTGATGTGCGACACGTCAACCACCTTGCACGGGCGTGAATCTCCTTTCGTTTCGCTTCCTACTAAATAATTAGCAATTTCATCCAACGGAGCAACTGTTGCCGAGAGACCGATGCGTGTAATTTCGGGAGAAAGTCGTTGAAGCGCTTCCATGCTTAATGCTAACATGGTTCCGCGCTTTCCGCTCGCGATGGCGTGGATTTCATCCACAATAATCCATCGGGCTTCTTTCATCGCGAGCGAAAACTTGGGTGCGGTGAGCATGATGGCAAGCGTTTCCGGGGTCGTGATGAGGATGTGGGGTGGTTTCTTGAGCATGGCCGCGCGCTCGTTTTGCGGGGTGTCTCCGGTTCGCACGCCCACGCGAATGGGGTATTCTTTTCCCAGTTTCTCCGCGGCCTTTTGGATTTCTTCCAAGGGCGCGTTCAAATTCTTTTCAATGTCGTTGGACAGGGCGCGCAGGGGGGACACGTATACAGCGTATACTTTGTTTTCCAATTGTTTAGCGTCTGAAAGGTGCATGAGTTCCGAAAGCACTGCGGCAAATGCCGAGAGTGTTTTTCCCGTTCCGGTGGGGGCGGATACGAGGATATTGTCCCGGCGGTGTACCGATACAATGGAATAGAGCTGCGGCTCCGTGAATCCCTTGAAGTGGTGTTGAAAGTACCCTCCCAAGAGTGGATGGAGCGATGCATAGACTTCCTTTTCGGGGAATTTTTGCGTTAAACGGGTGATCATATGATGGTTTTCACTGGTTTTTTGAGCTAAAATCGGCCAGTATACATGGAGGTAGAAATAGGGTTAAAATGCCAACCGCAGGTGGAGCGCCACATAAACCTTGCGGAGTTATATACTTTAATTGGTAGATGTATCAATGCTGCGTTGGACATTCTTGATTTTTCTGTTATTAATTCTCTCGGGCTGTATTGGCTCTCAGCAGTTAGGAACTCCCTGTATAAATCCCGATCCATCAGAACCACTCGTCAATAGTATTGGCGAGTGCATTAATCTTTCTGAAGATTCTTGTGGGGCGAACGTAAATTGCCAACCTGTTTATGGCCCATCGAGTTGTGTTCCGAGCGAACCTTCGGACACATGCAGCTCGTGGTCTTGCACGAAGGATTTGAAATTCAAAGGATGTGGCTCCTTCAACGCCTCTACTTTCGATTTGTTTATTGCAGAAAATAAACCAAGTTGCGAATTGACTGGAGGACAATACCTCGTTGATTCATTTCGAAAAACAGCAGAATGTGTTTGTCCTGAAGGCTTTTGGTATACCCACAAATCGCCTGAATACAAATACATGTGTTATCCACAATAGTTTGATATTACTTTTAGAAAAAGTGCAAGTAGGGGGTGGGAATTGGCATTCCCGACCCGCCCAATTTGCTGAGGAGATGATTTTATGGAGGAAGTGCAATAGTTTTTTTCGTTGGCTGGATAAAAAATTTGGGTGGCTGGGAGTTTTCGGAATTACCCTGTTCGAGCCAGGTGAGCCTACTCCCAAACCAAGTTTGAGTGTTTCACATTCCGATCTTAGTCAACCACCTCGTGCAACTTTTACTCAATTTCTCATATATAATCCTGCCAAAACCATATTTCCGCTCTTTTGAATCAACTATTCACTTTTCGTGTTAAAAGTGTTTCAACGAGAATTGTTCTAACGACCCATTCATCGATTGCGCTCAATTCGAGTCAATTCTGAGTATCGCATCACAACCGTTTTAAGGGTCAAAAATCATTTTAGGGGCATGAAAAATGGCCTTTCGCACAAGGAGAAGCAAGTGTTAATCGAGCTTGCCAAAAACGCGCGTCTTTCCGACCGTGAATTAGCGTCGCGTTTGAAGACTTCTCAACCCACGGTGACGCGTATTCGAACGAAATTGATTGACGATGGGTTCGTGGACCGTTTCATGATACTTCCGCGGCTGGAAAAATTGGGATTAAACTTTCACGCGTTTACATTCGTGCGCACCAATGCATTGTCAGCGAGCAAAAAAATTGCCCAGTGGGGTGCGGAGCAGCCCTGCGTCGTGTTCGCGTCCGAAGGGGATGGGATTCGAAATCATTCGGTTGTATTAGAATCACTGCACGAAGATTATTCCGATTACGCTCAAGTGGTGCGTTCGTTAAAAGAAAAGTTCGCCGGACAATGGTTGGACGTCACTCCCTTCTTTTCTGACACGCAGAACATTTCCAAATACTATCACTGGCATGCGTTGATTGAGGACCGCGCCAATAAAATCAAAACCGAAAATGGGGAGAAGCGTGTGAGCAACCGTGAAAGGCTGCGCGCCGCACTAGAAAAGATTCCTAACCCGTTGAAGCCCAAACCACCGGCCGAGGTTAAAGAAGAGCCTGAAAAAGAATAGTTATTCGGGCTTTTTAGAAAACCAAGCAAACTCTTGTTTGCTGGCATCGTAAAACCATCGGTTTTACAATGAAGCCCGGGGAAAAAGGTTAATACCTCGCCCTTTAGGCCGGGGAGGAGGTCATTTTACAAGTTGAAAAAGAAAAATTTACTAAAAGCTATAACATGTCCGGCTCTTCCATGGGCGTGAACAAGTTGCGTGTCCCAAAGCAATTGGGATAATCCGGGCAGCTCCAGAAAGAGAGTTTTTTTCCTGTTTTGATAATCATTTTGGTGTCGCAGTTCGGACAGAGTGGAATCGCGGTGGGAACCTTCACATGCGTCTCGCACGCCGGAAGTTTGAGGTCGTTTTCAAGGGTGGCTTTTTTTCCGCACACCGCACAAAGAGGAGCCATTTTTTCTATTGTTTTACTCAACGTGTGCATATCACTATTTCTCGTGAAAAGGTGTTTTAAATGGCTCGTTTTCCTTTGGTTGATTCATATAAGTTATACCCTGCGGGTTTTGATCAAACCAACCTTTTAGAAAAAGGTTGATCAAAAACGAGTTTTGATTGAACTTTTTTTTTCAAAAGTTCAAAAGTTTGATTTTTAATTCCTGCATTCCGTCTATCGTGCATGCCTTCTTCTCCTTCCAAATCTGCGGAACCTTTGTCTCCCCCCAAAAAGGTGGTTTTTTTTCCGCTGGAGAATGTTCTCATTCCCGGGGCCATTTTTGAGGATGTGGACGTGTTGGCATCCGCGCGCTTTCTCAAACCCTTTTTCAAATTTGCAGCCAAAAATGACATTCACGCGTATATTATTTCTTCCCGCGATGAAACGTGGGCGCGTGAACAGGTGGTTATGCAAAAGTGGGCTGCGTATTTTCCCGCAGCGCGCGTTTTTGGGGTGAATCAAACCTATTTGGATGCCATGGAACCCCTCGACCGGGCGCGTTTTGACTCTAAACTGAAGGAAAATCCCGAATGCACCGACGAATACTACCGGCAAGTGGCCATGCTTGGGATTATGAAAAAAAACCACTTTAACGGGAACCAGTGCGTCCTCATTGGCCACGACTTTTGGTTTGATGGTTTCTACACGCGGCGGTATGCGCTCGTTGATGTGGTGTTCATCGAATCCTCTCTCACCATGCGAGGAAAGTCTACTTCTCAAAAAATTTCCGGACTTTGGTACGCTCCCCTTGCTCTCAAACCAATCCAAAAAATTCTCGAAGGGCGTGTGGCGAGTCCCAATTACAAACCCCTTGATACGTGGGCGAGTCTCACGCTCACCGAAGAATTGTTGGGCGCCCAAAACTTCAATATGGTCAAGCGGGTCATCCTCGAAAAGAAAAAGGATGGAACCATCGGCCACTCTGCGGGGGAGCCGCTCCTGCCAACGTCCTAATCCAAAATAGCTTATTTTCTCGCATTTTTGGTGTTAAGGTTAATTGAAGTGGGTCTTTTAACCTTTGAGGGACATACCATACAGCATATTTCTCCGAGCGTGTAAAAAACCATGAAAAGTCCGTTTGCTGTCGAAAAAATCCGTGCCCATTTGGTGTACGATTCGAGGGGTTTTCCTACAATTGAGGTGGAAGCTATTTCCGGTTCCATTGTCGCAAGCGCGACCGCCCCTGCGGGAGTAAGCAAAGGCCGTTTTGAAGCCCACGATTTGAGGGATGAGGATTCCTTCATGGGGATGGGTGTGCAAAAAGCCCTCCGTAATGTGAATGGTCCCATTAATAGTGAGCTCAAGGAAGCGAATGCCGTGGCCCAAGCCGAGGTCGATAAGTCCCTGATCGAGCTTGACGGGACGCCCAATAAATCAAAGTTGGGTGCCAATGCCATGATTGCCACGTCCATGGCGGTTGCACGTTTGGGGGCCAAGCTCCAAGACAAACTGTTGTATGAACATATTCATGCTCTTGCCGCCAGCGGAAAAAGCGCCAAGACTAGTCCCACGCTCCCCTTGCCCTTAATCAGCGTCCTCAATGGAGGGAAGCACGCGGGAAACGAGTTGCCTTTCCAAGAGTTCCTCATCACGCCAACGAAGGCCAAAAGCATGGCGGATGCGCTGCAAATTTCTTCGGAGATTTATCAAACCCTCCGCGTGAATGCGGGAAAGAATTTTGATGTACGTGCAACAAACGTGGGAGAGTCCGGCGGTCTCGCACTCCCAACGGGCAATGTGCACGTGGCGCTCGATGCTATTCTCGCTGCCGCCAAAGAAGTGGGCCACGAGAAGCAAATCAAAATTGGTTTGTCCATTGCAGCGTCGCACATGCGCAAGAAGGGCGCGTACGTCATTGACGGAAAATCTCTCACCCATCGGCAGTTGGTAAACTATTACGCTAATTTAGTGGAGCAATATCCCATTTCCATGTTAGAAGACCCTTTTGCGGAAGATGATTTGCCCGGTTTCCAAGGATTAATGTCTCGAATCGGAAACACTCATCCGGTGGTGGGAGACGATCTCTTGGTTTCTTCTCCCACGCGAATCAAGCGCGTGTTGGATTTGAAGGCGTGCAACGGTTTGAATCTCAAGCCCAATCAAATTGGCACACTTACGGAAACATTGGAAGCGTTCCAGCTTGCTCGCAATGCCAAGTGGACAATAGTTGTGAGTGACCGCGCCGGCGAGACGGAAGATAGTTTTATTTCCGACCTCGCCGTAGGAATCGGCGCCGAGTATTTGAAAGCCGGCGGTTTTTCCCGCTCGGAGCGCGTGGCAAAATACAACCGCTTACTGCGCATCGAAGAAGAACTCGGTAAAAAGGCCATTTTGAAAAAGTAATCCTCTTGGGGATTTTCAAATTTATTTCCCTCTTTATTTAAATTGTTTGGATGATCGAATAGTATATGAAAGTTCATACTATCACAAAACCTGTTCAGGTTCTTTCTAAAAAAGAAGAATCAGTTTTCTTGCCTTGGGCCGATTTACAGCGCGGATTGGAAGACATTAAATCAGGTCGGATTCGTCTTTGGAAACCTCGTCATCTTCGGAATCAATCGTAATTTTTTTTCGAACGTATTCTTTCAATTCTTCTAATGTTGCTTTAATAGTTTGTATTTTTATCGATTGATCTTTTTTCCCGCTGATTCCCCAAAGTAAAATGATGTTCCATTCTTCATAAATGAGAAAGTAGAGGCGATTCCCATTGAATTTTTTCTCTCGAATAAAAGTGAATCCCAATGGTTTTCCAACTTTGTCTCCGTTTTCCTGCAGCTGAAAAATAAATCGTTCAATACGATTTTGATAAAATGGCTCTAGTTTTGAATAATCCTCCCAAAAACTTTCAGTTTCCATTATTTTGAATTTTGCCATGCTGAGCGGTTGTAGCGTTTCATTTAAATAAGTAGGGAAAATTTTTGAGAAAATAAATTCAAAAGTTTCTTTTTTTAGTCACCTTTCCACACTTTTTTCATATTCGCATCTTCTTTCTTGGGAAAATTATTGGGTTTCTTCATTTTCTCTTCGAGTTTGCTTCCGATGGGGGCGCCCCCCACAATTTTTTGGGCGATTTTTTGTTTCATGCTCATCTTTCCGCTGACGAGCATCGTCGAGTTCTCTTCTCCATCTTTTCTAGGAGCGGGCCTAAACAGGATCGGGAGTTTTATTTTTGGAAGTGAAAATTTGAATCCGGCTTCTTTCGTTTTTTCCTCGGGCGCAAGGGAGATTTTCTTTTCCGCTTTAGGCGGCGCCGCGGGCCCCTCCTCTTTTTTCGCTCCCGTTTTGAGGGGGGTCGGTTTCAGTTTTCCTGTTTTCACTAAATAGAATAGGATAATTCCCCCCACGATGATTCCGATCAAAATAAATCCGCTAAAAAAGTATGGGTTGCTCGTGAATGGATTAGGTTTGGCCGCGTTCACGTCAAGTGGTTTGTTGATATCGATGGGTCCGCTGGCCTGCAAAAACACAAGCGTGTGTTTTCCTGTTTCATATTCTATTTTGTCGGAAACTATTCCTTTGCTGGGGGTGTTCGCCAATGCTTGATATGTTCCATCATCGGATAGTTCAATCACGCACGTCCCGTTTGCGTCTGTCGTGCACGCTCCTTTCGTCGCGCACTGCGCCTTAATCTGGTTCACATTGTTTGCAAGAGAGGCAAATGAGTTGGCGCACACGTTTCCATGTTCGATGAAAATAATTTCAATTCCCCCCACGCCCGCGTTAACATCATTGTTCAATTGCACTACAATTCCCGCATCATCAATTTTTCCATTGCAATCATTGTCCGCGCCGTCTTTTTTCTCGTCGGCACCGGGGTACATTTCATTGCTGTTGTCATTGCAGTCCACCGGTTCGGAGCACGTGGTGGCGCCGTCCCCATCCACGTCAAATCCATTGTCCACAGTTCCATCGCAGTCATTGTCCACATTGTCGCAAACTTCAGCCGTCCCCGGGTGGATGGCTGCGTCTGAATCGTTGCAATCGTATTTCGCCGTGTCTCCGGCGCACGCCCCATCCACATATCCGTCGTCATCCGCGTCTTTGCAATCTTCGCAACCCGTGGTGATGATTTTCCATGAATCTGCAGCTGCGGAAACGGCCAAAATGTTTTTGTTGGGGTCCGTGGCAATGGCGTTGGCTATCTTGCTGTCTAATTCTCCCGGGATGAGCGTCTCCGCGTGATTAAACAAGTCGTATGCTTTGGTCTGCAGCCTATTCTCCATCGCTGAATCACCTTCCACGCATGATGCTTTCAAGAAAATGTGTGCGAGCATGAGTTGCGCGAACGACCTGTTTTGGGTGTCAATAGCATAGCTCGCGTATTTCAGCACGTCTCCGTTTCGTGTAACTCCTTGGCCCGCGTCTTCTTCTTCGAGTACGAGCAGTGACTGCACCGCGCTTCTGAATTTTTCGTTGTCGCGGTAAATCGTTGGATATACTTTCTGGAGGAGGTGCAGCATGATACTGGAGTCGGTGATGAATCCCTTTGTTTCACTCACCGCCACGTTGCTGGGGTATGCTTCGTACGTTTCGCTTCCATCATCGGGCGTGCACATGTTGGGGTTGGTTCCAGGACCTTCCCATCGCGTGTAATCCTTGTACGTGCCGTCGCACTCCTGCAGGGCAAGTATTCCGTCTCGTGCTATTTCAGCGGCGCGCGCATATTTCGGATCGCCTGTTTCGGCAGCAAGCTCTTCCCAAAGGAGAATTGCCTGTGCAATATGCGTCTTCCTATTTTCGTGGAGCTTGATGGATCCTCCATCCGTGCATAAGGGAGTGTCCGCCGAGTCCGTTTGAATGGTAAATTGCGTGGGCATCATCCCTTCTGGGATAGTATTTCCATGCGCGTCAGTCGTTTGACTGGGGTGAATTCCAAAGCTTTCTCCTTCGGGAGTAACAATCGTTGCAAGGAGCATGTCTCCCACTCCCGTGGCAATTTTCATGTAATCGTCTTTATTCGCAGCGTCTTGTTGCGAAGCGAGTAGAAACAAATATCCTTCTCCTGCAAGTGTTGAAAGTTGTGAGTTCGTCTGCGTGTTGATGGTGTCTTTCGTCACTCCCCATTGATTGTATGGAATGCGCACATCGTCCATACACGAGTTGCTCGGTCCATTGATTCCTACAATTTCAGTCAACACATTCGTGATTCCATTGTTGGGAAGTTTCCCCTTGTGATGGGTCCCAAATGACGTTGAATCACTTGTCCACACCCATGGCAATGTGCTCGTGGCCGTTTCTATTATTTTCGTTTCTATGCCTGCGTTCAAATCCAATTCCGAAAACTGCGGGTTGAGTAGTGTGTCCAGTCCAGCCGCGTACAGTCCTATTTTTCCGAATTCGTTTGAATTGTCAAAAAAATCATCCGTGTCCAACGAGAATTGCGACTGGGGTAAATCATATACGCTTCCCCATCCTCGGTTATTGAACGAGGCCGCATATCCCTTTTGGGCGATCGTCTTGAGCGAATCCTCCAATCCATCGGGAGGGCTTTGCGCCAAGGCAAGAGTAAGTGGGGATAGCCAAGCGAGAATAAGAATTGACAATAGCAATCGTTTCCACATCCCCCTCAACCTCCCCTTCGCGTGTATGATTTCGTTTTGCTTTTTAAGACTAGAGCTGGCCCGCGGAAAAAAATCCCCTTTGTTCACGTTCGCGGCGAGCGGGTTATTAAACTCTTTAATCAAATTTTCGTATTAATCTTTTTTGGGAGGAATGAAAATGGATGGAATACATAAATCGATTCTATTGTGGGGCGTGCTTTGCCTGATTGGATTCGGCGCATATCATTTTCCCACATTTGGAAGGGATGTCATGCAGCCCATGCCCTTTTGGACGGTGTTGACCGTCATCGGCGTCATTGGCATGATCAAGTGGGTTCCTGCTTGGCAGAAAAATAAAGTCGTTCACGTGTGGTTGGTGGTTGGCGTGCTGGGCATGCTGTACCATTGGGCATTTTTCTCGGGAGTGGTTCCCGCGTTGATTCCTTCAGCATGGGCGTACTGGGCATTGCTCATGGCAGCAGGATTTGTTGCCACGGGACATTTTTGGAAAGATAATTATTGGTATTACATCGGAGCGTTGAATGCCCTTGCATTCGTGGCGGTGTTTTTCTTTTCCGCCGCGGTGGGAATGAATGGTTCTGCCTTGCTTGCATTGGTTAGCGGTTTGCCGTTGATTTATTACGGCGCAGCAAACAAAATGGCATAAGTATTTTTCAGATGGGGGCGTGTTGTTCCCATCTTTTATTATTTTTTCTTTGTGCTTTTTGTCTTTGCATTATCTTCTAAAGCTTGAAAAATAGTCCGTTGTTTAGAGTCAATCCCATCAATGGTTGCCTTCGGCTGCGTCACGTCAAACGTGTACGAGAAATATTCCAAACCATTGTTTTTCAATAGTTCAAGTGCCGGTCGTCCAATGGTGGGTGCGACCAAAAGTCCACGAGTTTTACGGTTTTTGATTTTTTTCACTTCCGTCACGTAGCGTACCAGTTGCATCACCGAGTTGTAGTCCGCCTGCCTGCGTTTGAGTTCAATCACCACCAAATTTCCATCCTTATCCTCGGCCATAATATCAATGAGTCCCTTGCGCAGGGCGCTTTCCTGCTTCAGGGGTTTGAGTCCTTTCTCTAACACGTCCAAGTCCGTCATGAGTTGATCATTTAATTCTTTTTCCGTCCCCACCAGCTTGAAATCGGCCGCGTGGTCTTCCATCGTGTGGATGTTCAGCATTTCCACGTTCGACAAAAACACGGTCAGCGATTCTTTGGGCGAGCGTTTTGTGGCCTCCACAATTAATTTGTCGTCTTTCATCTCGGTCGACCATGAGGTGCTCATGATGTAATTAGTGGGTCGCAAAAGGCGGTTTTGGTGGATGGCAAACGATCCATCCCCTTTGATGAGCAGCAATCGCGAGCCCGTGTTCAAACTCGAGGCAGCTCTTCCTTGGTATTTCACTTCGCAGTCGCCCACGAGCATGATCATATCTTTGCGCGCCAGCGCGGCATCCAATCGTTCTTTGGCTTGAGAAAGCTGCATGGACAAGAGAGGCGCCGAATGATTATAATTCCGCTTGACTCACGTAGCGAAAACATGCCAAAAAATAGTGCGATTTTTAAATGACCCTAAACAAATATCCCTATGCCCCTGAAAATTATTTCATTCAACACTTGGTATAGCAAGTTTTGGTCCAAAATGGTCCCTTATCTTCAAAGTGTGAATGCTGATATAATTTGCCTTCAAGAAGTTTCTCGAAACTGGCCCAATTTTGGTTTGGAAAAGGTGGATGTAGTTGAAAAAATTACACAAGCACTTCCCGGATATAGCTGCGTGTATGCCCCCATTCTGGCACGAGTCGAAAAAGGAATTGTGCAGGATTTGGGAAATTTAACGCTTTGTAAAAGGAATATTGTCCAAAAAAAGATACATTATCTTTTTCAGCAACCCGATTGGAAAATTGATGATTATGAGAATCAAGCGAGGAATATGGTTGAGGTTCAACTCGATTGTGATGGAGAATTGCTTTCAATATTCAATACTCATCTAAGTTATAGCGCACGATTCGTCGATTCGCCGCGGAAAATATTGGAATCCCAAAAGATGAAAAAAATAATTGAAAAAAGAGAACATGCCATTCTCTGTGGTGATTTGAATTCTCCTCCAAATTCAAAAGTGATTGAGGAGCTGCGCTCTATTTTGCCTCGCGGAGATTATTCGTCTGAATTCACTTTTGCTAAATATCCATTTGACTATAACGGATTTCACGTTTCGAGTCTGGAATACAAACTCGATTATATCCTCGCAACTTCAAGTGTAAAAATTGAAAATGTTCACGTTCCAGACATTTCAATTTCAGACCACTTGCCCATTGTTGCAGACGTCCAAATCTCCACGGGATAATTTCCTATATTTCAATCAATTTCTTGGGCGCCGCACTCAATCGTTCATTTCCCGTTTTCGTAATAATGGTATCATCCTCGATGCGAATGCCCCATTTCTTTCCGTAAAACCCTGGTTCCACGGCGATGGCCATTCCCGGTTTGAATATCCACTCTGCTTTCGCGTGAATCGCTCCCGGAACATCATGTGTTTCAAGTCCAATTCCATGTCCTAATGCGTGGGGAATTTTGTGTCCGAGTGTTTTTTCCGCCACGTCAAACGTGTGTTTGGCGTGCGCACCGGGCTTGATGATGTCAAACGCCGCTTGTTGAGCGTGCACGCACTTTTCATACATCTCGTGCTGTTCTACATTCGCGTTTCCGTAGACGAACGTGCGCGACAAATCGGCGCAGTACCCTTCAAATTTTGCTCCGCAGTCCACCAACACATTTTCTCCTTTTTGGAGTTTTTTATGCGAATTGAAATGATGAATATTCCTCGAATTTTTTCCGAAGGCAACGATTGTTGTGAATGAAGGAGAGCACCCTTCTTTAGCAAACGCATGGTCGATTTCCGCGGCGAGCTGGATCTCTGTCATGTGGTTTTTCACCAACGATGGAATTTTTCCCACCACCCTTTTCGTGACTTTCACCGCTTCGCGTATTTTTTTCAATTCGTCGCGTGTTTTGATTTCCCGGCTCGCATAGAGTGCACTGCTCACGTCCACGAATTTCGTACTTGGAAAAACTTTCTTGAGCGCGTTGACTTGTCCCGCGGTAATATAGTTCAAATTGACTCCCACTTTTTTGTTTTTAAAAAACGGCCGCAGCGTGTGAATGACATCCTGTCGTGAACGGACCACTTTTAATTTTCCTGAATACGTTTGTTTGACTGTTCCCGCTTCTAATGGACTAGTGGTCAAAAGTTGCTGGGTTGGAGTTTGCACGAATCGGAATGAAAAGTCCGTGTGGGAAATTCCCGTAAATTTAGTTAGTAAAGGATCCTGTATCTGCTCGCTCGTCACCGTGTAGAGCACATCAATCTTTTGTTGCGCATACCATTCTTTGGAAAAATCGTGTTGGAAGGGTGTCATATTTCCTTGCATAGTGTTGGGACTTTTAAGGGTTCACGTGGAATAATGGATATGCCTGAAAACTACCCTATTCCCGCGTGGGTGAACGACCTAGCGTGGAAGGATAAATCTGTGCTGGATGTTTCCGTCGCCTTCCTGCGCGGCCTCACGAAAGAGGATCGCGTCGCGGTATTGTACGACGATGACGGCGATGGCATGAGCGCGGCTGCGAGTGTAATTGTGGGCGTTGAGCGTCTCGTGGGAAAGCCCCCTTTTTTGGTGAAGCCATTCGAGCATATGCCTGCGTACATTGATGATTTGCTCCCGCAGAAGATGCAGGCAGAGGGCGTGACCAAATTAATCACCGTGGACAAAACCATGGATCAAAAATCCATTGAATTCATGCGCGCACTGGAAAAAGTCTGCCCCGTTTTGGTCATCGACCATCACAAAATTTACAACGCGTATTCCTCTCCGCGCTTCACCATGATTAAACCCCACATCGTTTGGGAAACCGAACCTAGTTCTTTTCCCACGGCAATTTTGGCGTACACCCTCTTTTCGTGCGTTACCGATTTGTCGGATAGGGATTGGATTCCCTGCATCGGAATCGTTTCCGATTCGTCCTATCCGCGTTGGAAAAAAATGGTGGATGCTTCGGCGGAGAAATGGGGGTTGGAGCCCGTGAAAGAAGACAACGACCCCTTCGAAGCTCCCTTTGGAATTTTGAGCGGAATGATTTATTGCACGCAAATCTTGTCTTCGTATCAGATGCCTGAACTGTTGGATTTGCTCATCGAAGCGGACCATCCCAACACCGTGTTGAACTCCGGCTTTCGTGCCCTCGTGAATGTCGTTGATGAGGAAGTGAAGGAGTGGATGGAGCGCTTGAAAACGAGCGTGCAGCTTTTTCCCGAAATCGAACTCGCCCTCGCAACGGTGCAACCCCGCCACGGAATCAAAAGTCTCCTAATCAACAAGCTTTCACGTGAACGGTTTTCCAATTGGAATTTGGTTATTTTGCAGGAAGTAGCTAATGGTTCACGCGTCACGCTATCGGCGCGGCGGCAGGATTTCAAAGTTCCCATGAATGACATGCTGGAGTTTGCTATCAAAGGAATGCAAGAGGCTAACGCCGGAGGGCACGTTCCCGCCGCGGGCGGATTAATTCGAAAGCAGGATGAAGAGAAATTCATCGAGAACGTGAAGACGTACTTACGCGCGCACTACGCGGAGATCAAATCAAGAAATAATTATTCAAATTAGACTTTTTCCTTATCAAACGAACAAAGGAAAATATCAGGATCTTTAATTCCATGAAAAAATTTGCAGATTGAAATATTTTTCACTGCACATTTGTGTTTTGTGGTATTTTCGGATTCATTCCATGGGCAGGGGGTTATTTTCCAAGAGACATTTGGATTTGGAATTAAATCGATATCCAAATTCCCGCCTTTCAATTCTAAAATTTTTTCTTTTGCCATAATCATTTCTCCACGTTCACGAAAACGCTGGTCGAATAATTTTTTCCAGCGATTTGCGTGGTAATGTCAACGCGATACGACCCGGGCAAAAATGGCGCCGAGGTTGAGTCAATCGGGGAAATCAAAAAATCCAGTTTGCGCACTTCTTGCGGTCCGAGGGTTTGAATCGTCTGCTTCGCGGGATACAAACTTAAGTGGGTGGACCCGGGCGCATTGAGCGACACAACGACATTGTTCACGGCCGTATTTTCAGGATTCGTAACCAGAACCTGCATCATCGTCGAGTCGTTTTTGGACAAGAATAAGGGGTTCTGCCCTAATTGGGCGTGTAGGGCATTCGAGGTTTGGTTTGAAACGATTAACACGACTGCTACCAGTACTAAAATCACGAGCGCGGGTTTGATTACTCCGGAAAGGGGCCCCAAGTCCATGTCGAGCGGGTTTTGTTTGTATATCTTCATAGCATGCTCAACTCGTTGGTCTTTTTTAGGCTTCGTACCAACCTTTTAGAAAAAGGTTGGCGAAAACCTCTTTCAGGGGAGGGTAAAAAGTCGGTCGTCTTCTTTTCCGTCTAATATTCCCGCGCGCACCCCTGCGTCCATCCAGGCGTGGGCGTAGGAGAACGCGGCCAATGCAAGCAGAAGTTCTCCATTTTTTTGAAAGTGTTTAGCATCATTGAAATAATTTTGAGCCATGTCCAGATAATCAAGCGCAATCACATGCTCTTTCGTCCCCTTGCGTGCTTTCACGCCAATTTTTTGCAGCGCTTGCTGCGTAATCGTGTGATAGCGCTCAACCTTTGTTTTCAATTGGGATTCTAAACTATTTTTTATTATTTTTTTTCCAGTTTTTTTTGCGGCTACCATTTCAATCCCCCCAATTTTTGCAGGGCCTCATGTTCGTATGCGTTCAAGTCGCCGCAGATAATAAGGCTTTGCGGGAAAATGTTAAACGTCATTTTTTTGAGTTCGTTGAGCGTCCCCGCATGAACCAGTTGAGCGTCGCTTCCCATTCCCGCCAACCCCACGCCCACCCACTGCGAAACGTTCACGTCGCGCGCCGAAGCAGCGTGTTCCAAAAAGGTAATTGCCTCTTCGATGCTCATGAATCGCTGTTTCTCCGGGTGCAAATCGAACAAGCAGTGCGTGTGCAGACCCATCGTTTTGTTTTTCACGATTACATCAAATGTGGAAAGCGGTTCAAATCCCTCTTGGGGAAAAACAAACGTCGTGGTGCGCCCGAAGCGGTATTCATCCAGTCCGCAAATTCCGCGATAGTTGAAAATGGAAATGCCCGGAATAACTTTGTAGTTTATTTTTTTCTCCGCGCACGCTTCTAACAGCGAAATGTGCGTCGTCGCGGTGAGGGGATTTCCAAAAACCAGCAATCCAACCGCGTGGTGTTGGGCCTTGTCGATTAAAATTTCTGAATCCTCTTCAACGCCTTTTCGGTTGAGGGGCGTAATTTTTCGGGCGATTATTTTTTCCAGCGCTTGAATTTCCCCTTGGGCATACTTGCTCGTGTAGTTCTCCACGTATACTTCGCTGCACGTCTGAATCGTGTGCAGGGCTTCGAGCGTGAGTTGATTCGTTGTGAGTCCTATTCCAATGAGATAAAGCATAGTCAGTTGAGCGTCGTTTTCCATTTAAGGGCTACAGGTTCCCACCATGACGGTAATCAAGTCCCTCGTCCCCGTGGCCAACCCTAGAATGGTCACGAAAAGCAGGATGAATCCAAGCAGGTGCGTGTCTGCATCCTTTCCGTGAGAATATTCCTTATCCAGCCAATACAGCACCACTAAAACCAAAGGGATTTTGACGAAGAAGAATGAAATGTTTCCGAACGCCCCAAACAACATACGGGGGAGCACATGCTGTTCTCCGCACCCGAAGAATTGCAGGGCGATGAATGTGGCGCTCGTATCCAGCACCTGTCCTAAAAATGCTGCTCGCGCCAGTGGGTGTTCCAAGAATTTCCACGAGAATTTTTTTCCCAGCGCAAACACCATCACACACACGAGTGCGGTCAATCCAACAATGGCACCTGCCCCTGCTAATTCGGTTGCATTAATCACATTGAGTGCAAAAATAGGCAGTGCGAGAACGAGTCCGAAAATGAAAGTGATTTTTTGCTCGCGTACATGATTTTGTTTTCCGAATTTTTTTCCCAAAAATAACCCTATCATCACGAAGACAAATGTCAGCACCCATATTCCCGGCGTGAAGATATAAAATCCCGCCTCAAACGGACTGGCACTGCGCAGCAGGATGTGCTGGTCTTCGAGTACGCGCAACGAGGTTCCAAAAAGAATGTATGGCAAGAGTATTTTCAAAAAATTCCAGTCGAAAACGAATCCTCTTTTTTTCAGTGCGGGGTAAATGATGTAGAACGTCGCCGCGAGGAGAATCACTCCATACGTGAGCGTGTTCACGAGGTTGTACCCCGGCACGCTTGAATCCAAAATGGGCCGTACGAAGTTTTCTGAAATGAAATCGGAAATGAACTCAATCATACATGAGAATCGCCGCAGGTTCTTTTAAGGGGCTCTTCTCCCACCCTTGTGTATATGCTTTCTTCCCCTAAAAATTTGTCATTCCGTGATGTCCTGCGCGGTAAGCTTTCCCCGGCGGAGCAGAAGCACGCTATCTATTCTTTCGACGTGCTGGGCGACATGGCTCTGGTG
>CAYIIU010000023.1:0-21630 GCA_964363635.1 uncultured archaeon
AGCTTTGAATCCAACAACACGGGTGTTTTGGTCACCACCCTCAATCAGGAAGCATTTGAATATCAAATTTTGAACAACACGACGTTACGATATCGTATTGTGGGACAGGATGAGTGGACGGAGAAGACGTATGAGTTGGTCAACGCCGACGTGCTCAAAATTGAAGGATTGACATGGACGCGAAAGGGAAGCGTTTAGTATTTTCCATTGGCTTTCAACGATTCAATAAACCATTCGGCTTCCAGCGCGGCCTTGCAGCCATTTCCCGCAGAAGTAATGGCTTGCTTGTAGCGCGGGTCCATCACATCGCCCGCGGCGAAAATGCCCGGTTGATTCGTGGAAACACCATTGACTTTGATGAAACCGTGTTCGTCTAAGTCAATGAAACCTTTGAGAAAATCCGTGTTGGGAATGTGGCCAATGGCAAGGAAAAAACCATCCGTGTCGAGAGTGGTTTCTTTATTAGTTTTCAAATTTTTGATTTTCACTGCATTGACCAATTTTTCACCCATCACTTGAACGGGGACCGAATCCCAAACAACCTCAATTTTATCCTTCAACGCCAACACACGATCCTGCATTATTTTGGATGCTTTAAACTCACCCCTGCGGTGAACGATGTAAATTTTTTTGGCAAACTTATAGAGTGCAAGAGACTCTTCCATGGCAGAGTCGCCCCCGCCGATGACAACAGCTGTTTTGTTTCGGTACAACGCCGCGTCACACACGGCACATGTGCTAACCCCGCGGCCGAAGAATTCTTTTTCGCCGGGAATATTTGTCGTACGTGCGTCCGCGCCTGTGCACAAAATAATGGTGCGGCCGATTAATTTTTTGGTTGAATCACTGATTACCACTTCAAAACCCTTAGGGACTTTTTTGATGGAGAGCGCACGGCCATCGATATATTCTGCGCCAAACTTTTGGGCCTGCTTTTTGGCATTGGTTACGAGGTCGGGGCCTTGCACTCCTTCCGGAAAACCCGGAAAGTTTTCCACGCTCGTGGTTAACGAAAGCTGGTCGACTTTTTCGCCGGAGATGACTAAGGGTGAAAGAGACGCACGCGCGGTGTACACGGCCGCCGTGTGAGCGGAAATACCGCCGCCAATAATGATGACGTCGCGAAGAGAAGGAGGCATATGAGTAAAGATTAGTTGAAACTAATTATATAGGTTTCTGAAAAACGGCTCACTTGCGGGAAACAATGTCTTGGGCCAACGAACGATAATCGGAAGAAAAAGACTCGAGATTATTCAAAAAAGAAGCGAGATCTTGTTTAGCAGCAATGAGGTCGCGGCTCAATTCAACGGACGAAGAAGCAGAAGAAAGTTCTTTGGAAATGACCGCGGACTGTCTTTTCAGCGAAGCCAGAGAAGAATGCAACGCACGGACGCGGGAATCAAATGAGGGCACTTGAACGCCGGACGATTTGTATTTGGAACGCATGCGCAGGAGACCCGCATTAAACTTTTCCACCAAATAATCGGCACGCTGGTAGATGAGCACCATCGAGTTGAGGGTAGAAAGCAAAACGCGCTGGCGCTGCTGGCTGATTTGCGCTTTGAGAAGAGGACGCTCGGCATCGGACGACTTGAGAAAACGATTCGTCAGTTGAGCGTATTTGGAGCGCTGATCCACGCGCACGTTCTCCGCCGCGGAGTAGGAAACTTCAATATCGCGAAGGGGCTTCCTGACAGAAACGGAAAGGGGAAGAATGTCCGTGGACGATTCTACAATCACCGGAAGGGTGGATGGGGCGACGGTGGCCGTAGACTTGTCCGCCGAGACTAAGATGAAAAGAAGGAAGAGGGACAATACCACTAGGAATAATCGTGAATGCATTGAATGAATGCGGTTTCCGTTGTTTTTAACTATACTTTACGAATACTTTACGCTCTTCTGCTGGCAATTGTTCAGTTGTTTTAAACTTTAACTCCCCTCCAAATTGGATGAATCGTGCAAAAATTGGGCTGGTGTTCATCGGACTGATTCTAGCAGGAAGTACCGTGCAGGCCGCCACCATTTCAGGAATTGTGTACGATGGGTTGACATTAGAACCGCAGAGCAACAGCATCTTGACGATTGACACGAGCCCCATACAGACCAAAGTGAGCAAGGATGGGTCATATGTATTCACTGTAGAAGACGGCAACTATCTGCTGGAAGCCGAATATAGAGAAAATGGAATCGCCACGCAGCGGGCGCAGCGAGAGGTATTCATCGAAGGGGATGGAAACTATATCATTGACATTATTTTACTCCCGGAAGTTGGAAGCGTACCTGATGAACCGCTGCCGGGAGAAGAGAATCCGCCCAGTATTCTGGACCAGCTGAAAGAACCGGCGGTGTGGTTGAGCGCGCTGGCGATAATTTTGGCAGCAGCAGGATATTCCATTTGGAACATCCGGCGTTCAACGCGGAAACACTCCAAGGAAAAAATTGACATCCCCCATGTAGAAGCTAATGAAAAAATAGAAAAACCAAAAGAAGAAATCGAAGAGAAAAGCGAGGCGGTGCTCGACCAGTATGCAAAGGAGGTCATCGGCCACCTGAAACGCGGAGGAAACCGATTGACGCAGAAAGAATTGAGAGGAATGATGAAAATAGGCGAAGCGAAAGTTTCACTGGTGGTGAGCGAACTCGAAGAAGAAAAAATAATCAAAAAAATAAAAAGAGGAAGAGGAAATATACTCGTACTTACGGAAAAAGGAATCCATTACGACGAGAAAAATGAACCTGTTCTAAATTAAAAAAAAAATATTGTGTGAAATTACCGCCGCAACACATTTTCTTTGATGGCCTGCGCCTTCACGGCTGCAGCAACCACTTTGGCGACTTTACGGTCGGAAAGAAACGGAAGAATTTTTTCGGATGAAGGATTTTTGACCATCGAAGCCAACGCTTGCGCCGCGGCCATTTTCATTCCTTCTGTGATGCGTGTAACACGGGCGTCCATCGCTCCGCGAAAAATACCCGGAAACGCAAGGGCATTATTCACTTGGTTAGGAAAATCGCTCCGGCCGGTGGCTACTACCGCGGCACCAGCTTTTTTGGCGAGCGTAGGAAGAATTTCTGGAGTTGGGTTTGCCATGGCAAAAATAATAGGGTCCTTGGACATTTGAGAGATAAATTCGGGGGAAAGAGCACCCGCGACGGAGACGCCGATAAAAACATCCGCGCGGTGAAGGGCGCTGGACAACGGCCCCTTTACTTTCCGCTTATTCGTGTGCGCGGCTAAAAATGCTTTTTGGGAATCCAAATTCCTGCGCCCGGAATAGATGGCGCCGTGCGTGTCGCAGAGAATGACTTCCTTGACACGGGGAAAACCGGGAGGAACATGAATGCCCAAAAGCATTTTAGCAATAGCATTCCCCGCAGCCCCGGCGCCGTTGATGCATACTCTCAACGAGGAAAAAGGTTTTCCCACCACTTTGGAAGCATTCAACAAACCGGCATACACGACAATGGCAGTGCCATGCTGGTCATCATGAAAAACGGGAATGCCAAGGTCTTGCAGCGCGGCTTCGATGTGAAAACATTTGGGGGCGGTAAAATCTTCTAAATTGATGGCGCCGAAAACGGGAGCGATGTTTCGAATGATGGAAATAACCTCATCCTCGTTTTGAGTGGTGAGGCAGATGGGAAACGCGTCAATGCCGCCGAGCTCTTTGAACAAGACGCACTTTCCTTCCATCACGGGAATAGCACCTAATGCACCCAAGTTTCCCAGACCGAGGACTTTGGAGCCGTCGCTGATGACAGCCAGAGAATTTTTTTTAAGCGTAAGTTCAAATGCTTTTTCAGGGTGTTTGAATATTTCTAAACTGACTTGCGCCACGCCGGGAGTGTACGCGATGGCCAAATCCCGCGACGTGCGGAGGGGGACTTTGCTGTATGTCCCTAATTTTCCGCCTGCTTTTTTGTGCACGCGCAGGGATGCCGCGCCCAGATTGTTTTTCATACGTTCACACGAGAGTTTGATGTGATAAGCACACCATCAAGCAGGAGAAGGATTAAAAATGCCTAATCTAATGTTCGAATACGATTGCGCGGAGGATATTCGCATGCCCAGAAAGAAAGAAACCAAAAAGAAAACAGGGAAGAAAGAAAGCCACCAGTGTGAATTTTGTTGAATGTAAATTTTTCCTGCTGAGCACCAGTAGAGGGAGGACTCCACGTGATTGAATACCTCATTTTTGCCGGGGCCCTTCTGGTCATGATTGAGTCCAGCCGCTGGACGATTGACACGAGCATCCGACTATCGGACCATTATGGCATTTCAAAGCTGGCATTTGGATTCATTGTGGTGGCCGTTTTTGTTTCGCTTCCCGATTTGATGGTGGGGGCCATTTCCGCGCTGGAAGGGCAACCTAATTTGGGAGTGGGAGATGCATTAGGAAGCACGGTGGCAAACATTTGCCTCGTGATTGGAGTGGCAACCGTTTTCCGAAAAATAAAAATCACTCGAAAACATGTATTGGATAGTGCGGAGATGCTGCTGCTCATTTCACTTATACCGCTCACGCTCTTGGTGAATATCACCGCGCACACGGGCGAGGGTTTAGTGTTGTTGAGCGTATTCTTGTTCTACGCATTCTTCGTTATGAAAGAAAAGATTCCCGCGCAAGTGGATGGAAAAATAAAAGAGAAAAATGTGGGAAGCGTCATCACGACGTTTGTGGGCGGCATCTTTTTACTTTTGGTTAGTTCCAATTTCTTGGTGCACGCAGCCATTGACATCGCGACAAGTTTGAATGTTCCTGCGGGAATCATCGGCCTTACATTAGTATCCTTTGGAACCACCATCCCTGAACTCATCATCAATTTCACCGCAGTGCGAAAAGGAGAAGTGGCGCTGGCAATCGGAGAAATATTGGGAAGCAGCGTGCTCAATCTTACGCTGGTGTTAGGAAGCATTTTTGCCATTTCTAAGGATGCGATTCATTTTTCGGATTTCATTCTGCCGGTGGCGTTCATCGTGATGGCGAATTCCATGCTGGTGTATTACTTCATCAAACACGGAGGTGTTGGACGCGTGCAGGGGCTGATTTTCCTGAGCATGTATGTGGTGTTCATCACGCTGCAAGTTGTGACGCAGATTGTGGGGTAATTTTCTAAATAAGTGATGAAACTTTTTCTAAAAGTTGAACTCACAACCCCATCATCGCTTTCAAATCCTCCGAGGGCTGCCAGACGGGGTCGAATGTGACTTTTACCTCCACATTCGCCACGCCGGGAACCTTTTTCACCGCGGCCTTAACAAACTCCACGAGCATGGGGCCGTACGGACAGGCCGGTGTGGTGAGGGTCATGGTGACTAAAACATCTCCGCCCGTGATGGTGACGCCGTAAACGAGTTCGAGCGTGATGATGTCAATATGCAATTCAGGATCCTCCACGAGCTTCAACACCTCGCGGATTTGGGCATCGGTAACAACAGTATTAACGGCGCCCGCGGGGGGAGCGTTGGAAACGGATTTATTTTCTGGAATCATTTTTGAGCCTCCGGAATAAACGAATCAAAGCCATGCTTCTCAATGTGCTCGGCGAGTTCGAAACCGCCCGATTTGACGATGCGGCCGTGCACTAAAACATGAACGTGCGTGGGCTTGATGTAATGGAGGATGCGATTGTAGTGCGTGATGAGGAGAATGCCCATGTTGCTTTCTTTGGCAATGGCCGCGATTCCTTCTCCGAGGGTTTTCAAGGCATCCACATCCGTGCCTGAGTCGGTTTCATCGAGAATGGCTAATTGGGGTTCGAGCATAGCAAGCTGCAAAATCTCGCAGCGCTTCTTTTCTCCGCCGGAAAAGCCTTCGTTCAAGTAGCGGTTGACTAGTTTCTGGTCCACTTTCAATAGGGACATTTTCTCCTTCAGACGCTTAGCAAAATCCGTAATTTTGATAGGTGTTGAGAGTCTGGCATTCATGGCCGTGCGGAGAAAATTGGACACAGTGACACCGGACACTTCGGCAGGATATTGGAATGAAAGAAAAAGACCTGCGCGCGAACGCTCATGGGGCTTCATTTCCAGCAAGTCTTTTCCAAGAAAGCGAATACTCCCTTGAGTAATATGATAATGAGGGTGGCCGGCGAGCACGTTCGCGAGCGTGGACTTGCCGCTGCCATTGGGGCCCATAAGCGCGACGACGTCGCCCTTGTTAATCGAGAGCGAAATGCCCGAAAGAATTTCCTTGCGCGAAGATTTTTCACCCACATCCACGTGCAAATTTTTTATTTCTAAATCAGCCATACTACTTTCCCCCTTTCCCATATTTTTGGTAAATTTGGCACGCATTTTTTACGGTATCGAGCGAGAGCATGGCGCATTTCAGGCGCGACGGTCCGAGAGTGATGCCGAGGAGTTCCTGCACCGTGTCGCGCGTCATCAGGTTGATTTGAGCAATGGATTTTCCTTTGATTTCATCTGAAATAAGCGACGCGGAAGCAATGGAGATGGCGCACCCTTGGCCGGAAAAATGAACATCCGAGACACGCTCAACATGGTCAAATTTCAATTGAAACGAAAGATTATCCCCGCACGTGGGATTGTACTCATGGTGTTCGACTGAACACGTTTTCCATTCCCCAAAGTTGCGCGGATGCTTGTAATGGTCGAGAATATGTTCACGATACATCCCTTCGCCGGCAAAATCCGTATCTTGCGTTTCAGACATCATGATTTCTCTCCGAAAATTTTCTGCGCTTTTTTTATGCCTTGAACGAGCGCATCAACCTCGGCGAGAGTATTGTACACCCCAAAACTGGCACGCGCGGAAGCGGGAATATCCAACACGCCGGCGAGGGGCATGGCGCAATGGTGGCCGGCGCGAATGGCAATGCCATCTTCATTCAACAACGAGGCTAAATCGTGCGGGTGAACATGATTGACATTAAATGAAACGACTCCCGCGCGGTTAGTTGAGCGGAGAGGGCCATAGATGGAAATTCCTTTCAGCGTGGAAAGTTCGTTTTGAACATGCTTTAGAAGTTTTTGCTCATGCAAATGAATAACCGAAAGAGAGATATCGCGCAAAAAGTCAACGGCGGCACTCAAACCGATTCCTTCGGCAATCGCGGGTGTGCCGGGTTCGAATTTCCAAGGAAGATCATTCCACGTGGACGTGTTGAAAGTGACTTCCCGCACCATATCTCCGCCGAAAAAGACCGGTTCGAGGGTGTTGAGCAAGTCTTCGCGGCCGTACAACACTCCGCTTCCCGTGGGGCCGTACATTTTATGACCGGAGAAAGCAAGAAAATCGATACCCAAACGTTTGACATCAATAGGAAGACGTGCGACCGATTGGGCGGCGTCGACGCAAAACAATGCCCCTGCGTCGTGGGCAAGTTTACTAAGCTGTTTGAGAGGAGCAATGGAACCCAATACATTGGAAACATGGGCCAGGGAAACCACTTTGGTCTTTTTGGAAAGCATTTTTTCCAACGCGCTCCAATCGAGCTCACCTGTTTCTTTGTTGAGCGGAACAAATTTTACATTAAACCCTTTTTTGAGCGCCTTTTGCTGCCAAGGAACTAAATTAGAATGGTGCTCGGCTTGCGTGAGGAATATTTCATCCCCTTTATTCATATCTTGGGATAGCATGCGAGCAAGCAAGTTGAACGATTCGGTGGTGCCGCGCGTGAAGATGATTTCACGCATCGAAGCCGCCCCAATGAATTTCCCCACATTTTCATGGGCGTGCTCGAATTGCACGGTGGCCTCTTCAGAGAGCGTGTGAATGCCCCGATGGACGTTTGCGTTGGACGTTTGGTAAAAGGAATCCATCGCTGAAAGAACGGATTGCGGCTTTTGGGTTGTGGCAGCATTGTCCAAGTAGACGAGGGGCTTTCCATTTATTTTACGGGAAAGAATGGGAAACTGATTGCGGATGCGCAATTCGTCAAAAGATTTAGAAGAGGAGTTCATACCATGGCCCCTCCCAAATGAAGTGAAAGTGATTCGCCCGTGGGATGCACCCCTAATTTCTCGGCCACGAAGACGCGGTAATCGGCAATCGCGTGAAGAGTGGGAAAACGCGAGAGGAGGTGGCCGAGGAAGCCGTGGATGTAGAGGGAGCGCGCCGCGCTTTCGTCGAGGCCGCGCGAAGTAAGGTAAAAAAGTTTGAACGCATCAAGACGGGAAACGGTGGCAGCGTGCGAGCAGCGGATGTCCGCCCCTTCAATCTCGAGCATAGGAACGGGATCGGCTTCTGCGAGGGGAGATAAAACCAACACGTCGGCACGCTGATTCCCAACCGAGCCTTTAGCGTCTTTGGTCATTTTGATTAAGCCTTTGTAAACGTTTTTAGAGGAATCATCCAGCACGCCGCGCGCGAGAAGCTCGCTGTGCGTTTGAGAAGAAAGATGATGCACTGACGCATCAAAATCAAAAACTTGGGATGCATTGCCAAAATATACCCCAATGTTTTTGGTGGAAGCATTCTCTCCGGAAAGGAAAGAAGATACATCTGCTTTAACGAAATGAGAACCGAATTCGGCCCAATACCATTCGACGGAAGCATTCTGTTCCACGCGGGCGCGCTTGAAAGAGAAACGTTCCACGCGCAAGGGAAATGTTTGAATTCCTGCATAAGAAACGTGCGCATTCTCGTCCGCAAAAATCTCGACTGCCACACTGCGATACGATGATGCGCTCGCGGACTCGTTTTCTAAGGAGGCCCCTTCGAGATGGAGAAGAGTGGCAGATGAATTCCTTTGCGCCCAAATGAAAACGTGTTCAAATGTGTTTGCAGATGAAGGAATGGTGAGTGGTGCAGCCAGTTTAGTGTTGGCTGGAATGACAATGACGAGCGTATTTTTCACATTTACCACGTGAAAGGATTCAAATTTGTTTTCCAATGAAAGAAGCGTGGACCAATTTTTTTCTACCAATGGAAAAAGGGATTTAGCGGTGGAGAAGTCACAGAAAACGACTCCATTGCCGAGCGTTTCATTCGTTGAAACCACATTTTCAGATGCGGATTGAGCGGCAATCGCATCAAAATCAAACGGGGCGATATTGGTTGAAATGTCGAGGCCGTATTTTAACATGGGAATGGGGAGTTGGGTGAATGATTTTCGGGCTAAGGCTTGGCGTGCCGCGGATTTAGACGTAGAAACCATAATGAAATTCACCTAGTTGCCGTGCGACTCCATTTCCATCGCAATGAGGCGATTCAATTCTACCGCGTATTCGAGAGGAAGCTCCTTCACGATGTTCTCAATGAAACCTTGGACAATCAACTGCATCGCCTGCTCCTCATCGAGGCCGCGGGACATCAAATAAAACAATTGCGAAGAATCGATGCGCCCAACGGTTGCTTCATGCGCGACATCGGTTTGACTATTCATGATTTTCATGAAAGGAAAGGTGTTGGAAACACTGGTATCGTCCATTTGTAATGCGTCACATTTGACCGAAACTTTACATTCATCCGCGCTTTTGTTTACTTTCACGTGGCCGCGGAAGGTATTTACTCCGCCGTCTTTTGAAATGGATTTAGCACGGATGATAGATGAGGTACGCGGAGCGAGATGGTAAACTTTTGCCCCGGTGTCTTGGAACTGATTCTTTCCGGCGACGGCAATGGAAATGTGATCGGCTTTCGCGCCTTCCCCTTTCAACACGGAACAGGGGTAGAGCATCGTAACACCCGAGCCGGTCTGGGCGGAAACCCATTCCATCAACGAATTTTCATCCACCATCGCGCGCTTGGTGTTCAAATTATACGTGTTCTTCGACCAATTCTCCACGCTTGAATAACGCATACGCGCGTTTTTCTTCACGTAAATCTCCACACAACCCGCGTGCAGGGAGTTAGCCGAATACTGGGGAGCCGAACAGCCTTCAATATACATAATTTCTGATCCTTCGTCGGCAACGATAATCGTATGCTCGAATTGCCCTCCGCGCTTGGCATTCATACGGAAATACGCTTGCAAAGGCATATCGACTTTCACATTTTTGGGAATGTAAATGAACGTGCCGCCGCTCCACACAGCCGCATGAAGCATGATTAATTTGTGGTCCGTGACAGGAATGCACTTGGTCATGAAATATTCTTTTACAAGATCGGGGTATTTTTGTAGGGCAATGTCCATATCTTCAAAAATGACACCCTTTGCGGCGAGATCGGAGCGGATGTTATGGTAAACAACATCGGAGTTATGGACGATTACGCCTTCAGCCACAAAGTTCTTGTAACCTTCAACAGAAATATCATAAACGCTCTTTTCCCCTAAATGTTTCATTGATTCAATCTTGGCAAATCCAACTGAATCACTACAATACTTGCGAATGGTCGTTCCATTAGCCGAATTAAACTTCCCGTAATACTTTTTCAGTTTCAATCTTTCACTTTTCATTGGGTGCCTACTTGGAATAATAGCAGTATTTCCAGAAATATGCAATCGGTGACCAATCATTTTTCTTGCTTTATCAACAGGGTGTTTTGAAGTGAAAGTTGTAACTTTCGAGGTTTGAAGCCCACAATAAACGCAGAGTTGCTTCATTTTCTCTAATATTGGGATGTTTATGCTCGTCAAAACAACATCTTTACTTGTTTTATGATTTCTTACATTTCCATCTGCGTCTAAGTAGCCAGCTAAGAATGCAAGTTTTTCACTTTTTGGTATGGTAAAAATCCAACGCGGAACTTCTTTAGTTACAGCTTTCCCTTTAAGACCAATTTTTTCAATAAAACGCACTAGAATAGTAGAATTAATGCTTATTCTATCTTTGTCTTCTGATTTTATCTCGTAATCAAAAAGTTTTTTTACTATTGATTTTACTTCATCTCGAAGTTGGGTCTGGTCAGCAGGTATTGCAAATTCAATTCTTGCTTTATCTTTATTTTTTTCATAATGAATAAAACCATCTCCGAGATAAAATCCTAATAGCCACATTAAATCTTCGGAGCTTGCTTCGGGCACTCTCACTTTATTGTAGTTCTTTGTAAAATCTAGGCTATACGTTTTACCAGTTTGATTTTTTCCTCTGCCAATTGTCTTAACCTCAACAACAGGTAATTTGTAGGATTGCCCAAAATCAGGGAGATTGGTTGCAATAGCAATTAAGTCGCCTTCTTTTAATTGGTTCAAATATTTCCATTCTTTTTGATACCGCGCACGTCGACGTCCTGGTTTTCGATGGTCGGCCAGAGTCAAAAAAGGATGATTAAAAGTTGCATTGACTGTTCTTCCTCCGACTTTTACTTCAAAAATTTCCCGTTTACCTTTATCAATAACAGCTAAAACGTTACTTCGCGTAATTTGATTCGTTTTCTCATCATATGCAAAAACGTTATCCCCTATTTTAACATTCTTAATTTTTTTAGCCCCTTCAGGATTAGTGTAAACTAGAGTATCTTCTGCAAGACAATCGTATTGCGCTCCCGCGCCCGCGAGATATTTCTGTTCCGCTTGAGGAATGCCTAATCGGTCAAATGTTTTTTTTATTTCAGGAGGAACCTCCTCCCACGAATTGTTTTCGCCTTTAGCGTTGGGGCGCGCGTAATAAATAATTTCATCAAATTTCAACGCGGACAAATCAGGACCCCAAGTGGGAACGGGCGTTTCCAAAAACGCGCGCAAACCTTTCAAGCGAATATCCAACATCCATTGAGGCTCATTCTTCTGTTTGGAAATTTCACGCACCAATTCTTCGCTCAAGCCCGGCTTGGCTTTGTACGTGTGCGATTCCGTGTCGGAGTGGTCAAATACATCGCGGTCAAGCTCGACAAGTGTTTGAGTGGTTTCCTTCTCGGACAATAGCGGTGTGTTCGTATTGGACATGAGTTTGTTTCACTTCTTCATTTTCAAATCTTACTTGCGAATCACTTCGGTGATGCCTAAGCGTTCCTTATCGTGCAAAAAGTGCGCGCAGCCGGAACAATGATACTTCGTGTAAATACCGTCAAACGTTTCGATGAATTCGTACGCGAGCTTGTCGAGCATTTTTTGCCCTTCGGAAGTGATTTCATACACCTTCTTGTCTCGGTCACCGGTCTGCTTTCCGAGAATTAATCCTTGCGTTTCGAAACGGGTGAGAAGCGGGTAAAGAGTCCCAGCTGTCAATGGACTTGAACGATGTTTGGAAAGATCTTGGATGAGCGCGTAGCCATGCTGGTTCTGGTTGGAAAGGTACCACAAGACTTGCAGCTCCAACATACTGACCTTCGATATATCGATAGCCATACTAAAGAAGGGCTATAATACCTTTATAAGCCTAAAGGGCCGACTTGACCAAAAGGCGAATGGAGGCCGAATGCATATATAGCCCAACGGGCTGGCCCTACCATGGCGGAGCATCTCAATTACACCGGGGGAAAATGGTCCCATTCGCGCAGCGGGAAAACATTCCACTCGCTCAACCCCGCAACGGGAAAAAGCATTGGAACGTTTCAAGCGAGCACGAAGAAGGATGTAGAACACGCCATCGAATCAGCGGAAAAATCGTTTGAAGAGTGGTCAAGCACTCCTGCACCCAAACGAGCAGAATATCTGTTTGAAGTTTCACACATACTAAAAAAAAATAAAGAAAAACTAGCCGAAAATATGAGTGAGGAAATGGGAAAAGTTTTGAAAGAAACACGCGGGGATGTACAGGAAGCCATTGACGTGTTTGAATATATGGCGGGCGAAGGACGCAGACTATTTGGACATACCACGCCCAGTGAACTCAAACACAAAATGGCATTCACGATACGCCGACCCGTGGGGGTGGTTGGACTCATCACGCCGTGGAATTTTCCCATGGCGATTCCCGCGTGGAAAATCGCTCCCGCGTTGGTATGCGGAAACACCATCGTGTTCAAACCATCCTCGGATACGCCGCGCACGGCAATTGATTTGGCAAAAATAATTGAAGAAGCAGGATTGCCTGCTGGAGTATTGAATTTAGTCACGGGAAGCGCCAGCGAAGTTGGGAATGAGATTGTCACCAACCCTAAAATTCGGGCGCTGTCATTCACGGGAAGCAAAGAGACGGGGGAATGGATTGTAAAAAATGCAGGCATAAAAAAAATTGGTTTGGAATTGGGCGGAAAGAATGCAATTATTGTTATGGACGACGCGGATTTGGATTTGGCAGTTGATGGAATTCTCTGGAGTGCGTTTGGAACGACGGGACAACGTTGTACCGCATGTTCACGCGTCATTGCGCACGAGAAAATTGTCAAACAATTGGAAGAAAAACTCGTGAAGCGCGCATTGAATTTGAAAGTGGGCGATGGACGTGTTAAAAGTACGGATGTTGGCCCTTTGATTAATGAAAAAGCCGTGGAGAAATCCATTCGCTACGCAAGCATTGGGCGAAAAGAAGGAAAATTGCTGTGCGGCGGTGCTCCAGTGGACGCGCCGGGATTCTTTTTTCAACCCACCATTTTTACGCATGTCAAACCGCATGCGCGTATTGCGCAAGAGGAAATATTCGGACCGATATTGAGTATTATTTCAGTGAAATCACTCAACGAAGCGATTCGTGTGTGCAACAGTGTGGAATACGGATTGAGTTCGAGCATCTACACGAATGACATTGCGAATGCTATACACGCAATTGAGAAGATTGATGCGGGGATTACGTATGTGAATTCTTCTACGATTGGAGCGGAAGTGCATTTGCCATTCGGCGGAGTGAAACAGACGGGAAATGGCACGCGAGAGGCGGGATGGACCGGAATTAATGAATTTAGCGAAGAAAAAACGGTTTATATTGACTATTCCGGAAAATTGCAGAAAGCGCAGGGGATTGATTAGAGATGAATAAAATATCCATCAAAACAACCTTGCCCGGACCAAAATCCAAAGCGATATTGAATTCGCTCAAGAAAAATAATGCAGCGTTTGGGTTTGACCACGCGTACGTGCACTCGGGAGAAGGAAAAGGTTCGCACTTTGCGGATTTAGACGGAAACGTTTTCCTAGATTTCGCCGGACAGATTGCGAGCAACCCGCTGGGGTACAATTACCCCGCGATGGTGAAAATTCTACAGGAACATTCCAACTTTACACCGATAAAATACGGCGGACAGGATTTTGCGGTGCCGCAGCACGCGCATTTGTTGGAAGAATTGTTGAAAGTGGTGCCTAAACCCATGGACGCGGCATTTCTGATTAACTCCGGAGCGGAAGCGAATGAAAACGCTATGAAAATTGCCGTGCGGAAAAACCCCAACGCGCGTGTGGGAATATCATTTGAAAATGGATGGCACGGACGCACGACGGGAGCGTTGTCGATGACCAATTCACGCAGCGTTCAAGTCAAACAATACTGGAGACTGCCTGCACGAAGACTCCCTTACACGGAAGACGCGAGTGAAGTACTGGAGAATTTGATTCGACGGGAATACGACCCATCGGAAATTGGATTTGTGATCATGGAAAGCGTACAAGGAGAAGGGGGATACATCCCCGCGCCCAAGAAAATGGCCACCGACATCCGCAAAACGACGAAGAAGTATGGAATCCCCCTCATTTGCGATGAAGTGCAGAGCGGAATGGGAAGAACTGGGCGGTGGTGGGCGTATCAACATTATGGAATTACGCCGGATATTCAGACGTGCGCCAAAGCACTGCAAGTCGCGGCCACGGTGAGCAAAAAAAGCATGTTCCCGAGTGAAGGGAGTGCCATTTCTTCCACGTGGGGCGGCGGGCACGTGCTAGACATGGCGATGGGTGCGGCAATTATCCGCGAAATCAAAAAGAAAAAACTGCTGAAAAATGCCACACGGATGGGGGGAGAGATTCACCAACGCATGTTGGAAATTCACGCGCAGACGAATACAATTCACCACCCCCGCGGATTGGGGCTCATGCAGGCATTTGATTTGGAAGATACAAAGACACGCAATGCGTTCCGCGAGAAGTGCTTCCAACGCGGAGTTATTGTATTAGGGTGCGGATGGAGTGGAATCCGTATGAGTCCGTCGCTTAACATTAAAAGCGAGGAAATCCATGAGGGAATGGACGTCATTGAAGACGTAGCAAAAAGCATTCGAAAAAAGTGAATGAGGAAAAACAACTATGGCCAAACTCGATTTCAAAATGCTCCACGAACTCATTGACATTGAAGCCGTATCGGGAAATGAAGGGCCGGTGCGCGATTACATACGCGAAAAAATGAAACCATTTGTGGATGTTATTTCCGTGGACAAAATGGGCGATTTAATCTGCCACAAAAAAGGACGAAAACCATCTATAATGCTGGCCGCGCACATGGATGAAATTGGACTCATGGTCAAACGAATGGAACACACGGGAAGAATGTATGTAAGTGCATTAGGGGGGGTAAACTCGATCAATGTCATCGGACAAACCGTAAGCATCTTGGGAAGCGTCGGACCGGTGAAGGGAATTATTTCGACGAAAGAAATCAACAACGACTATGAAATGGAGCAAATCCCCACCATGAATGATGTTTTTTTGGACACGGGACTAACATTCAAGGAATTGGAAAAAAGAAACGTGACGGTGGGGTCGTATTTGAGCTTGGAAAAAACAGACCACTCGATTGGAAACCCCGATTTCATTGCGGGAAAAGCGCTGGATGACCGAATCGGGTGTTTTATTCTGGTGGAATTAGCCGAACGCCTGCGCAACAGCTCTCATGAAATATATTACGTGTTCACGGTGCAGGAAGAAGTGGGATTGTACGGCGCGAAGGTATCCACGTATCAGATTGACCCGGACTTGGCAGTGGCCGTGGACGTGAGCAATGCCAACGATTTGAATGAGGAACCCACAAAGATTTTGGGAGAAGGGCCGGTTATTACCATGAAGGATGATGAGATGATTGGAAACACGTGCTTGAATAATCATTTCAGGGATATTGCCAAAAAAAACAAAATTTCCATCCAACTGGAAGTGAGCAATTTTGGAACAACGGACGCATTGACTATTTCACTCTCCAAAGGGGGCGTGCCTGCCACGTCGATGGGAGTGTGTTTGCGCAACATCCACACTACACACTCGATTGCGAGCAAAACGGACATTGTACACTGCATCGAATTGCTTGAAAAATTCTGCCTCAAACCGCCGCTGCACTGCGTCGAGTATGAGGGCGAAAATAATGCGATGAAAAATAAGACCGCAAAGAAAAAGGCAGAGAAGAACAAGACCGCGAAGAAAATGACAACGAAGAAAACAAAAAAGAAGAAAAAACGCTAGGCTAATTTCAACATCTTCTTCAGCGCGGGCTTGTCGAAGCCCACGATTATTTTTCCATCAATCTCCGTCACGGGAACGCCGCTTTGTCCCGACTTCATAATCATCTGCTGCGCGGCCTGCGAGTCTTCGGAAACGTCAATCACTTTGAAAGAAATTTTGTGCTCGGTGAGAAACTCCTTTTCTAACTTGCAGTAGATGCAGGTGGGGGTGGAATAGATGGTTACTTGGGACATGGAGAGAACCTCAAACACCAGAAGTAGAGCGGAACAGGGTTAATTAATTGAAAGTATGGGCCAAAAAGAACGTTATTTGACGTAAATTTTTAAACAATAATGCCGGGATTACGGGGTAAATTGGCCCCTTTTTAAGTAGATAATAGTGAATAGGGATATGCAGCAGGATGAAATTAATCCTTAATTTCTTGTAATAGCTTCTCAATTACGGCCTTGAACTCCCCCGCTTCCGCGTCCAAATCATCGGCGGATTCATACGGATTGCCCACGCGCCAGTATTTGCAGCCGAAAATGTAGGTGGGGACGCTCAAATCGGGATTAGTCTTTTTCAGCAACTCCACTTCGGAAGCGGGAAGGGAAGTCTCTTTCTGCGGAGTGTATTGATTGTTGCCCTGATCCACATCCCAATGGTAGGCGACTATTTTGTTAGCCGACATGTACTCTTCCATGACTCCGTTGAACGTTTCATTGATCCAGCGGCAATGCGGGCAAATGGTAGTGGAAAACATGCGGATGATGGGCTTTCCATCTTCTAAACAAATGTCATTCGCGCCCGGAATCAACTGGAACGTGCGAATACTCGTGGGAGCGATTTGCGATGTGTCCCGCGACGCGTACTTGGAATTGACGCAGCCGGAGACGATTAACATGAGGAAAATGAAAGCGAGGAGAACAACGGAGAAACGCATACGAGTTGAACGTGGAATGAAAATAAAAAGGAGTGGGGGCGAAAATGCGCCCCGCACTAAATGTATTTGAGATATTTACTCACGCAAGCAAATTATCGATGGCCGCGTTAAAGGTGGCAGCGGGCTGTGCACCCACAATTAACTGTCCTTTCTCATCGCGCTTTCCGAGGACAAATGAAGGAGTTCCGGAAACGCCTTGAGTCGAACCTTCCGCAAACGTGGAATCAATGTTGCTCTGGTATTTGCTCTCGTCAAAACACGTGTTGAATTGACTTACATTCAAACCGAGTTCGGAAGCCCAACCCTTCACATCACCATTCGTCACGGACGAAACGGTTGCTCCGGTGGGGTCGATTATTGTTTGCTCATCAAAAATCTTGTCGTGCATCTCGACATACTTTCCCTGTTCCGCAGCGCAGCGAGCGGCATTCGCATACGGTGCAGCGAAGGGGTGGAAGCTCAACGGAAAATCCTTGAAAATAATCTGAAGCTTCCCCGTGTTCACGTATTTTGTAACAAGGTCTTTGTGCGTAGCTTCGTAATGGCGTCGGCAAAAAGGACACTGAAAGTCCGAGTACTCAACCATCACGACGGGAGCAGAATCGCTTCCAATCTTACCCGCATAATCGGTGGCGGCGAGCTGGGCCATCGTTAACGTAGGACTGGGCTGCAACGCACCCTGACTAGGGTCGGGAACGACCGCGGCGGAGGGAGCATTGGCTCCTGCGCCTGAAATCGTCAAATTTCCTAAACCGGCTGCAAGGGCAGCAGAGCTGGCAACGAGCGAATAACCAATAATCACGGCTGCGAGCAAAATACTCAATGGAAGCACGTACGCTGAAAAACCATCGCTTTTGGAAGCATGGTGCGAGTGCTCTCCCAATGTTTCTGTCATAATATTACCTCCACATGGAAAAAATGACTAGTAATAATACAGGTTGCAGGTTTTTAATTCCAAATCAAAAGGACAGGGAAATTAAGCACCAATTCAACGAGAGACAACCCACTCGGGAGCGGGGAGAAGGCAGGCTTAAAAGAAGCCAAATTAATACTCGGAACATGAACCGAATACCCACTGGAGTAACGGGACTGGATGCACTCATCGAAGGGGGCCTGCCCGAAGGACGAAGCTATTTGGTGAGCGGGGCCACGGGAACCGGAAAGAGCATTTTCTGCACGCAATTCATCTACAACGGGGCAATGATGTACAAACAGCCCGGCGTGTACGTGACATTGGATGAACGCCCGTCCTTGCTGCGCGAGGATATGCTGTCATTCGGATGGGACATACGAAAACTGGAAGACGATAATTTGATTGAGATGATTGATGGAAGCATCGCCAAGATTGGTTTGCCGAGCGATGAATCCTTTTCCATGCCCACCGGATTCGACTTGGACAAGCTCTTATTGGAAATCATGCGCACCACCCGGAGGATAGGAGCCAAACGCGTGGTCATCGATTCATTGCCCGCACTGGGAATCAATTTCGAGAATACGAATGAAGTGCGCAAGGCCATATTGAAAGTGAGCTACATGCTCGAACGCACCGGGGTCACCTCATTGTTGGTGAGTGAGATGGAAGAAGGGAGCAATAAATTTTCCAAGTATGGCGTGGAAGAATTTGTGGTGGACGGTGTGTTTGCGTTGCATTATTTAGGATTGGGAAGCCAGAGCAACCGGACGATGCACATACGTAAACTACGGGCCACGCACCACTCGGAAGAGTTGCACCCCATCCAAATTACGAGCAAAGGGATGCAAATACTGGGAAGCGGAGACATATATAAGAATGTGTGATAGGAGGAAATCCGAGCAACACATCATCACGCTCCAACGAAATAAGATGGAGAAGATGCGAACGTGTGAGAAACCGTATACAAAGAAAATTCTTGGCAAAAAGATCCGCGTTAATCCGGGAGTATTTTACCCAGCATCAGACACCAAGTTGTTGATTAAATCGATTAGAGTTTATCCGCACGAAAAAATTTTGGAAGCATTTGCGGGAACGGGGGCAATCTCCATCTTTTGTGCACTAAAAGCGGGCGAAATCATGGCAACGGACATTAATCCAAAAGCCATTGAAAATATCAATGAAAATATTCATATGCATAAACTCGAACGAAAAATGAAAGCCGTTTGTGCAAACATTTTTCCGGTAAAAATAGAAGAGTTTGACGTAATCATACTCAACCCGCCCTACACGGACAAAAAAGCTCGAAATTTTATCGAAAAATCAATGTTAGATGAAAACCACACCACCATTAAGCGATTTTTCAAAAAAGCCCGCCGATATCTTGCCCCTAAAGGAAGAATCTACGCCTCTTGGGCCAATTTTGCCGATTTTTTCTTCTTCGAAAAATTAATTCGCAAAAATGGGTTCCAATTCAAACGCATCCATTCACTTTCAAAAGACGGCAAAACATACCGCACCTACAAAATAAAGTAGGAATAATTTCGACCCATGCCTCTGTTTTTAAGCCTGCAGGAAGGCAAAATAGTCTAGTATGACCACGTACGAAGAACTGAGGGAAAGCAAAATCGCCAAGCTTAAACAATTGCGCGAGAAGGGAGTGGACCCGTTTCCGTATCAATATATCCGCACACACCTTTCACGGGAGATTCAAGAAAAATTCAGCTCCCTGCAAAATGGAGAAGAGTCGAATGTGAAAGCCAAAGTCTGCGGAAAAGTCATGAGCATCCGAGGATTTGGAAAACTGGCATTCATTGATTTGAACGATGACGCGGGAAAAATACAAGTGCAACTGAAACAAGGGATTTCCTCGGAAAAAACATTTGAATTATTTCCGCTGTTGGATGCGGGGGATTACGCTGCAGCAGAAGGAAAAATAATCCGCACGCAGCGCGGCGAACTTAGTGTATTAGCTGAGAACATTATCTTACTCAGTAAATCTATTGCCCCCATGCCGGACAAATGGCATGGCGTCACGGATGTGGAATCGAGGTATCGACAGCGGTATTTGGATTTGATTATCAATCCGGACGTGAAAAAGGTTTTTGTGAACCGCGCCAAAATCATTCAAGCCACACGCACGGTGTTGGATCGACAAGGATTTGTGGAAGTGGAAATCCCCACACTGCAACCCTTGTACGGCGGAGCCAACGCCCGTCCATTCACGTCGCATTCGAACGCATTAGACCAAGAAATGTATTTGAGCGTGTCGCCGGAACTGTATCTCAAACGACTCACAATGGGAAATATGGAGAAAGTGTACACGATTTGCAAAAACTTTCGGAATGAAGACATTGACAAGACGCACAACCCGGAATTCACGACAATGGAATCGTACTGGGCGTACGCCGATTACACGGACATCATGGAACTCACCGAAGAAATATTCCGCGAAGCATGCATCGCGGTGCACGGGACGGAACAATTTGTGTATCAGGGAAAAGAATTCGATTTGTCACAGAAATGGGAACGATTGCCCATGAAAAAAGCCATCAAAAAATACGGCGACGTGAACGTGGACGATTTGACGGACCAACAAATGCTCGACATTATCGCGAAAAAAGGAAAGAAGATGGAAAATCCCAAGCTGCGCGGACTTATCATCAATGAATTGTTCGAAGCCGTGGCAGAAGAACATTTGATTCAACCCACGCACTTGATGGACCATCCGTATGAAACCGTGCCCTTGTGCAAAGAGCACCGGGTCGAGAAAGGGCTCATTGAACGCTTCGAATCATTCATCAATGGGTGGGAAATGTGCAACGCGTATTCGGAATTGAATGATGCACAGAAGCAGCGCGAACTATTAGAAAAACAAGCCAAAGAAGGACGCGCCAAAGGAGAAGAAATGCCCGTGGATGAAGACTTTCTCCGCGCCATGGAATATGGAATGCCCCCCACCGGAGGGTTAGGAATTGGGATGGATCGAATGTGCATGCTCTTGTTGGACCAACCGACGATACGCGACGTGTTACTCTTTCCGCAGATGAGAAACTTGAAATAGTCACGATGTTTTAGTTTGACTATGAAAAACATTGTTGTAAAAAAATCCCCCCTTCACGGTAAAGGCGTTTTTGCCGTACGTGATTTCAAAAAAGGCGAACTTGTTCTGAAATGGAATTTATCCAATCTTCTTACTAAAAAAGAAATGGAAAAACTTTCGACAAAAGAAAAAGACCATGTGGATAAATACGGGAAAAAATATATTTTACATCAATCACCGGAACGCTTTGTAAATCATTCATGTAGGCCCAACACCAAATCAACAAAGTTGGGAGATGTGGCTATCAAAAAAATCAAAAAAGGAGAAGAGATTACAGCTGATTATAACAAAGCAGGAACGCCCGTGACATTTGCCTGCCAATGTTCCTTACACACAAATAATGGGGTTGGCGTGATTCAAACGCACTCCTTTTTCTTTGCCAAAGAAAAAGTAGACTCCCAGTCAAAAAGAAAAGCCGAGGTATCGCAAAGCGATACCTCTATATCGCAACGGCCAGACGAAACTGGCCATGGGGTTGGCGTGATTTGAACACGCGACACCATCGTCTTCAGCGATGTGCTCTCCCAGGCT
>CAYIIU010000024.1:0-21131 GCA_964363635.1 uncultured archaeon
ATGCGCGCGCACGATCGAAAAGGCAAATAACTCGCCATTGACATCTGGCGGGTCGTCCCCGAGGTATTGCTTTTCGCAATACCTCTTTGATTTTCTTTTTCAAAAACGAATTCAATTAAACTCCGCTTCCTAATTACTTCTTCATGCGCCTCCAATCCGTTTCCGATTTAGTTTTTCCTTCCGGCGCGTCAGGTGAAACAAATCCATTGGGAATTTTGTACGCAAGTTCAAGTGAGGCGCAAAAAGATACGTTCATCAATCATCAAAAGATGGTTTTTCTTACGCAAACAAATAGGGAAGAAATCCAGCGCTGCGCCTCGAACAAAATTCCCGTGATTTTACAATTGCACAATTTGCAGAGTTCGTTTGACGTGTTCAAAATGCCCAGCGTGAAAATAGTTTTTGTCGCGCTGCGCGGCTCACAGCCCATCATTGATTTTGGTTGGATGGGAAAAGCATACGAGGAACGAAAAAGTGTCGTGTTCTCGCTTCCCGAGTTGCAGCGTGCATTCCAGTCAAAAGATTCTTCCTCGCTGCAAGAATATCGTAAGCTCGCACAACTATTACAGAAATCAAAAATCCCTTTGAGCATAGCCAGTTTCGCTGCAAGCGAAAAAGAACGTTTGTCCGGCGAAGACAAGGCCGCGTGGGCGGGCTATTTAGGTGTTGATTCGTTGAGCGTGCAATGGTATCTATAAACGAGAAAAGGAAAGGTTGAGTCATGAAAATGCAAAAAAAATCCGTGTCGACCATCCCCTTGAGTATGCGGGGAAAAAAAAGGTATATTTTATTCACCCTCGCGGTGGAGGGGTTTCCCTTCATTCCCAAAGAAGAATTTTCCAAAATTCTCAGACAGCACATGCTTCGTTGTTTTGGGGTGTTAGGCCTCCCGTTGCATCGCGTCAAATTAATCGTCTTCGACCCCAAACAAGGAAAGGGTATTGTCCGCTGCGCCCACACGTCCAAGGACAGCATTATTTCCGCTCTCACGTTACTCACAGATTTTAATGGAAAAAAAGCCGTGGTGCGGACCAAGCTCACGAGCGGCACACTCAAGACGCTGAGGCCGGGTTTCTATGAGTGAAATTGAAAGGGAGGGTGAAGAATCAATGGATGATTTTTGGCTTTTTTTGAAACCTTCTTTTTGGGAAGCAGTATTTCAAAAAACAGGTCCCACGTACAGGAGTATTGCGGATTATTCAACTATTTCTAAAACCATGAAGGAATCTGATGAAGTCCAAAAGCAATCAGAACAGCATTAATTCGTCTGGGTTCCTGCTTTAGCAGGAACCCTATCTTCCGCTCGACCGCCGGTGTGCGGTCTTTTAAAGGAATAGCGACTTCATAGGTTATTGTTCCCAATTAAAAGTGTGAAAATGGGCATCGTCCCAAGCGAGTGTGAGTAATATGTACCCCGGTTCAGCAAAAAGTGCGGCATATGACCGTTCAGCAACGATGTTCAGCCCGGATGGGCGATTGTATCAAGTGGAATACGCCTCAAAAATCGTTCAGCAGGGAACGACCGGCGCGGCGTGCGTGTACAAGTCCGGTGTTGTCTTCGGCGCGGATAAGAATGTTACCAGCAAACTCATGTTACCCGATTCCATTGAAAAATTGTTCAAGATTGACGATCACATCGGCGCCGTTTCAGCCGGATTAGTGGGGGACGCACGCAGACTTATTCAGGATGCCCGCGCGCGAGCCCAAGAGAATGTCATGCATTACGACGAGCCCATCCACATTGAAACATTATCCAAAGACATCTCTGGAAACATGCAAGCGGTTACACAATATGGTGGAACCCGCCCCTTTGGTGTTTCATTCATCATCGGCGGAGTGGATGAAACGGGTGCACGTTTATTTGAAACCGAACCTTCCGGTGCTTTAGCCGAGTATATGGCCGTTGCAATAGGAGCAGGCCGAAAGGAAGCCATGGAGTTTTTTGAGAAAAACTTCCAGTCAAACTTAACCCGCGAACAGGCTGTGAAATTGGTGTTTAGTGCACTCGAGCAGGGCCTGCCTAAGAATCAGCGATTAAGCTTGGACCGCGTCGACTTTGGCTTTGTGGACAAAGACAAGTCGTTCATGCGCATGGACAAGAATGAGTTGAAAGCCGTGGTGGGAACTCCCAAAGCGGACAAATCCTCGGCAGACAGCAAATAATAGCAAGAGCCAAACAGACAAAAAAGCAGATAACAGCCAAACGGGCAACGCCCTCTAAACGGAAAACAAAAAACACGCTCACGAGTTGAGCGGGAAAGTGTTGGAAAAATATGGTAAAATTGGAAGAGGCCATTGTGGCCAAATACGTGCACGCGGGCGTGCACTTCGAAATACTCGTCGACCCTGATTTAGCTCTCAAGCTCAAGAAGGGACAGCCCGTGAACATGGACGACTTGCTCGCAACCGACGATATTTACGAGGATGCCAAAAAGAGCCAGCGCCAAACGGAAGATCAAATAATCAAAGCCTTTGGCACCATGGACGTTCGTCAAATCGCTCTCAAAATAATCAAGGACGGAGAAGTCCAGCTCACCACGGAACAACGACGCACTCTCAAGGAAGAAAAGCGAAAGGCTATTGTGGAGTTTATTTCCAAGAACGCCATCAACCCCCAAACGCAGGCGCCGCACCCCCCGTTGCGTATCGAAACCGCCCTCGCAGAATTGAAAATTCAAATCGACGAGTTCAAGGACATTCCCGCGCAAGTGAATGAAATTCTTCCCAAGCTTCGAACACTCTTGCCTATTTCCATGGACAAAATCCAAATCGCCATCAAAGTCCCGGTGCAATACACGGGCCCCGCGTTGAATGTGTTGCACAAATACGGGATGAAAACCCAAGAATGGCAGAATGACGGAAGCCTCATCACAGTCGTAGAAATCCCCGGGGGAATGAAGCAGGAGCTTTTCGAAAAGCTCAACCATGCCACTCACGGAGAAGTCGTGACAAAACTCGTGGAGAAAGGTGCGTAAACTTTTAGAAAAAGTTTAATCAAAAACGAAAAAAAAACAAAAGGAAAATGAAAATAATGAAACAAGAAAAAATGAAAACCAAAAACAAGCAAAAAATGACACTAATCGAAAGAGGGAGTGAAAAACCGATGAGCAAAGAAATTGTCGTTCCGGGAGAGCTTCTCACGGAAGAAAACAAACAGATAGGCGTCCACACATTCGGACGCGATGGAAAAATATTTGCCGACTGCCTCGGCATCAAGAATGAAAGCGACGACCGAATTTCAGTCGTTCCGCTGCGGGGCAAGTATTTGCCCGTGGAAAACGACGTCGTTATCGGCGTGGTCAAGAATGAAAAATTTGCGGGGTATGATATTGAAATCAATTCATTCTACTCCAGCTTTGTCTCGAACAAGGACATGCGCGAACCCTTGAAAGTTGGAAGCGTCATTTCAGCCAAGATTGTGAAAGTCAATGAGATGAACGAAGCCGATTTAGGAATGGTTAGGCCGCTCAACGAGGGAGAAGTTGTTTCCGTGACGCCGGTGAAAGTGCCGCGCATCATTGGAAAAAATGCCTCGATGTTGAATGCCGTGAAAAATGGTACGGGTTCAAGCATCATGGTGGGTCGAAATGGATTGGTTTGGATTAACGGCGGAAACGCCCAAGTCGCTGCGGAAACCATTTTGCGGATTGAAGAATATTCCCACGCGGAAAATTTGACGCACGACATTCAGTGCTTCCTCGCGGCAAAAACAGGTACGGGAATGCCCGACACGAAGGGGCCGAGCAATGAAGACGCATTTGAATCAGGTTACACCGGCGGAGGCGGCGGCTTCGGAAGAGGACGCGACTTTGGAGGCCGTTCAAGTGGCGGTTTTCGCCCGCGCGGTAACTTTAGTAGAGGCCCGCGTTCAAGTGGAGGATTTGGCGGCGGACGCGATAGAATGGGCGGAGGCTTCGGTGGCGGCCGTTCAAGTGGAGGATTTGGAGGCGGCGACCGAGGATTTAGTCGAGGCCCCTCGCGCGGACCCCCACGTTCAGGTGGATTTGGCGGACGTGAACGTATGGGTGGAGAAGGATCCGACCGCGGTTTCGCTCCGCGAAACGATCGAGGATTTGGTGACAGCCGTTCAAGTGGTTTTCGTCCGCGACCTTCATTCAACCGCGGTTTCGGAGAACGAAACTCGGATGAAGGATACACTCCCAAACCCCGCTTCGGAAAGCAATACGACGACCCTCAAGTGGGAAGCGATTTCGGAAAGCAATCGTTTGATAAGCCCGCATTCGATCGACGTAAACGATTCCCTCGAGACGACACAACGAGACGCGAAACACGTGTACGTGGAGATGAAGACCCCATGTTCGAATGAGCCTTTTGAAAACCAAGCAAAGCGTGCTTTGCTGGCATCGCAAACGAAAGGTTTGCAATGAAGCCTCGGGAAAACCCATTCAAAACCGATTTGGGAAAGCCCGAATTAAATTCGAACATGAGTGTCATAGCAGTTACAAAAAAAAAACGAAAATGGAGATGAAAAAATATGGCAAAAGATGTGAAAGAAACCAAAGCCAAAAAGGCTGGTAAAGATGAGAAACTCTGGTGGGTGGACTCCAAAGGAAAACGAGTCGACGGCCGCGGAGTCAACGACTTGCGAAATATCAAAATTCAAGCCGGCGTTCTTCCCAATGCGGATGGAAGCTGCTATTTGGAATGGGGACAGAATAAAGTTCTCGTTTCCGTAAATGGTCCGCGCGAAGTGTTGCCCAAACACCAAGCCAATCCGTACCGCGCCATCGTGCGATATACATACAGAATGGCCGCATTCTCCGTAACGGAACGTAAAAATCCCCGTCCCGGACGTAGAGAAAGTGAAATCTCCAAAGTTTCCGGAGAAGCGTTGGAAAAAGCCATTTTCTTGGATCGATTTCCCAACACGGCGATTGATATTTTCGTCGAAGTGTTAGATGCCAACGCGGGAACTCGAATCGCGTGCTTAACAGCCGCCGCAGTTGCCGTAGCGGATGCAGGAATTCCCATGCGTGACATGGTGAGTGGAATCACCGTTGGTCGGGCCGATGGAAAGTGGATTGTTGATTTGAACAAACACGAAGAAGACGCTCCGGATGCCGTTGACATGGCCGTGGCCTTCCTTCCCAACACGAAGGATGTCACGCTGCTGCAGATGGATGGAGAAATAACCCCTGATGATTTTTCAGCGCTGATGAAGACCGCGTCCGAAAATGTGGACAAGGTGTATGAGCTTCAGAAGAAAGCCCTCAAGGAATCGTTCGAGAACAAAAAGCCCGTTCAAGTTCCAGGAATGGAAGATTTCATGAACACGGATGGAAAATCCCATCGTGAAAGTGAGAATGTGAATGAACGCGTCTCCATGAAGACGAAGGACCCCATGTCCTTCGATTCCTCCGATTATACGGAGAACACGGAGCAAGGCGAAGATACCGCAGACGCGGAGCACGAAGCCTACGACAAAGGCAAGGAATAAAGGAAGGAAAAAACTGAGGTGAAAACTATGGGACACATGGATATTTTGATGGAATTGCAGCGAAACAAAGTGTTAGAGTCGCTGAAAACAGGAAAGCGCGTGAGCAACCGTGCGCTAGATGAATTTAGAAACATTGACGTTCAAGTCAACGTGAGTGAAAACGCCAATGGTTCTTCGCGTGTACGCGTGGGAAAAACGGACGTCATCGCCGGAACAAAGTTTTCGGTTGGCACGCCGTATCCGGATTCTCCTGACGAAGGAAGTATTTCGGTGGGAGCGGAATTAACTCCGTTAGCGTCACCATTAAACGAAGTGGGACCACCCTCTACGCACGAAGTGGAACTCTCTCGCGTGGTTGACCGAGCAATCCGAGAAAGTCATTGTATTGACTTGGGTGCGCTTTGTCTCATTGAGGGTGAAAAAGTTCTTTCATTGTTCATCGACATTTACGCCGTGAATGATGATGGAAATCTTTTTGATGCGGCATCGATGGCCGCGTTAGCCGCGCTGAATACGACTCGTTTGTCAAAAATAGAAGATAATGTGATTCAATACGGAGAATACGATGGAATGTTGAAGATGGCCAACCAACCATTGCTTTCCACCACCTACAAGGTGGGCGACTACCTTTTGGCGGACGCTGACTTAGGAGAAGAAAAGGCTATGACCGCCCGCTTCTCTTTCGGCGGAACCGAAAAGGGCGTTCTCACCGCGTTCCAGAAAGGCGGCTCCGGCTCCTTTACGTTGGACGAGTTCGACAAGTCCGTGGAAATGGGCTTGAAGAACGCTAAAATGCTGAGAAAACTTTTAAAGGGATGAACCCCAAACTTTTAGAAAAAGTTTGATCAAAAACGGTTTTCGCCGGCCTTTTTCAAAAGGCCGGATAATACCCTTCAAAAGGGCCTTTGGTAGCGTTGTCTGCCAAGGGCATCCAAGCAGGTTTAAAAGAGTTTTTCGGCGGTTTTACCTATAACCCGCTGATTTTGAACTAAAAAAGGGATTACACACTATGGCCAATAAAACACGACGACACACGGCGCGATTCGGCGCCCGATACGGAGTATCCGTCAAAAAGCGCTACGAGGCGATTGAAGAGAAACAGCGTAGACAACACACGTGCCCCAATTGTGGTTTTGAGAAAGTCCAACGCATCTCAACCGGAATTTTCATGTGCTTCAAGTGCAACACTAAATCCGCGGGTGGAGCGTTCTATCCTCAAACCCTTTCGGGTGGAATTATTTCAAAGATGGTGGACTCCCGCGCATTTACCGCGGAATTGTCTGCCATGGTGGACGCAAACGTGCAGCCCATTGTTCGCCCTCCCAAAAAGGTTGAGTTGACGGACGAAGAAAAGATTGATTCGATGATGGAAGAGAAACCCGCGAAACGAAGCAAGAAGAAGGAAGCTCAAGCCGAAGAAGTTTCAGACGACGATTCAAAATCAAACATGGAAACACCCGAGGAGGCGTAAGTCATGGCCTACAAATGCAACAAGTGTTTGCAAGTCTTGGATCAACTCCCCATTGGACTCATCCGTTGCCCCAATTGCGGAAACAAAGTTTTCTATAAAGTCCGCGCGCCTGTGGAAAAGCGCGTCATCGCCCGTTAAAAGTTGTGAATTGCATGACGCGCATGCTCACTAAAAAAACAATTAAATCATTTTCATCCGCCAAACAAGCGAATGCCGTTCTTGAAGCACTCGCCCCCGAAACACGCTCCACGCATGAAAAGCGGGCGCGCACCACGCTTACCGTTAAAAACAGTCGCCTGGAGATTACTAGTATAGGGTCCGATGCAACGTACGTAAAAGCCTCGCAGGACACGTATGGAAAGTTGGTTGGATATTTGCAATCGTTAAAACACTAAAAGGAGAAAACAAACTATGGCTCAAGACATTCGAGAAATGGTCAACGAATTCGAGAAACAGCGACAGATGCTCATGTCCGTCTCGATGCAGAAGCAGCAGATGCAGGCCAACATCAATGGGTTGGAAGTTTCACTCAAAGAATTGGAAAACACCAAAGAAACAAAAGTCTACAAAGCCGCCGGAGCCATTCTCGTTTCGCGCGACGCTAAAGAAGTGAAGAAAGAATTGGAAGAGCAGAAAGAAAACACAGAACTCCGTTTGAAAACGATGGAAAAGCAAGAAAAAACCCTCGTGGACAAACTCAACACGCTCAAAACTGAAATTGAAACGGCTGCGAAACCTACGCAGTAGTTGATGGGGGCGTTTTTCTCCCACAAGATTATATCCTCCAAAACTAGTCTCCACACGCATGAGTGGAACATTTTACCCAGAGGCCGCGATTCTAAAAAAAGAATTGAGCGGAAAAAACATCCTTTTTCTTTCTCACACGCGGCCGGATTTGGACACGCTTTCAAGCGCGTACGCGCTTGCGCACATTTTTGGACAGAAAACACGCGCAACATGGGGCTTATGCGAAAAATTAAACGATTCCTACACGCAGCGCGTCTCGTCTTTTTCCATTCAACCCAAAATAATCGATTCATTACACTCATTTGATACCGTTGTCTGCGTGGACTTTCGTTCTCCCACGCAGGCGGGCGAACTTGAAAGTGAATTAAAAAAATTCTCTGGAAAACTAATCATCATCGACCATCATCATCCGTCCTCAAACGAATTCGCGGGCAAAGTCATCAAAATCATCCGCCCCGCCAGTGCGGCGGCCGCGCAGATGGTTGCGCAAATAGGTATTGAATTGAATTCAGACTTCACCAAGCCTCTGGCTTCTGCCCTCGCCGTGGGCATTCTCACCGACTCGGCTAAGTTTGCGGTCGCGGATGCGGAAACATTCTCCACGTTCTCTTTTCTCCTTTCCAAATCAGGGAAAACGTATGAACAGTTGATGGAGCGCGCCATTCCTCCGCTCGAACTCAAGGATGCGGTGGTTACATTTCAATCTCTCCGCGACGCAAAATTAATTACGGTTGGAAAATTCCTTCTTGCCTCGACGAATGCCCCGTATCACAACTCGCGCGCGGCGAATGCACTCATCCAATTGGGTGCGGACGTGGCATTGGGCATTTTCCTCGGAAAAGACGGTTTGTTTTGCGCCGTGCGCGTATCAGGCCGCGCCCATTCGTTGTTGCAGTTTGATGCAATGAAAGTTCTTCCCTCTCTCGCAAGCGCGCACGAAGGAACATGCGGCGGCCACGCGCGTGCCGCACAATTGAGTCTTCCGCTTTACATTTCCGAGAGTGTTATTCTCGATGCATTCACGCACGCGTTGCAAGCGCGCGTGCGGGAGAAAGATAAAGATGCGAAGCTGCATATCTATTGAGGGTTTTTATGAGGTATTCACCAATAATAAAAATGATATCTCATTCAGTTACAAAAGAAGTTATCAAGCAATTTGGTAAGAAGGTTCGATTGATTGCCTTGATTGGGTCTGGAAACACGGATGATTTTGATTTGTTAAGCGACATCGATTACGTTTTAGTGCTAGATTCTTTCTCCGCGGATGACTTGAAATTTATCTCCTCTCTGCGAGATGAATTATCTGCTAAAAACGACATTCCCATCGACATCAAATTGTACACTGTGTTGGAACTTAAAGCGGCTAAAAAATACCCAATTGGTGTCTTTCATGCATGGACATTGCACATGATTTTGAAAGATAGAATATCTATTTTTTATCAAAATAAAATTAAACTTTCTCCATTCAATGGAGACGAGCGGCTAAGTGCTATTATCTCAGTGAATTATTTTATTGATAAGCTAAAGAAATATCTTTCAATTGAGAAGACGTACCTACGCGGGAAAATAACAATCCCAAATAATAAAGAAGCATTCAAAGTAATCAACTCGTGCTGTTTTTGCATTGCGAAATTCTTCCTCTATTATGAAGGGGTGTCTGTGTTCAGTCGTGGAGAGATTATCAATGGTATCAGAAAAATGAAAATAAGCCCTAAAATACTCGTCGATCTTGACAATTTTAGAAAATCAAAAAAATATGAAATTAATAGAAAAACGAGAAATAAAATAGTGGAGTTTTGTAATTTACTTTACTCTCGCCTTCTTAAGGAAGTGGCTCAACAATGAAAACATTAATTTTGCTTATCGGCGGGACGGCTGGAGTAGGAAAGACGACGATTGGGAAGGCCGTTTCAGAAAAATATGGTATCGCTCATCGTATTGGAACTGGATTTATTCGAGAAATTGTTCGAAATAGAATCGGAAAGGAATCCAAACCAGTATTATTTACCTACACATTTCGATCTGACGACCCGGTTAAAACCATTCGGAGTCAGGCAAAAATACTCAGAAAGGACATTCTGAGCGTGATTAAGCGTGCTGAGAAAGAGGGAACATCCATAATCATTGAGGGTAATCATCTACTTCCTGAACTATTTTATGGGGTAAAAGGAACCGTTTTGGTGATTCTCAAGGTAAGTAATTCGAAAAAACACATTCGCATGTTGAAAGGAAAAACTCATGCTAAAAGAGTCATCGATAATTGTGATGTAACAAACATCACTGAAATTCAAGATTATTTGATTAAGACAAGCGAACGAAAAAACGTTCATTTGATTGAAAATGAATCCATCTCTAAGACAACGGCTCAGATTGTGGAAATACTACTAAAAATGAATCACGCGTGATTCAATCGAGCAACAATATTTTCAACTTCTCTCAAATTGATTATAGTGAAATCTGGCTTCTGCATAGCTCGATCTTCATATAGTTTTTTCCGTTTGATCCAAATGGTGTGGATACCAATCTTTCGTGCATACATGTCTTCATCACGACGGTCTCCGATCATTATAACTTCATGCGGTTTGAAAGAATATTTCCGAAGCAGTTTTCTGAATGGCATTAACTCGCTTTTCTGACTTTTGATGTTGAATGAAATCAAAATTGTGTCAAAATAGTGATATAGTTGATAACGCTGGAGAACTGGAATCACATTATTGCGATGCCCATTTGAAATTATACCGAGAAAATAATTTCTTTTTTTTAGTTTTCTCACTAGCTTTACTCCATCTGGATCCATGGTTAATTTGCTAATGTATGTTGCATAATACTTATCATCCATTTTCTTACACAATCGAAAGGGGATTTTCCACTCGGCCTCTTCGGCTATGCATGCATAATAGTGCCCTAGCCTGTGCTTTTCGGACTTTTGGGTAGAATAAGTGATGTCGGCCTTTTTTCGAGCTAAAAGATAATCACTCTTTTTTCCGGGAAACCCATTCTCTTTGAATATTTTCCACCCAAGACCAATAAAATCAATGGATTGGCGGGCTTTGTGAGATAGGGCGAGTGTATTCCCAAAATCGAAAATAATAGCTTTTATCACACTGAGAAAACTGTCCTAGTCTTTTTATTGGAAAGGGTTCACAAGATGTTGATGAGAATAGTATTTCTATCAAAGTATCCACCGCTATTTGGTGGAATAGCTGACGATACTAAAGACCTAGTGGATGCACTGCGAAAAAATAATGATGTTTATGTCATTTCATTCAAAGGTGCAAAAGGAAAAAATGTCTACCCACTCATAGACAGTTCGAAGAAAGGATATACTGCCGTATTAAAAAAAATAGAATCACTCGATCCGGATATTATTCATATCCAGCATGAGTGGGGGAGTTTCGGACTATCAGACAATAATCGAAGCCTTGTTAAATTTATTGATCAATTGAAGGGGAAAAGTGGAAGGGTGGTAATTACTTTTCATAACTCTCTTCAAATTTTTTTTGATTTTGGAAAGTTATTTGGAAAAAAACGTGATAAGAAAAAATTTAGGGAGTCGTATAGATTACTCTGTGAAAAATGTACTGTTATTGTTCCAAACACACAACAAGTTGGCGAAGTTGAGAAAAATGGAGGGGCAGCCAACTACATTCCACTCCCCCTGCCTAACATTCGACACGAACCAAGTAGGAAAATGAGAAAGATGGTGCTTATCCAGGGATCAATTCATCAGGGAAAAGGAATTAACCGCATTCTAGCCGCGTGGAAACGAATCCGCCGCAAATACCAAGACGTCCGATTGAATATTGTGGGCGGGATTCCAAAAAGCACTAATACGAATGATCGTTTGCGCTATGTGAATAAATTAGTGGACAATATTGCAAAAAGACAAAATCAAAATATCCATTTGGATTTTGGAATAGTGAGTGCACGAAAATATCATCAGAATATTTGCTCTGCCTACTTTTCTATCCTTCCCTATGCTGCTGTTTCCCAAAGCGGAGTTTTGCTAGATAACTATGCGCATGGAACCCCGGTTATAACGAGCAAGCTACCTTTTTTCGTTGGAGAAGTGGCTAAATATGCTACTGGAATTACTTGCAGAACCACTAATGAATATGAAAATGCATTCAATCGTCTTTTTTCAAACAATGCTTTTTATCAAAAATTAAGGAAAAATATATATCAACGAAAGCATTTCTTTGATATCCAAGCAATAGTTGACCAACATACAACCGTTTACCAGAAAGTCATGATGGAGGACACTATGGAATTTAGGAAAAATGTCTCAGCGATAGTAATGTGGAAAGGGAAAGTATTGATTACGAAAAAACCAAATCGAGATTCATGGCAATTTCCTCAAGGTGGGATTGAGAATGGGGAGACGCCTCGCGAAGCTATTCTCCGTGAGCTACATGAAGAACTCAATGTTACTAAATCCGCTGTCATTGGCGAAAGTAAATTTGTTCACCAATATGATTGGCCTTTAGAAAAGCAGAAACAATCGGGACTCCAAGGAATACGCCAGGGAATTTACTATATCCAACTGCAGGAGGACCCCAAAAATTTGAAGGTTGATTCGAGAGAACTAGAAAAATTTGATTGGATTGAGCCAGAAAAAGTGCGTCCTTTTTTTCAATTCCAGAACCTGCTCGATCTTCTAGATAACATCCAGGGTGAAATGAATGAAATGGTCAGGAGAAATAAATGAGTCATCCTGCACTTGTAATTGGATTAAGTGGCCTAACCGGATCAGGGAAAACAACTTTGTCCAAATTACTTCGAAAACAATTTAGAATTCCGGTCCTTCCGGTTAGCTATCTTATTGGACTAGAAGCCAAGAAAAGAGGGTTGACAACTCGCGCATGGGCTGAATTTTTAGTTGCCAAAGGAGGAGCAAGAGCGGTTATAGAAAGTATTCGCCCCGTCATAATGAAAATGGCGAAAAGAAATCAGGTATTCATTGTGGAAGGGCTTTATCGGCCGGAGGACTACATTACTGTCAAAGAAATGTTACCGAAAACGAAAACATTACTAATTAACATGGATGCAAAAAGAGAATCCCGCTTAGAACGTATTGTTCTCCGCCAAAAAATATCTCAAACAGATGCTGAAAAATGGGTGAATGATTTTGATCGGGCTCGTCAATCCATTGGACTTGATGAACTTCAAAGAATTGCGGACGTCACTATTCACAACCAGGAATCATTCCCTCGATTGAATCAAACTTTATTAGAAAGAATTTACTCTAAAGCAGGAATTTCATTAAAAAATAGTCGACGCAGACCACAACGGGTAAGAAAAACAAAATAAATGTTTTTTTCGCTAAACGTAAATGACATTCTTTCCTTTGTGTATTTTTTGCCGTTTGGCTTTCTTGAGTAAATAATGGATGGTGCTCTTAGGCACGCCCGTCTTGGCTTCTATTTCCCGCATGCTCAAAAAGTCTTTTCTCAAGTCCGCAATCAATCTAATCTTTTCCAAGTCCACATTCAACGCGCGTCCGGGGCGGTGATTCCGTTTCACGTGAATATGATGTTTTTGCAAAACGTCGCGTGTTTTCGGCGCCAATCTTTTTTCCACGCTCGAGGAGGCGCCCACCATGGATATCCCGGGGCACTGAACTAAGATGGCCATCATCTTTTTGGCAGAGATGGGCCGCACCAGATGAACCTCACTCAAATCTTTAGGCAGCGTGGAAATGGGCGTGTGTTCTCGTATGGCGTATTGCATAATGGTTAGCCATAAAGCGTTTGTAAAGCATCTTTATATATGTGGGTTTACCCTTCTGCTTCTAATGCATCCCCGCATTGGGGATTGTAGCCAATACTGGAGAGTGAAGGAAAAATGAATCGAAAACATACAGTCCTTCTTGCCCTCGCGTCGATTTTCTTCCTGTTTGGAAGTCTCGTCACGGCGCAAGTAGGCACAGTGACGTCGCAAGTCGGTCTAACGACTACGACGGTCCTCACGGCTGAAGAAAAGGAAGCCTTGAAGGAGATGAAGGAGAAATTAAAATTCAAAATTGAGTCAGATGATGACATTAAAGAACGCATGGAAGTCCGTGCCATGTCTATTAAAAAAGTCAAATTGGAAATCAAAAATGTGGAAAATGCCCCTGCTTGGGTTAGCGATGACAGCGATGTTTGGGCCGCATTCGGGCTCGACGATGCCACGTTGAAAAAAATTGAATCCCTTTCAGCGGCTGACCGCGAAAAGGTTTTGAGTCAATTGCGCATCCGTTACGAAGAGAAAATGAACAGCGATGGTTCCACCGAATTGCGCTTGCGCATGAAAGCGGTTGAAGACCGCGCTAAAGAAGTGGCCGACGCGCACAAATTAGACGGCGTTGCCAAGTTCAAAGCACGATTAGAAGTGGCCATCAAGATGGCCGAAGCCAATGGGAATACTGAATTGGTGGCAAAACTCAATGCATTATTGGAGCGCCTCCAAAACAAAACAGTTATTTCAGACGCTGATAAGAAGGATGTCGATGATTCCATTTTTGAGCATCGGAAAAATGATTTTACCGAAAAAGCCCCTAAAGTAATCCAGCTTGCCGGGCGCGTCAATAATCGTTTGAGCGATTTCATCACGCGACTCGAGGCATTAATCGCTTCTCGCAATGCAGAAGGTTTGAACACAGGCCGTTTAGAGGCGGGTGTGAAGAAACTCTCTAAGGATGAAGAACGATTAGCTGCTCAAATCAAATTAACCGAATCAGACTGGGCCGCGTATGAGGATAAACCCTCCCGCGACACGTTGAAAGCGGTTCACTATGATTTGGTCAAATTGAAAGTCTTGGCCCGCCACGCCATGCACGACATGAAGGTCATGGTTCGCTATTACCGGCATTTTGTGGAAAACAATGGTGCGGATGATGATTCATACGCCGAATACGAAGCTGAATTAGAAGTTGAAGACGAATCGGATGCCGATGCGGAAGCCGCAAGTGTAGTTGGTGCGGTTGACGCTGCTGTTGCCGCCGATGCGGCTATCACGGCGGACGACAACCCTTCAGCCGATGATTTATCAGATGAAACCGACGACTCTGGAGCCGATGGTGAAGGAGACGATGATGGAACAGACGATCAAGGAAGTGGTGATGAATGAATAAGACGCTTGCAGGAGTATCCATTCTCCTCCTATTCAGTCTCGTGCTCTCGGGCTGCGTGCAAAGCAAGGCACCCGTTAACACGACAACTCCGCCCGTCAACACGGTCGCTGCCCCCACGACAGAAAGTGTGGTGGGCGATTTGACTGCTGGCACCGGAACCGGATCCACTGACATTACTGCCAGTGATTTGGACGGCCTCCAAAGCGATTTGGATGCGTTAGACGTGGGTGTGGACGAGTTGTCCGCCTCTGACATATAGCCATTAATTAGTCAAGAAGGAAGGGGCCTAAATCCCTTTTCTTTATTTTTTCTCTTTTTCTAAAACCCTTCTTTTTTGGCATGCCAAAATAGCGAGTCTTTTTATAGCACTTATTTCTGCCTGTAAACATGCCTCCGCAAACTCTTTCACAATACTTTTCAGGCATGCCCAATTTAGGGGGTGTTTCGACTCCCGCCACTATCCCTTCCCTTTCGGATTGGGAAAATAATGTCCTCCGCATCGTCAAAACCCGTTGGCCCACGTCCTCGTTAGAGATCGCCGAATTTTTAGGACACGAATGCACCACGCGCGACCAGAAACGGCTGTTGAGTTCACGTGTCGTGTATCATGTGAAAAAGCTCGTGGAAAAAAAACACGTGATGAGCAAGCGCTTCGGCAACGCATTGATTGTGTGGCCGTACGAAGTGGAAACCCTGCGCATCATGCACGAGATGATGGACGCTAAGCCCGTGCATCATTTGAATACAAATCATGTCGCTGAAAAAAATATTTCTTCCAAAACTCATCCATCTGTTCATCCCATCAAAAAAAGTATTTGGAAAGGGGAGCATTAACGCATGGTCCTCAATAATTTTTTCGACAAATTTATTTTCACTTCTCAATTGCGTTTCAAAGACAGCAATTTTTTCGTGCTGGATATTCCTTTTGTCATTGTCCCCGTGGACATTTTGTTGGGTTTCTCGGAGCTGGATGATCCGGTAATCAATAAAGCCGTGTATTACGCCTACAAAACTTCGACATTGAAAAAACTCATTCCAAAATTTCAAGCCGGGGCTACTCGTCCAAAGTTTTTAGATCTCGCCCAAGCATTCTTCGGCGCCTCCGGGTGGGGCATCTCAAAAAACATTCAAATTGATGAAGTGAACCACCGCGCAGTAGTGGTCGTTTCACACTCTCCCCTCGCGCGCATTTTGCAAGGCAAAGCGATGCGCCCCGTGGATCATTACACGCGCGCTATTCTTGCCGCCATTTACACGGCATATTTTGAGACGAATGTGGAATGTGTTGAGTCGGAATGCATGGCGTTGCGCCCGGGTGATTGTACATTTGTGTTGAAACCCTTGAATGAGTTCGACTTTACCAAGGATGAGACGCAGCGCCAATTAAGTTTGAATTCGTGAGGGAAGCAATTCTAAAATTTCTTTCGTTCCCTTATAATAATTAATTTCCGGCTGTTTCAAGTCCACCCATTTGTATTGGGAATGTTCCCCGCTCAATGTGACGCTTCCGCTCCAATCCACGAGAAAAACATCCCGGTGCGCTAATACCACTTCATCCTTCCATGTCATTTGAACGCTTCGTTTTCCTAAAAAAGTAATTTTGTGTACGTTCAAGTTTGTTTCCTCTTTGATTTCGCGTTTCACGGCGTCTTCCGAAGTCTCTCCTTTTTCTATTTTTCCTTCGGGAAATTGCCATTCCCCCGGCCAGTGCGTGGATGTTGGACTGCGCAAGAGAAAAAGCACTTTTCCGCGCTCATTGAGCAAGAGTCCGGTAGCTAAATACACTGGTTTCATAAGCTCATTTTTTTCGGTGCATTAAATAGTCCGCAAACGCATCGAACATTTTTACATGTTCCTGCGAGAACGCCGGTTTGGCATGGCGAATCGCGGCCTTTCCCTGTGCGTTGTATTTTTCAGCAAGCTTTTGCGTTGCTTCCACTACTCCTTCTTTGTGCAGCACGTGCATCGCCGCATCCAAGTCTTTCTTCGTGGCTTTTTCATTTCCCAATACGCGCTCAACAATTTTCCACTTGTCTTTCGTAAGCATTTCCTTGGCCATAATCACGAGGATGGTCGTTTTTCCTTTGCGCAAATCGCTTCCCAGTTCGCGTCCTTTTTCCGCTCCTTTAGTGACGTCTAAAATGTCATCTTGAATCTGGAATGTGGTTGCGGAATACATGGCAAATTCATCCATTGCTTTCACTCGTTTATCGCTTGCTCCGGCCAAAATTCCACCAATCTTAAGCGCTCCGCCCAATAATGCACCGGTTTTCAAATAGGCCATGCGCAAATACTGCTCCTTAGTGATATTTTTCTCGTGTTCATAATACACGTCTAACATTTGTCCCAGGTTAACGAGGCGGTATGTTTTCTCGTACGCGTTCAGCGCGGCCACTTTGCTGGCAGGTTCGAATGTGCTGTCCAAGATGGTTTGCGATCCTAATGAGAATAGCATGTCCGTGGCAATCATGCTCATACTCACGGCGAAGCGCGATTGTTCATTTGCGAACAAATACCCCTTGTATTTCTTCTGCTTGAATTTTTCCTTGAACCATTTTCCCATCAGTTCGTGCGCGGCAATGATTTCTCGTCTTTCCTTGTCCTCATCCATCACATCGTCCAGTATGAGTGAGGCGTTGTGAAAGAACTCCACGCTCAACGAAGGTAAGATCATTTTTTCTTTTTCTTTTCCCCCGCAGGCTTGATAGGCGAGCAGTGCGCATACGCTTCGCAATCGTTTTCCTTTTCCTAAAATATAATTCTGCATCGCCAAATAGTTTTCTTCGGCGATTTCACTATTCGTTTCTCTCAAATCCGCGTGTTTTTTGGCAAAGTAGTCGGCTAATTTTTCATCCACTTGCTTGCGATACGGCTCTATCGTTTGGGCGAAATCCATGTTAATTTCACACCTTTCGGTTTATTAAGAACGAGGCAAACGAGCGCAAATAACTGTTTAACAACATCTTATCAAATTCAATTTGGTTGCGTTTGAATAAAAAGGTATGTAATATATGTGGCCGTATGGCATTGCTTGAACTCAACCCTCCATTAAAATATGTTAACTTACGTCGTGTACGCAACGAATATTGTTGTATCTTGAAAGGACCACACTATTCAAAAAAAATTATTATTCCCATTATTGATAATAAACCTCCTTCAAGCGGATTATTTTTAGGAGCGCATCTTTTGCCAAATGATATTCAAATAGGCTCCGCATTAAGTGTTGGATGCGGAGAAAATTTGCCCGCCGAACTGTGTGGAGTGGCACTATTTCAAATTAGTCATATCGATTGCACCGAATTAGATCAAAAGGCTATCTTAAGAGCTCGAAAAATTATTTTACAAAATGGATTGTCGAAAAGAATATCAATCAAGAAATGTAACTTGTTTCCAAAATCAAGATTGAAATATAATCTAATTTTTTCTGACATTTCACAAATGCCTCTCCCACCAGGTGTTGCGCCGAATTACCATGATTATGGTGGGTATGATGGTTGGGAGTTGATTAATAGAATTATTTCGCAAAGTGGGAGCCATCTAATGGGGGGTGGATATTTTTCCCTTTTTATTTTTGGTTTTTTAGGTGTAGAATCGCGAACAAATAGTAATATCCCTTCATTGCGAGAAAGGTTGCAATCCAATAATTTTCGAATTATTAAAAGGTCAAAATATCGACGTAAAATACGATTTGGTGGGGTAACCCATCAAAGTTTAGAATATATTCAAAAAATGTATCCGCTTGCAAAATTTTTCAGTAAAGCGGGAAAAGTTATATCTCGTCCATCCTCATATATTTCGGCTAAAAAATCACTTTATTTTGATACATTTATTATTAATGCAGTATATCTCGGGCGATAGAATGCGGCGCATACTTTTTCTTGGCGGACCATCTGGAGTCGGAAAGAGTGCAGTTTGTAAGTTGATTCAAAAGAAAATTATTCAATCTAAGAAAATTAACTATTATCAATCGATGGAAAAAATAGGGCGGTTAAATGGGTTATCAAATAAACAAATACTATTAAATTGGGAAAAACTAGAAGTAATGCTTTTTGAAAATGTGTTGTTGCCAATTATCAGTCGCGGAGATCTTCTCATTCTTGATACGCATTATTCATTTCAAAAGAATATTTCACCTGCGCGTGCTTTCGAAAAAGGATACTACCCGATTGGAATTGCGGTATCCCTATCTCACACCAATGCATTCATTGAGAAATTAGTCGCTGAACGGGTTTTGATTGGGGCAATCTGTTTAACGGCTCCACTCGAGGCAATTATCAATCGGAAGTTAACGGATGAAAATCGCTTGACGCAAACTTCGAAGAAAACTGTTGAAATTGAAATAGTTAATGAAAAAAAACTATGGCGACTGATGACCTCGAGACTTAAGAGAAAACATGCTAAATTAATATGTGGAGTAATTTCAAACAACAAACAACCAAGCGCTGCCTGTGATGCAATTTTATCTCTAATGAAACTTCGCTGAAAATAGTTTCATTTTTTTCTTGTTAAAATAAAGTTAATGGCTCCCTTGAGTTGTTCTTTAGCTTCGCCTTCTTTGAAGAAGGTGCATTTTTCATTGAATATTTTCATTGATTCATTGGCCAATTCCTGAGCAAGTTTTTCGCTGTAATCTAAACTTCCATATTTTTTCATTTGGTCGATGACCCATAGAACTTCCTTTTCCGTTTTTTGTTCTCTGTTTTTTTTCAGTATATTGATTATTTTTGATTTGTCAACTTTGCTAGCGTGTTTTATCAAATGCATCAACATTATCGTCCGTTTTCCTTCGTATACATCATTTCCGACTTGCTTTTTGAGGCCCTCGAAGTCTGAGGTTAAATCGAGCAAATCGTCTCTGATTTGGAAACAACGGCCAAGAACAGTGCCAAACTCAAACAATATTTCTAGTTGTTTTGGTGTGGCGCCTGCAATAATCGCTCCTAGGCGCAGGGGGCCAGCAATAGTGTAATACGATGTTTTTCCACCAATAACAAAAAATACGTCGTCATTATTCAAGTCTATTCTATTTTCTTGGGTCCATTTCATTTCAACAGATTGTCCTAGAATTGTTCGCATAATGATATTTTGCATTTCATTCATTACTTGTGAACTTTTGGCATGTTCGATTACCTTTTCATTATCATAAAGAATCTTCCACATTATTGCATGTAGTGCATCAGCCGCATTTACTGCCTGCTCATTTCCATAAATTTTGTGTAGGGCTGGTTTTCCCCTTCTCTCGGCAGATCCATCTTCATAGTCATCATGCATTAACAGCCAATCCTCTGATGCCTGCATTGCTGCTGCTGTCTTAAGTGCGTCTTCTTGTTTTCCGCCCATTGCTTCACAAGAAAGTAAAACGAGTGCTCCGCGGACATATTTTCCTTGTCGTATGGGGTAATCCATTATCATTTCCCAAAAATACGAATCTTCAACATGATATTTAGAAATTGGATCAAGATGATGGGTGAAATTAGATTTTCCTGGAAGGTAAGATTTGTATTCTTTCCAAATAAATTCCTTCTTTTCTTTCAATGCTTCAATAAATGTTTTCAAAAAATCGCCCCCTGCCCGCGTTTACCATCTGTTGATTATCATCACACATTCTTTCCCTCATTGCTAATAAAAGTGTTCCTATGCTCGACTGACTCTTTAGTCTTAGTTTCATAGTAATTGTGTATTTGGCGAATTGTCGCTAATTCAGACACATTTACTGTTTTGTCGGACGACTTGGTTTTTGCTGACTCAATTAAATTAGTTACTTCGTTTAGCCATGAGTCGTTAATCACGAATGTGTGTTTATTCTTAGAAATCACTCCTTCGCGGTTAAGCAAAATGAGTTTTTTATGCACGGCTTGGTAGGATATCGCTTTTCCGCTCTCTCGCAATATCCTAAAGTATATCTGTTTCGCGTTTAACTCTGGCTCCTCCGCTAAAATGGTCAAAATAAGTTTGCCCGTACTTAGCGTATGGAAGTGCATACACTAATTCTTTCGCCCCTAAATAAAGCCCAAATTAGCCTTATTTCAAAACGTTTATTATGTCTATTTAATAAGTTTTGTCTATTTATTATTGATAATGAATAAACCATCTTCTCGCATAGGTTATTTTTGGTCTCGTGGTACACCATCCGAGTTTGTTGATGTGTTTCTAAATCCCTTTCAACAAGGTGAAAAGTTTCATTTTGTTTTCTTTTCAGGTTATTTTAGTCCTAATCACTACCATTTATACCAGCTCGTTCAATTAGCTAAACTTCAGCAGTGTAATCCAAAAAATGCCTTTTTGCATGCTGTGTTGCATGATTATCTGATTTGAGTGGTATTTTGGGGTTGCTATCCCAA
>CAYIIU010000025.1:0-10260 GCA_964363635.1 uncultured archaeon
TGGCGTGATTTGAACACGCGACACCATCGTCTTCAGCGATGTGCTCTCCCAGGCTGAGCTACAACCCCAAAACCCTTGAGTCGGGTTTATCGAATATAGTGGGATTGCTTCGCAACCCCACGTCTGGAATAAAGAAAAAGCCTCGGAAAACCGTTATAAAACAACCCTAAAAAAGAGCAAAAACGGCGGCGAGACTATATAGGATTTTCAGGGCCGATACGTTTTAACCCGGGAATTTTGTCAAAAATATGATCGGTAGAAGCAATCCGATGGTCGCGAGACAATGCAGTAGCCGCGTGAATGGAATCGAGGATTCCAATCTTCATCTTTTCGCGAAGAGACTGGCTCTCTGAAAAAAGAGCGGGAGTGAATGGAAGGATTTTCATTTTAGGGAAAAAGGAATGAACCATCTCTTCCACACTGCGATGCGGGTCCGAAAGAAATTCACGCGAAAGGACAAACTCTAATTCAACTAGTGTAATAATAGACGTATATTTTTCTTCATCTGGAATGTCCGCAATACGGCGGGCAAAGAGGATGTGCCGGTCAGCGGGCTTGATAAACGCGTAAATAATGTCCGTGTCAATGTACATTCGTCTTTCGCCTGCCCTTAATTTCATCGTAGATGTATTCTTCGGCGCGGGCGTGCAAACGGGATTTAATCAAATCAAGATCCCGACCCACATGGAGGAGAGAATACCGCAGCGCTTCCGCTTTTGTTTTGGCATAGCCCTCTTTCACCAGCATGTTCAGGACTTCTTCCGTAACTCCTTTGAACTCTACGGTAAGCGTGGTCATACTATGATTATCATAGTGAAACCACTATTAATAGATATGGAAAAAGAGATGGGCTCTGTTGCGATCCTCTAAACTGCAAACTAAAACAAGGGCATTAGTCAAAGTCTGGCGAGTTATTTTTCGTTTTTGGGCTCTTTATAAAAGAACGCAACAGAGCCAAAGAGATGGAAACAATTAATAATCAAGTAAATTACAGGACGACATGGTGTACAAACGACAAAAAATGGCTACGCGAAACGAACGAATGAAACGGATAACTCGACTAGCCAAGGCAGGCAAGAGGGTTGGAGAGCGTGATAGAGAACAGAGTGCACGGGCTCTTAACCAGCAAATAATGATTGGAAATTTGATTTCGGAAGCAGCCCACCCCACTAAACCGATAATGTCGATACGAAATGCAAATGATTGGAATGCTTTGCGACGTGATAAAGTCTATCAAAAATTGACTGTGTTTTCGCCAAGTATTAGGGCCCGCGATAATGCAAGAGGAAAAATGACAAATCGCACTTTAACCAAAGAAGAATATTTGGAATTAGCCAAATTAATTTTACCACAAAAGCAATATGATGAATTAGAACGAAAAGTGAACACGGTTAGACCCGCACCTAAAAAACCAAGAAAAGAAATGCGTGAGTTAAGACAAGCAATCAAAATGCGATACAAAAGACAGCGCTAATTACTCCGTTCCGCGCAACGCGGCCACAGGATCCATTTTTGCCGCGCGGCGCGCAGGAATGTAACCGGAGATCATGCCCACAATCATGGCGAACAAGAGGGAACCAATGATGAGAGCGATATCGATTTCAACCTTGAGAGCGAGGCCGGAGGCAACGGATACCGCCCCCACGATGAATGCGAGCAAATAGCCGAAGATGACTCCGAAAACACCCCCCACAAGACCAATGAAAGCGGCTTCGGTAAGAAAGACGGCCAACACGAGCGTGTTGGTGGCCCCCACGGCTTTCATCACGCCGATTTCAGATGTACGTTCCAACACGGACATGACCATCGTATTCGTGATACCAATTCCGCCCACGAGCAACGAGATGGACGCGATTCCCACTAAAACAAGTTGAATCACCGCGAGAAACTGGCCAATTTGTTCCAACAATTGCTCACTTGTCACAATCTCAAAAACTTTCTGGTCCTTCCCATACAGACTCTCGAAAATCCGATTGATTTTGTCTTTCACCAAATCCAAATCTTCCGTGCGAACGGTTTTCACCAGCATAAAAACTGGATTAGTTTCAGAGAAGACTTGATTGAACCCGCGCTTCGTACCAAAAACAGTCGTGTTCACATTGGGACCGCCGCCGAAAGATTGAGCATTCTGTTTAGCAATGGCGATGACTTTGAACGAGCGGTCTTCGATTTCAATTTTATCCCCGACGCGAATATCCTGATCAAACGTTTCATAAGCAAGACCATGGCCGATGATGACGGAAAACACATCACGGTTTTCGGGAGCGCGACCTTCATCAATTTCCAAAAAACCCGTAGCGGCAAATTCCTTGCTTTCTTCGGGGGAGGTGGCGATGAACGTTCCTGAAACAGACTCGCGGCCGAATTTAATCGTCATGGGCGCGGTGACGGGAGCTAAGACGACTTCGACTTGAGGAATGGATTTGATTTTGTTAATCGTGCCTTCAGAAATGGTTTTGACATTGGTGGAAGAACCCTGCGCGCCCTGCGAAAACTCTCCGGCAGGAGCAACGAATAGGGTGTTGCTGCCGAGCTGTTCAAACTGCTCCTGCGCCGCATTGTTCAAACCGGAACCGAGAGAGAACAAGGTGACGATGGCAGCAATACCAATGATAACACCCAACAAAGTCAGATATGAACGCAAACCCTGATGCGTGAGATTGCGCAGGGCATATTGGGGGACTTCGGAGAGGGGGTTCATGCGCGAACGCTCCAAACCTTACTTCTTTCCATTTCCATTCTTAGGCTTGCGGAAACGGAACCACCAGATGCCAACAATGATTATCAGTGCGATGACAATCAAGGGAAAAGGAGAATCCCCTCCATTCACCGAGGGGACGGAACCATACACGGTTGCATTAATCGTTTTGGTAAATGAAATGGGGTCGCCGTATTCGTTCTTGGCACGCACAACTATTGTAAGCGGATGCTCGCCCGTGGAAGTGAAAGACAAGACTGCTGCGTCTAAAGTGATGGTGTCGAAATCATCGCTTTCAATTGTTCCAATAAAATATTCCGTTTGAGGCGCGGTGAAAAAATCCGACGTTATGGTTGCGGTCACAAACTTCGCGGGGCCAAGACCTTGATTGAATAAATCAATGGAAAGGCGGGAGGTTTTTCCGGGAACCAACACGGGAACCGAATCCGAGACAATGGCATCGAGCGCAGGTTCGGAAGTGACTTTCAAACCAATGTAGTCCGTGGACGTGTATTCTTCTTTAGAAGAATCGGTAAAGTCCAAGGTAACTGGAACAAACGTGGGTTTGGACTCTGCATTGGGAGTGATGAGGATGGGAATGCGCACAACCGTGATGGCACCGGGGGCCAGCAAAGGAGTGTACGCGGAAGCGGCACCTAACGGAAGGATGGTGCGCTCAACAATGGCTCCAGTACTGGTGACGGTGCGGTCCTCTTTCAAGGAGACACGAATATCGTACGCAGACGAAGAGCCCGTGTTCTTGAGCGTGATATCCATGGAAACCGTTTCACCGGTTTTGACGAGCGAAGGAGACGCATCAATAATAGTCAGAATGGGCTGGCGCACCGAAATTTCAACGGGGAACGTGAGTGTACCCCCCAGTCCAGTAGAGTCGGCGACGCGCATGACCACGGAATACGAACCATCCAACGCGGACGGATCCACTTGAATTTGGTATTTGACTTGAATCGTAGAAAAACCGGGAACCGCTCCCAAATTGCGCGCCAATGAATCCGTGGGCTCAATCGAAAAAGGAAACGAAGTGTCGGTGGAATCCGCACTCAAATCAAGCGTGGCTTTCACATCCTTGGAAGCAGCAACCGTAGCGTTGGTGAGGTACGCGATGAGAGTAAACGTTTGGCCCGGCGACACGACCGAAGGGTCGGTGGAGATGGAATCGACTTGCATGGCTTGAGCATGAACACTCAACGTGAATAAAACCAAAAATAATCCGACTAAAACTAACGGCTTCATTTGTAATCACCCCTCGCCCGCGACGATTTACGCTTGACAAGAATACTATTTTCGATGAGACCGTCTTTAATATGAATGATGCGCTGCGCACGCTCCGCCACGTACTTTTCATGTGTCACCACCAGAACGGTTTTGCCTTTTTTGGTGTGCAACTCATCGAGAATATTCAAAATGGCCGCGCCGGAAACCGAGTCCAAATTTCCCGTGGGCTCGTCCGCGACAATAATATCAGGCTCAACCGCTAACGCACGAGCAATCGCCACCCGCTGGCGCTGGCCACCGGAAAGCTGATTAGGCTTGTGTTCCATACGGTCGCTCAAACCCACTTCACGCAAAACATGTTCGGCGCGCGCTTTGCGCTCCGTGAACGAGGCGCCTTGAAACCACAACGGAAGCATGACATTTTCGAGAGCGGTCATTCGATTAATAAGATTGAATGTTTGAAACACGAAACCAATGGTTTTGCCGCGGACTTGGGCAAGCTCATCATCATCCATTTGAGAAATAGCATGGCCATCAATCAAAATTTCCCCCGAAGATGGACGCAAGAGACCGGAAAGGACATCCAATAAGGTTGTTTTTCCGCTTCCGGAAGGACCGGTGATGGAAACATACTCGCCCCGTTTAACAAGGACGTCCACCCCCTTCAACACGTGCAGGGGAACATCGCCCATCTCATAAATTTTGGAAACCTTGTGAGCTTCGATGATGGGAGAAGACATACCAATAACCTATCGCATGACCGATATAAAAAGGATGGTGCGAAGGGAATATTTTTGATTGAACTTTTCTAAAAAGTTCATTTGATTGGAACAATAATCCACGCAATAATGTAAAGCAAGAGACCCGCGCCCCACGCCAACGTGAGCAAGACCCAGAGCAAACGAACAATGACGGGATCGACTTCAAAATATTCCGCGACACCGCCGCAAACACCACCTAAAACTTTGTCTTTGGTGGAACGATACAAACGCTTGGTAGAAGCCATACTAGGTATGGTTCGTTAAAAGTTTATTAATGAAACCCCTGCGCGGGGATATCTTAATTAAACAAAGGGGAGGGAGAGAGGGTATAGGAATGGTGAAAACATGGTACTTGAAATAATCACGATTGTTATTTTTGGATTAATTGTTTTAGTGTTGAGTATCCGACTTATTCAACAGTATGAAACATCCATTATTTTTAGGTTGGGAAAATTTCATAAAACGCTTGGACCGGGACTGAATTTTATCATCCCCATTGTGGATCGAAGCGTGACGATTGACATGCGCGTGCTGACGATCGACATCCCGCGGCAGCAGGCGATTACCAAAGACAATGTGCCCGTGAGCATTAATGGAGTGGTTTATTTCAAAGTGGCGGACGCGAGCAAGGCGATTATTAACGTGCAGGATTACGTGTACGCGGTCTCGCAATATGCCCAAACAGCCTTGCGCGATGTGGTGGGGGGAATGTCACTAGATGATGTTCTCGCAGAGCGACAAAAAATTGGAGAGCAGATTGAGGTGATCGTGGAAAAGCAAGCCAAAATGTGGGGATTGGAAATTGATAGTATTAAGATGCAGGATATTGAACTGCCGGAAGACTTGAAACGAATCATGTCGAGGCAGGCAAGCGCCGAGCGGGAGAAGCGCGCCAACATTACCAAGAGCGAAGGAGACAAGGCTGCGGCGCAAAATCTTTCGGATGCTGCCCTAATCATGGCGCAGACACCGGGGGCGATGCAGCTCCGTACACTTCAAACGATTGACGGATTGGGACCCACGCCGAGCAACACGGTCATTCTCGTGCCGGCGGACTTGTTTGAGGCCGTGAATGACATTGCCAAAATTTTCAAGAAAAAATAACAATTAAACAGACCTAGGGTGGAATATAAAGAGCATAAAACTCAGTGGCTACATGCTGGGAGCTATCAGGAATAGATCAAAACGCCTTTCTAAGCTCAGTTGGAGGAGAGTTCACAGCCCAGTAAAGGAAAGAGAATTGTTGGGAGAAGGTGCACAAGGAAAAGTATACTTGGTTTCAGTGCGCGGAAGATTATTTGCACTAAAAAAATACAAACTTGGGCGGCTAAATAATAGAGAAAAAAAAAGAGATTATTATGCACTAAAGATTCTGTCTGCATTAGGATTTCCAACCGTCCCTTTTCCAAATGCAATACGCCAAGGACTACTAATGAGCGACCTTACCAAAAATAGACAGTTCAGAGTCCGAGAATTAATGGACGTACACAAACGCACGGACTACGACATGAGGGCGTTTTATAGTTATAAAGAACGACAAGAAATGAGTGAAGAGGGAAAATTAGAAATACGATTGCGTTGGTGTGGTATATCTAATTCAGAAGAATTGGCGCGAGAATATGTTCAAATTATCAAAAAGGGTAGAAAAGAAGGTATTGCAATGAGATGGCCCGCATTTTTTTTAGTCCAAACTCCTAGTGAAAATTGGAAGTGTGTGATTGCGGACGTGAATGAAGTTTACATCCCGCGCAAAGCAATTCCACCAGGAATAGTCCCAGACAAGTTCATGAAACTATTCCGCTATTAACAACAATACCTCTATCAACGAGGCCAGAGGGATTCAATACGCACCCCTTTTTCTTTAGAAGAAAAAGTCGCGCCCGGTCAAAAAGAAAACGCTCAGCCGAGGTATCGCACAGCGATACCTCCATATCATTTGGTCCAAGCGAAATGGGACGAGGCCAGAGGGATTTGAACCCTCGACACGCGGATTAAGAGTCCGCTGCTCTACCAGGCTGAGCTATGGCCCCAAAACTTTTGCGAAAAGTTTTATCAAAAGCCTACGTGAGGGTTTGCGAGCAAACCCTCGATAGTAGTCTACCGAACGACCAAATGGATAATCTGGGCGGGGACGAGGGCAATGGGATTTGAACCCACGACACGCGGCTTAAAAGGCCGCTGCTCTACCAGGCTGAGCTATGCCCCCTCGAAAGAAAATGGGCTCTATAAACCATTAAAAAGGTGGCCATGAAACATGGACTTTTCACGAGAGTTGAGCCGTGAACATGAAAACGGGAAGCAATCCCATGGAGACAGGGGCACCTAGAACGCGAGAATTAATGGATTCCAATCCAAGCATTTATTCAAACAAAAAAAAATCTGTTTTATTATTTGACTATTAACGGTTGACTCGTTGGCCGCTCGGCTGCTCAATCCGCCCATTGTTTACCTCTCGTTTAGGGAAGCAGTTTTAATACTGTTTGGCATCATCCTTTCGCATGATTCCCCGTGTTGTTTTGGTTGGAATAGTCGTCGTTTTCGTATTGATGATTTGGAAGGGGCCCTCACTGGATTCGGTTTATAGTTATCGCTCCATGGAGGATAAACCCAACATTCTGTTCATTGTCACCGATGATCAATCACTGGCTGATATGGATGCAAAACTTCCGAATGGAGAATATGTGATGAAGAATGTACGCGAACTAATCAAGGATAAAGGAGTCGAATTCACCCAATCATATGTTTCTTTTGCCCTGTGCTGCCCCTCGCGTGCGACCACCTACACCGGACAATACGCCCACAACCATGGAGTGCTTTCCAATGAATGGCCCACGGGAGGATATTTGGTGATGAATCACTCAAACACACTACCCATGTGGCTGCAGCAAGCAGGGTATTATACCGCGCATTTGGGAAAATACTTGAACGGGTACGACGTGCATCTTTCGGGCAATGGATATCCACCCCCGCCCCCGGGCTGGAGCAAGTGGTTTACATTTGTTGATCCTCCACACGCATATTATAATTTTAAAGTATTTGACGGACAGGGCCTCATTTCCTTTTTGGGTGAAGGATATTACAAAACGGATGTGTTGACCAGAGAAACATTGAAATTCCTACAGCTGCACCCGTATGGCGACCGCCCTTTCTTTTTGAAACTGGACTATACCGCCCCCCACTTTGATGGAACGGTCGCAGGATATTTGCCTATTCCTGCACCGCGGCATTTGGGAGATATGAATGGAACACCTCTTCCAACACCACCCAATTTTAATGAGATGGATGTTTCCGATAAACCATTGCCTATTCGAAACAGACCCCTTTTAACAAGCCAAAATGTTGATGACATTACGCTAAATTATCATCGGCGCATGGAAACATTGTTGGCCGTGGACGAAGGAATTGGCCAGATTATTCAGAAGCTCATGGACACGGGCCAATATGCAAACACCATTATTATTTTTACGAGCGACAATGGATACATGCTGGGAGAACATCGTATTATCCAAGGAAAATCGCTGCCCTATGAACCCATCCGCGTTCCACTATATGTTAGTGGCAAGGGAATTAGAGAAAACACGCGGATCGACAAAATGGCAGTGAATGTGGATTTAGCCCCCACCATTCTCGATTGGGCCGGCGCCCGGCCCGGATTACCGCAGGATGGACGATCCCTCACACCATTAATGGAAAATCCAACCATTTCATGGCGAAGGGATTTTTTGATTGAAAATCCAATAGACGAATACACGGGTCTGCGCATCCAAGAACCCAATGGAAATGAATATTTGTACACGGAATGGGACTATGACCCAGATGGAAGCGGCCCACTATTGGCTGATGGACAGTGGGATGAACGAGAGTTTTACAAATTAAGCCCCCTTCCAGATTCCTGTTTGAAAACAGGGGACCCCTATCAATTGGAAAGCCAACACAACAACGCGTGCTATTCCAACAAACTCCAGCAAATGCACAACCGGTTGATGAACCGCAAAAACTGCCAAGGTTTACGCTGCCAATAAAAATCAACGTACACTTCCCCCAATAGAAAAGCAGGCTCTGCTGCATTCTTTTTGGGAATGCAAATAGACGATTAGTTTATTTTTCGTTGATTATTTTTGAATTATGGCAAACTAGTTTAGTTTTTGAACTTTTTTGGATGCACCCAAGTATTAGACGATTAAGGGGTTAGCCATTGATTGAGACGGGTTTTCAAATCAGTGTAACTGGTTTGCTCTGCACTGCCGGGAGTAAGCGGGCCGTTCGCAAGTAAATCGTTTTGCTCAAAACGGTCGCTGCACAAATCATACAATTCTTCATGCTGGGGATTTCCATTCATGGAAATAATGAGCTTATAGCATTGATTGCGGACGGCTTTGATATTGGATTCGTCGTTAACTTCTACGCGCACGGCATTGCTTAATTGGTAGCTTTGCGATTGGGCGGGATCATCAATAATGGCCTGAATAAAAAATCCAGAAGGGCCAGGGTCTTCCAAAGAAAAGAAAATCCCGTCCGATAGTACTAAACTTCCAGAGGCATCGGTTTGACCCGTTAAAATTTCATCCGGGGTAGTGGAAATAACCACCCCCCCATACAACGGGGCTTGATTGTCCGTTCCAGAAAAATAAATTTGCACATTCGCATTCGGTGGAGCGCCCGAAAGAATGATGTCAGAAGAATTTCCGAGATCCAAAAAATCACAACATACTTGTAAATGAGAAGTACCGGGCCCTTGATATTGGGGTAATTCCTCCTGATAAAAAGGAACGGGGGGAGCTGGCTTAGGATACCCCTCCCCATATCCATTTGGAGAGAAAAGTTCTGAAAGGGCATATTGTCGTTTGGAAGGAGCCAATGGGTTCAGGATACTTCCGAGAAAACTTTTCGAGTTGAGGGTAACCGAAGAAGGGATAACGGAAGTGCTGTATAGATTTACCTTTGTAATCTGAGCAAACGTCGCAAAAAAATCGGTGGAATTAATTAATGCAGGAGATATGGCACCCGGACTCGTGACTAAGGGGCCATTTACGATTAAGGGAACACGAATTCCTTCCTCATACAACGTTCCCTTTCCACGCGAAGCCGAATGAGGGGGAAGGATGACGCGCTCGCTCGTGCCATTGTCCCCGGTTACAAAAATCATCGTGCGCGCGCGCACATCGGAAGGAAGGCTTTGCAATAAACGACCTAATTCGGTATCGGCAGCCTCCACGGCAGCTTTCCAACAAATGTGGCGATTGGGTGGATCGGTACATTCACTGTTGGAAGGTAAATTTGTTTGATAATACAATCCAGATGGAGGAACATGGTATGGAGTGTGGGGAGCGTTGAATGCGAGATACACAAAAAAAGGATGGTTAGCATTCGTATTAAGCCAGGTGATCGCATCATCCACTGTTTGAGTAGTGGCATAATTTTGAACCTGCGCAGTAACCCCATTCACCGTGCGGGGGTAATTATAGTATACATTTGTCGCAGGATTAAACCCATTTAAGTTCCAAAGAGAACCGGCATAATAAGAAAACCCCTGCAAATTGGGATTATTGGGGTCATAACTCAAAT
>CAYIIU010000025.1:10270-14537 GCA_964363635.1 uncultured archaeon
AATGCCATTTCCAAAACGCCGCCGAACGATAGCGACCGAGTGTACCTTTCGTCAGCATTTCGGGGATGGTAATTTCATTTAATTGAAAATCAAAATCACCTGGATTACCATTATCCAACACTTCTCCGATTCCATTTTGGAAGGAATACCGTCCAGTCAACATGGATGCACGGGAGGGACAACACAGTGCGTTTGTCCACATTTCGGGAAAAACAATTCCACTCTGCGCCAACGCATTCAATGTAGGCGTGTGGGGCAAATCCGAACCTAATGCTAGACCAGGAGTATCCAATCCATCCACCCCCCAATCATCCAATACGATTAACAGTATATTCAGGGGCGGTGGACGAAGGGATTCCGAACCAACTTCAGAAAGAGGACCGATGGATTGGGATCCTTTCAAAGCAGATAATACGCTCAAACCTGAAAAAGCGTTGGCATTTACCAATAAAACAACTGCAAAGGCAATCACTAAACTGGAGTAAAATGCTTTCTTCGATATCACAAAAATCCGCAAGAATACATGAAACTAATCCTATTAAAACATTTCGACAAAAATCACTTGCCGCTTTCAGAAATTTAAAAAAAAAACTAAAAACACCCATTTCAACCGCACTATGGCGAGATACTGCTGCCGTCCACGTTCACATCAACGCGGCCCACCGCGGCAACGACAAAATCTCCCCAAAACCACACATTCAAGTCCTGCGACCCGGCAGAATAGACGGCCTTCCCAACATTTTGAGTGGAAGCGGAAAGAAGGATACGCCCCGCCGAGGTATTGCTGGTACAATGGTCAAACGCCTAGGACGCCCGCACCAATCTTAACCAAATCATAAATACAGATTGTTCTTTCAAAAGAACAATTAGTAAAGAAATCATTCTTCTAAAAGAAAGATTTAAATTGCCTGCCCATCTAACTAATTGAATGCAGGATATTGATTTCAAGAATGCCGTAAAAACATCGATTGTCGAGTTTCATGCACGAGGAATACCCCCTATTGTGGAACGGACTATTTCTATTCCGGAATTCAAGTCGGTAAACAAGGTGATTGTCATCATCGGCCCCCGCCGGACAGGAAAAACATTCTTACTGTATCAAATTATGAAAAAGATGATCGAAAAAGGAAAAACCATCCAAGACTTTCTCTATTTGAATTTTGAAAATGAACGCGTTTCAGGAGCACAATCCGGCCAATTACAGGGTATATTGGATGCATACGCAGAACTGTACCCCGAACGCACACCCATTATTTTTTTCGATGAAATCCAAAATATCACGGGGTGGGATACGTTCATCCGCCGCTTAAACGATGAAAATCATTCCATTTACATCACGGGGTCAAACTCAAGGCTCCTGAGTAAAGAGATTGCGACTGCACTGCGAGGAAGAGATTTTCCAATCCAGCTATTGCCATTTTCATTCGAAGAGTTTTTACGCGTACGAAAAATAGAACGGACGAAAAATTGGGAATATGGAAAAACAAAATTGCCGATAAAAAAAGCGTTTGAAGAGTATGAAGGGCTGAGCGGGTACCCCGAAATCGTGCTGGAAAACAAGCTGGAATTTATCGATGATTATTTCAAAACCGTTTTGTTCCGCGATGCAGTGGAACGCAATAAAATAAAGAATTCCGAATTGCTGCGGCTGCTCATGAAATATATTACTAGACAATATGCACAGGAGTACACGATAAATAAGTTTAATCATTTTGCACAAAGCAACGCTTACAAGTCAAGCACATCAGTCATTCAACGATATTCAAAAATCCTTGAAGACATCTACTTCTGTTTTTTTCTGAACGCAAAACAAAAATCATTCAAAAAAGAATCAGGATATATCAAAAAGGCATATTTATGCGACCATGGATTCATCAATTATTATAACGACCAAAAAGACAAAGGGAGGGTGCTCGAAAACATCATCTTTGTCGAATTGATGCGGCGCAACCCGAAAGAAATAAACTACTACAGGGGGGTGCATGAATATGATTTTGTGACACCAACCGAATGCATCCAAGCATGCCATATCCTGACGCCCGAAAATGAAAAAAGAGAAGTGCAGGGGTTAAATGAAGCCATGGAGCGGTTCAAACGAAAAAAAGGAATCATCATCACACACGACCAAGAAAAAAAACTGCCCGATGGAACACTAGTCATTCCTATATGGAAATGGCTGCTTCAAAAAGAATGACCATTTCAATCCCGCAAAGCGATTTCTATTGGATTGACTAATCCAGCCACGGAACGACATATTATGTGGACGCAATGCTATTGCTGTCCACATTCACATCAACGCGGCCCACCGCGGCAACGACAAAATCTCCCCAAAACCACACATTCAAGTCCTGCGACCCGGCAGAATAGACGGCCTTCCCAACATTTTGAGTGGACGCAGACAAGGTAATACAACCGGAAGGAAGCCCGGAGCACTGGCCTTGATAACCCGAACTCGTGGGAGCGGCCTTGAGAACATAAGGTGCGGCCAACGCTGCGTTGAGGTCCAGAATAATATTCAAATCGGACGAAGAAGAGGATTGATTATCATACACGAAAAAAGGTTGACTGGAGGATTGCCCTTCGGGAGCCAGTTGATTTTCATCCGCTGTTCCAGTGATATCGGTAGTTTCAATCCACCCACGCTGGCAGCTGGTCCCGCCCGTAATATTGCCCTTTCCATTTGTACAACCCGAGGAAGGGAGAGAAAGGACAAAAGAATAATCAACGCCAGCACTAACTGTAATCGTGCGATTGGTTCCGCTCGTAGTTACGAGATATGCCGCTGCACCAACCGCTCCAACCCGCAGCTCATAGGTTCCAGCGGCATTGGCTTTAATGGTCCAATTGGCATCGTAGGTTTGACTCACATTCAAATCGGAATTAGAATCGGGGTTGGAACCAACCATTAATTGCAGCGGCGAACCCGAAACCGAATTAATATCATAAAAATTGGCACACCCTTGGCCCACGCAATACTGCAGATTGGCATCCACCAATCCACAATCATTCCGCGAACACCCAATACGCGCACTCACTGGAAAATTCACCCCTGCCGTATACGTGTTTCCATCAATGGAAGGGTGGTTGATATTCACATCCAACACCCCCGCAAAACGCGTACTGAATGCAGCGACTGCCGAACGGCGATTGGAATGAGCATTGGCATCAGGGTTTCCACGCTGAATCAGAGATAAATCAAACGTGTGGGGGGAGGTGTTGAGAGAAACATCATCAAATGAAATTTGAAAATCCAAATCAGAACCCAATGTTTGAGTCACATCACTCCATGAACGAAACTGGTTTGCATCTGCGGAGGACAAAACATTGGAATCAACCCGGTTTCTAAACTCCCAACGAGCAGCCCCGATGTTTCCTAACTCGTGTTTGGCGGCCGTGCCAAAGAAAACCAATGCATTTCCATCCGAGGGAAGCGAAAGACTTACGGAAGAATTGACAGTGTGCACGGGAGTGATGAGAAAGTTTTGATCCACCGAATTGGTATCATAAACCGCGAAAGCATTTAGACGAAGAATAAACAACTGACTCATGTTGTGATCGTGAATAGAATTTCCTGTAAATTGAAGGGAATAAGTCGTGCTCGAAGCGGAAGGAGAGTTAAGGATACTAATCAGACTCAAAACGGAAAGATCTGCCGTGTCCTCTCCATCACGCTGGGCTAAGGCCAGTTGGCTGGTTCCATTATGCAATTCCATCCCCAAAATATCATCAGTAACGGCATCGATTATTATCTGGCTCGTCCCAAAAACCAAATAATCACTCGTTCCATCAGGGGTAAATGTAATGCGCGAAAACTTATTAGCCGAAAACGTATTGGAAAGGTTGGCTCCCAACTGAGAATTGGAATCATAAAACCAATCCGTGTTTTGAATCAACCCATCCAAGGGGATGACCATGAGAACCATCTCGTCGAATGTACAGGTGGTTGAAGCAGTAAGGCAATCCCCCCACAATTCGATTGCCTCCCCTGAAACGGCTGTCCATTTAGCAAAAGAAGAATATGTCCACATTGAACCCGCTGCCTCAGGAAGCTCCTGTTCTTCGAGCGTTCCCGGAAAATCCGTGGAACCATGCGCCAGCCACGTGTCTAAGCGGGCGGCGTTCGTACTCCCCGTATTTTGAGTCGAAGCGAGAATGAGATAGTTGGCATCAATGGTGAAAGCGGAAGAAGGGATGGATAAAAGAGCTTGTGCTGCCCCTGTCGCAATAGTAATTGGAGTTCGCGAACGGCTAATCTTTACCCCCAAAT
>CAYIIU010000025.1:14547-20286 GCA_964363635.1 uncultured archaeon
TAGGCATACGCGACGCTCCCCCCAAATTCAAACTCCAAAACGTGCCGGCCGGAAGTAAACACGCGGCTGGTTTCCATCCCATCGGCGCCATCACACGAATAATTGGGAATGATTACGGCGTCATTCTGCCATTGATACGACTGCACAACCCCCCCGCAGGTTACCTCCAAAAAACGCAAATCCTCCAAGTCATCCGAATCACTCCAAGTGGTGTTTTCAACCGCCCGTATTTTCAAATCGGCCATTCCCATAGTCGTAAAAAAAACATTCCAGAGGCCCCCAATGGTTGGATAACTTTGGACATTGAGCACGGTTATGGAACCCCCCAGTAATGCCCCCGACTGGCCGCTTGTTGAAAAAGAAACCGACTGACCTTGCTGAAAAAAAGGAATGGAAGTAGGCACCCATTTTCCCAAACACGAAAAAGAAGCAAAATCCCACTCTTCACATTGCAGAATGGAATTAACCGCTCCGCGTGTGGGAAGCACCACGTCCGCTAAAACACCATCGCTGGAATGGAATGCAACCACGTCCGTGTACACGCGCGTCCCCTGCGGGAGCTTTTGAGATTCATCCCGGGGCAACGGAGCAGATAAGGGCACCGAGGCAGAAGCAGGAAAAGGAGCGGCAGAAATAATAGAGTCATCCGCAGAAAAAACAATAGATAACGGGGATAGCGCGGATAACTGTTCTACCGGCTCCGAATCGACCGGCGGGATAGAAGGATTACCCCGACGCGTGGGAAAATCAAAATTTCCTGATTGAATGCGTGAAAGAGAATAAACGGAATTCAAATCACCAAACTGAATTGAACCTATTCCACGAGGCTGCGGCGCATTGCCATCCAAAACGGGCCCGTCCTCGTCAAAATCCAGTGCAATGCGAACGGAGGCGCCATCCGAAACAAGCTCGCGAATACGCAGATTGGAAGCGAAGGGGTCCTGATCCAAAAGACCCTGCAGATAAGCAAGCGGACCTTCATCCGGCAAAGATGCAAACCCAAAAAACAAAACGGGTTGAAAGGAAAAACGCGCGGAAACAAAACCATTTTCATCCACGTGAGGAAGGCGAACCCAATTGTTTTCACACGAATCGGAAGAGGAAACAGCCCAGCAGCGAAATAAAGATGCCGATAGAGAAGGAGAAGAAAGAGAGATAATACCATTAGAAAAAGAAAAAGAAGATGAAAATGAGTGAAGGCTCGACCACTCATTCACATTCGGAGGAAAAACAAATTGTCCGAGAGGGGGGGAAGAAACCTCCATAATTATCCCATTGTGATCCACCTGAAGACGCGAGAGCTCCAACTTAAAATAAGGGAGAGAAGTTGATTCAAGAATAGCCGAATACGAACCTACTGGAACGACCATTTCAGACTCGGAAGAAAAAAGAACGGCTCCATCATCCCCCAAAAGCGAAAGGCGCGCCGGACCCGATGAGGGGATAATGGCCACGCGCTCCACTAAAGAAAGAGGCGGCGGAAGAGGAAGCGGTTCAATGGCGGGCGGCTCGATAGCAGGGGGTTCAACAATCGAGGGAATACGCAGCGAGGCAGTTCCCACCACCACGGAAGAAACAAAAAACTCCGTGGAAAAAAAAGAGCCGGGAGAAAGAATCCATTCACCGCTGCACGATTGGGAGGAAAATGACCAATCCAAACAGGCGAAAGTAGTTAGGTCAGCAGCACCAGTAAAATCGATTGAAGCTAAATCAAACGAATAGGGGATGACTAACTCCGTGCTGGAACGAACATCGTAGATATCTAAACCCACGGAAAACGAATCAATGACATTTTCATCCAAATGAAAAAGAACATTATCCGCATCTAAAACGACAGAATTGATTTTAACAAAAAGAAGCGGATCCAAAAAACGAGCAGCGGCGGAATATGACCCCTTATCGACCTCGAAAGCATCCCCCGTGGAATGCAGGGAAACAGGAGAATCGATTCCCTCCAACTGAAACACGCCGAAAAAATTAGAAGGAGCCACCAAAAAATCTTTTTTAGGAGAAGGAGGAACAATATCGGCATCCTTCACCGGACGATCAACGGACAGAACAGGATCAATGGGAACTGCACCCGGCACGGGAGGGGGGTCTGGAGAGGGAAGGGGAAGCACATCATCGGGAACAGAAATAGGAGACTCGCTCGAGGGATTATCGACCGTTACTTTTACCGCGGCAGTTTCACAGTGCGTGTCGTCACAAGCTTCAAACTCAAACGAATAGGAACCATTCTCCGCATCAACTGAAGACCACGAAGTGGTGTAGGAATTATCTTCCGAAAGTTCAGATGAAAAAGAAGAGGAAACCAAACGCACCCCGGCCCGTGTGAGCGGAGAAAGAGGTTTGAGAATGAAAACAACCTCTCCATTAACCACGTCCTGATCAAATGGAGCCACAATGGAAAAAAGAGGAGCATCTGGAATGATTTCCTCCAAAATGGACTCTTGGCCAATTGCGGGAAAAGCCAAAAGGAGAAGAAGACCCCCAATCCAGAAAGCATTGAGAATGGATGCAAACTTAGCAATAGCCATCCAGAAAAAAGGCATTTTTGATTTATATGGGAATCGCCCCTACTGCGAAAGTGTTAGGAGGAAGGGGCAATAGTTAGACGAAAAATTTCTTTTTCGCCCACATAGTCTGTGGAATCAAAAAAAAGTAAAGTAGTGGTACGCGGGTCCGAAAAAAAGGAAGACGTATGGACTGTGCGAACCACAATGACAATAGGATGGTCCACAAGGGGGCGAAGGGGGGTGACCTCAAGAAAGGCAGCACGCGCCCAATCGTTTGAAAACTTTGGAAAAGAAGGACCCAACAAAAAACCATTTTGAGAAACATCATCCAGACGAATAGAAACAGCATTCGCATCCAAGGGATTCTCGACGGAGGCGTGGAGAGTCATGGATTGAAGACTCCGCACCCCAAAACCAGAAAAAACAAAAAAAGAAACAGAAATGGGGGAGAAAGGAGGAGAAGATGAAAGAGTCAAACTAGGAGGATACGCGCCAAAACCAATCGCACCATAGTGCGTGTACTGAGGAGACTTCCACGCAGACAAACCCTGTGAAACAAAATGAGGATAAAACTCGGGCTGGAGATAATAAGATGAATCAAAAAAAGAAACATCTGAAAATGAGCCGCTGCGATAGGCGCTCACCGCCGAAACAAAACACTTAGGAATGGGGGGGAGATCACTAAAAATAGAAGGCGTCAACGCATAACTGCCGCGGTCGACATCCACACAATTACGAATAGAATCAGACGAAAAAATGGGATGAAAAGAAGACGAAGAAAAAAAGAAAAAAAACAACCCAACCAAAATCAACCCCAAAAAAACGAGGCACGCTGCGAGGAAAAAAATGCGATTATGCGGATGAAAATGAAAAGACATTCCATCTAACATGCGGGATGAAAACAAAAACCTATGGAAAGGAACGCGGACACCGCTAGGGGTTATTAATCCTTATATTAGAGGATGGGGTTTACACCAGATGCACATCCAAAAATGGCTGGCCATCGCCGCGTGGAGTATTTTTCTTTTTTACCCTCTCATCTATGCCGCAACTACCGCGACTACAACATTTGTGTTTAACGTACCCACCACACGATCACTGACCATTACATACGGCGGAAACTGCAGTACAACTGCATTCTTTTTCAATGAAATCGACGCCATCTACGACCCCGATGCAGATGGAAACGCCTCTAAAGTAAAACCAAACGCAACAAGACCATCCAATTCAACCATTTATATGGATTTCAATTTTGTGGGAAATGGGAGTCCGGCAGACAATAATATTGTGTACCGCGGGATGGTCACGACCGGAAAGCCGCCTCCAACGAACACGACGCCGAGCAATGAAATGGCATTGGGGGGATACACCAGCATTTCAACGGACAATGGGAGTGTAAATTCAGCAAATACGACCACAGTAGGAGAAACACCCACCTATCGAATGGTATTCAAATCGACCATCAACAAACAATTAATCCAAGACTTTAACTTTTTCTTTAATGGGTCGGCCACTTCCGTGGGAGACCAGCAGACATGTGATGGCGCATCATCCGGTGGAAGCGATTTGAATATTTTCATATGGAACTATGCAGCAGGACAGTATGAACACATTATTGGAACCAACGCGGGAGGAGCAATAGTAGCCGTAGATGGCTACTCGCTCGCAGCCATCCGCGCGTATGATATTCCAAACTATGTATCGGCGGACAACAATGTCACATTCCTCGTCCAAGGACACACCCTCCAAGCAGGAGAAGGCCAATCCTGCCTGAATGGAGACTATGCCAACCTGCGGATAACATATTACGCCACCAGCACGACGTTCTGCCAATCATCCACTTTGGCACCAATGACAATAACCAACACCGGGAACGTGGACATTAATGTGGATGGAAACTTTACCAGCGCATTTACAGGGGTCGACATCAACATTATTCTAAAAGCATGGATGGGAGATGGAACCGGATGCGGAGCCGACGGAAACGGATTGGGGGGGTGGGAAAACAACTGCAGCGCCACCGGAACCACTTCACCGGTTACACAAACCACGTGCAAAGAATGGAACCAAACGAATGCCACCACCGGAAGCCGGCTCACCACTAAACTTTTGGTTGGAGACACCAATCAGCTTTGCTTTTCAGGGGATTTCAATGCGGTGGTATCGCCGGGAGACCATAACAAAACATTCCAAACTGGAGGAGCGTTTTCATGAAAGCCAAGGGAACGAAATTCCTTGTTTTTGGAATAATTTTGCTCCTAGCCGGGTGCATCCAGCCCGCAAACACACTTACAAGTGGAAAAAATCCAACGGAATATGAGAAAGACTGGATGCTGGACGGATATGCGGCCCAGCATGAAAAAACGAGAGAACAGGCTGAAAAGTTTTTCCAACAAACATATGGTATAAACAGCGAAAAAGATATTGCTAAAAAACTCCCCAAACGAACGGAAAAATTCGAGAAGGATAAACAAAAAATAATGGCTGGCAGCGGAGAAGAATTAGCAGCAATTTCAAGAGAAAACTACCTGCAGCCCGATTTTTATGATACGTTTGAAACAACCGGAAAAAAAACATGGACCAATGCCCCCGATCTGCAGCTGGAAACAGTTGGACTCTTCAGCACCCCCGCCGAACAGGAAGCGACACTCGAAAAAAACAGCACGACATTTGAAACATATTTATTTGTAGGAAGCGCATGGGGGGCAACTCAATTTCAGGGAGTGGGATTTTTTGCCGTCACCGAACCCCAAGCACCCATCGTGTTTGAAATTGACCCGCCAGCCACGTTGGCCGGACCAAGCTTTCCCATTTTAGATGAACAATGGACAAACCGCATCCGCATTAGAGGGGAAATAACTGGAAACATTTCGCCGGGAAAATATATTATAACAATTAAAGCAGTCAACCCCACATACGAAAAACAGGAAGAATGGGCGAATGCACACGCACGGTATGTGAATGCAGATACTTCATTTATGGACCCAAAAGGACTAGCCACGCTCACGCTGAACGTGACAGAATAAATGGAGTGTGAATGAGAGCGAGATACGAAAAAAGCGCCGGAAGCAAACCCAAATAAAGTTAAGCCAACAATGAAAGAATACGCATGACACCAAAAAAAGAAATAAGCATCATCCGATTGAGGGAACTAGCATATCGGGACTTTCGCATCACCACCCACTGCTGCCTAGTGTCACGCGCATTCGGAGCCAAACGCATT
>CAYIIU010000026.1:0-20070 GCA_964363635.1 uncultured archaeon
CCCTACGCAACTACTCAGCCAGCCACATGACTGGATGAATTATGTCCCAGAGTCGTGTTTCCCATAAAAAGGCTTGAAGGGACAAAATCAGGCTCGAGTTTTAAAGCCGTCACAGGATTTGTATCTTGTGTTGGTTACAATGAAAGTCATGCTAGTCCGTTCCCCGTCCGTGGTGGAGGTTAATTCCCGCCTCGCCGCGAGTTTGACGAAGATTATGGGGGTAGTTCCCCCGCTGGGATTGTTATACGTCGCCTCGACACTAGAGAAAAATAATGTCCCCGTGAAAGTGCTCGATGCACTGGTGGAAGAAATAAACATGGATGAGACCCAAAAAAGGATTAAGGATTATAGACCCGAATTGGTGGGAATCGCCATTTCGTCTGCCACGATTCAACAGGACTTGATGGTCGCACGCATGTGCAAAGAAATGGGCGCCAAAGTCTTGTTCGGCGGCGCACACATGACGTCATATCCGAATGAAGTCCTTTCATATGAAGAAGTCGACTTTGGAATCATGGGCGAAGGAGAAACACCCTTTCTGCATTTAGCCGAATCATTGCGCGACGGAAAATCCTATGAAAACATTGAAGGCCTCGTGTTCAAACGAGAAGGAAAAGTCATCATCAACAAGCCGTGGATTGAACCCGACTTGAATGCGCTCCCATTTCCCGCGCGACACATGGTGCCATGGGAAAAATATTCCATTATTATCGCCGACCACCCCATGGCGACCATCTCTACCGGACGCGGATGCCCCTACCGCTGCGGTTTCTGCTACAAACAGCCCTCCGACATGCGGTATCGCTTTCGCAACGCACAGAACATTATGGCGGAAGTGGAAGAGGTATACAAGACATACAAAGTCAAAGAGATTTGCTTCGTCGATGACACGTTTACCGTGGAAAAGAAACACGTGCTCGAGCTCTGCGACGAGTTCATCAAGCGCGGCTTGCACAAAAAAATAAAATGGCAAACTACTACAAGAGTAGATTGCGTGGATTATGAATTATTGAAACGAATGAAAGAAGCGGGATGCCGGCAATTGCGTTTCGGAATCGAATCCGGCGACCCGGAAACACTCAAACTTATGAATAAGCAGATCTCACTTGAACGCGCCAAGCAAGTGGTTAAATGGTGCAGGGAAATTGGGATTGAAAGCTTTGCGTATTTCCAAATAGGCTACGCGCATGAAACAGAAGAGTCTATTCAGCGCACGATTGATTTCTCCATCGAATTGGATTTGGATCTGCTCATGTACAATGTGGCCACGCCCCTGCCGCAGACTCCCTTGTACATGCTCGCGATGCAAGAAGGGATCATCAAAGGGGATTATTGGAGAGAATACACATTAGGAAAGCGCAATGACCGAATTCCCTTCTTCGTGAAAGACGCCGACAAGTGGGTTTCGCGCGCGTATAAGCAATTCTTTTTCCGACCCAAATTCATCATGCGTCAAGTGGGAAAGCTCCGCTCACCGAGAATGTTCAAGAAATACGTAGAAGCGTTCATCGCCATCACATTCTTCAACATGGTTCCGGAAGCGAAAGACGAAGACCAAGAGAAAGTGTTTACGGGCGCCTCCGTGTCATCTTAATGACAATAGGGGCTTCGCCCCTATGACCCCACGTGTGTTTCTCCGCGGGCCCTTCGGGCCGCGCGGTATCTCTCTCTTATGACGCGGATTCATAGAACGTGATTTCTACTTGTAATAGAAATAGCGACCTTTCATCCGCCGGTCCTCTACAGACCGGCGGTATTCCCGGTCGCTATGGATAAATAAAAAAATTGCTAAAAAACCGATTCAATTTGCAGGAAGTATTTGTTTCATTTTGTGGATGCCCGCTTCCACGTCTCGTTGTTCAAACCATGGTTTTACAAGCCCCATGCGGTGGATGATTTGTTCAGGGGAGAGTTTTTCTTCGCGCTGTAAAAATGCGATGGAGGAGTACAGTTCCGCGTCGCGGGGCTTGTCCATGAGTTCGTGGATTAATGGTTTGTTTTGGTCGATTTTAATAATTTCATCCGCACGAAGAACGGAGTGTGCGGGTTTTGGTTTATATTTTACTCCCACTAGGTCGAAGCAGTAGGGCCCGCGTCGAAACCAAGTGAATTTGAGTCCGCTGAAATCAATTCCAAGCACTTTCAACAGGTAGGTTGTTTTTTGGAACTTCATTCGGCTATCGAAGTCGCTTAAATCGGCGAGACCGAAAAGATATTCATAAGACTCGAGTGCTTTGACGTAGGTCTGATCCATACTTATGTTTCCTCCTTAGAGTTAATATTCTTTTTCGCTTCTTCACTTTGCTGTAGATTTTCAACATGGTTAATGGCGCGGGTGAGTAATTCATCCAGTTCAGCCCAATCTTTTTCTTTCTTCGTTTTTTCAGGCGAGATGTCGTACAAGTATACGTCGATTTCTTGGCAGATGTTGAGGAGATCGGCATCAAAGGGCTGGGCGAAGAATCCATCCATCGCAGCCCGGTGGATGGTGGCAAGGCGCCCGGTATCTTTGGTCCGTACAATTTCTCGGAGTTTATTGAACTCAAAATAGAGCCCTTTCAGTTTGGTCTGTTCTCGCTGCTCCACAAAATGAACAATGTCTTTTTGGAGGTTTCGAAACATGTGCTCCGCTCCACGTATAGCTAGGTCAATTTCCCGAAGGGTGTCATCGCGGATAACTTCCATTTTTGGGAATTTTTTCCATTGTTTCAGGTCGTTGGCTAATGCCGGTTTTTCGTATTCGACATCGACTTTGGCGATTTTTTTTACGACGGATTGGATTGCTGCCAGAAAAAATAGGAGGTTGGACTCTTCGACTGCACAAAACAGTTCAACCCGGTTATCGGGCAGGTTTCGGACTTCCCCGCAAATGGGGGGAGTCGATTTATCCGCGGCATCTTGGATGGTTTCTCTAAATCGAATACCATGGATTTTGATGCGGGGATTTTTTGGATTCCAAACAATTCTCCAAATGTCCATACGCCAATTCCATATCAACTGATTAAAAACAAGCGGACAGCACTCCGCCGAGGTCAGGCATACTATTGCAAAAACCTATTTTATTCAACCGTAACCTCGGCCAGTAATCCATTCACCACTCCAATCACATATTTCAGCGCGTTGGCTTCCACTTTCACAATCTCATTCGCTCGGCCGGCGCGGATGTACACGAATTCGTTCTGAAAAATACTCTCATCCAGCACTTTCCACACGTAGTTTTCCAAAAACGGGTGAAGTTTTTCGATGGGCAGGCCCGTTCGCACCACTGATTCATTTCCCACGGCGGGGCGGAGGCCCTTCAACCCCACGTGCTTTTCCACAAGGGAAATGTCCGTCCGTTGAGAGAACGGCCGCACCACAATCACGGCATCTTTTTCATTGACGAACAATTCAACGGCCATTATTTGAGAGGGGTTGCATTTTAGTCTCTCCGCCGCAGAAGCAAGGGGCGCGTCATCCGAAAAGGGAATGGTTTCATACGGCACGCGCTGCGCGTCCAGCCAGTCAGTACCGGATAGTCGGGTGGAAATCATACATGAATCACTGCCGGATGTTATTTAACGCTTTACAACACACCTCCGTACGAAACGCTTTTTGGTCAGTGACCGCACCATTAAAAAGATGCAATCCCGTGCATGTAGTATCGTATGATCACCCGAAAAGAACTCCTTTTTTTGGCGGCCGTTCTCGTGCTGGGCATCTTCTTGCGTTCGCTCTTTTTGACGAATGATTATTTGGTTGACGAAGCCGTGCGCGTGAATTGGGCCAACGATTCGGATTTTATGGAAAAACTCGTGCAGCAAACCCCCACATATTCTCCGCTGATTTACATCATTTTGGGCACCATTCATGCGAACGTGCAAAATTTGCAATGGGAACGGCTGATTCCCCTCGTCTTAGGATGTTTGGCCATCGTTTTAGGATATTTTTTAGGAAAACACGTGGGATTAGAGCGAGAAATGGCGCTGTTGATGGCCGTGCTTCCCCACCAAGTCGTGTATTCCATTCAGTTGAGTGCGTACATCTATCTCATCGTGCTTGGAATACTCTACACGCATTTTCTTTTCTTCAGCCCGCGCACCATGCGATTCCGTTTTTTGGCGTTGGGAGTCATCGCGGGTTTGGGCTACCTTTTTCACTATGGTTTTCTCGCCCTCACGGGAGCAACACTCCTTTTTCTTCTCTACTCCAAACGTCTCAAAGAAATTATTTTCTATCTCGCTGGAATGGCCCCGCTTTTTTTGATTAATTTGTCCACGTTCATCGCCCAACGGCAGTACCCGCACTTCAATGATATTTTGGCATTCAATTTGAAAAGCACCCTTGTCACGCTGGCGGACTTCCCCCACTTCACGTATTCCCCCATCCTCATCGCACTCACGCTGTTGGGAATATTTTTCTTCATCACAAAAAGAAGCCACCTCCCTGCGAATGTGCGCGAGATGGTTTTGCATTATGGGCTCTTCCTCGGAATTGTTCTCGCAGGAGCATTCTTGTCCATCATCGGGTTCATTCCCCGCTATCTCATTGTTGCACAACCCGCGTTGATGCTGGGGCTTTTTTTCCTGTTCAAAAAAAATCTCTCAACTAAACACTATCGCATTCTCCTCTGCATCTACCTCCTCGTTCTCGCACTCACCACCCTTTACATCGCGTACCAATTCCCCGTCTTGGACCGGATTCCACTCTATTACTAGTCGAAACGCGCCTTTCAATGATTCGCCTACGCTTGTACGAGGGGGGTTTTAAAGATTGTTTTCCCCGTTCTCATTAGTATGGTCAATGACATTTCGGCGCTGAAGCAGATTCCAAAGCTCTTCTTCAAAGACAACACGATGCCCCTGCAGCTCATCTTTTTCGTCACCAACAAATGCAACGCGCGCTGCGCCCACTGCTTCTACTGGGACGAGCTGAACAACCCCGCGAAGAAGGAACTCTCGCTAGAGGAGTTGGAAAAGATGTCCAAATCGATGGGTGACCTCCTCATTCTGTATTTGGGTGGAGGGGAACCTTTTTTGCGAAGAGATTTGCCTGAAATCGCCGAACTCTTCTGCAAGAACAACAACACCCGCGTCATCGGGATTCCAACCAACGCGTTTTTGCCTGAGCTCATGCTCCCTTCCATTGAACGCATGTGCCAAAAGTGTCCAGACGCGAACATTCTCATCAATGTTTCCATCGATGACATTGGGATTGCACACGAAGTTTTCCGCGTCGTCCCGGGAGGATGGGAAAAGTTGTTGCGCACGATTGCGGGAATCAAAGAGCTCAAGAAAAAATACAAAAATCTCGCATTCGGATGCAATGCAACCTTTAATGCGTTGAACCAGGACAAGATCAAGGAAATCTATTACTATTTGCGCGACGAGATCAAACCGGATTCCATCAACATCAACCTTGTACGCGGAAAACCCAAGGATCCTCATTGTTCGGACATCGACATCGCAAAATATAATGAAGTCATCGCCATTTTGCAGAAAGATTTGGCCAATTCCGATTTAGGATACACCACTTCCTCGTTCCAGAACATTATCAACCAGAACCAAGTTCGTACAAAAGATTTGATTTCGCAAACATACTCAGGAAAGCAAGCGTATGTCACGTGCACCGCCTCCCGACTCATTGGGGTGCTCTATCCGGATGGAGAATTGTTCCCGTGCGAACTCTTGGATGCCAAGTTCCGCATCGGAAACATCCGTGAAGTGGATTACGATTTCAAGAAACTCTGGTTCTCGGAAAAGAACAAAGAAATTGCAAAATGGATCGTGGACACGAAGTGCTTCTGCACCCATGAATGTTTCATGAGCACGAACACGATGTTCTCCCCCAAAGAAGTGGTGGGAACCGTCCTCACTGCAATTACACGACCAATCAAGAATTTGTAACCGCAATAATTCATTATTTCTTATTCGCTTTTTCCAATTCTATTTTCGTTTTTTCTTTTACGCCATCGTACACTCCAATAGCATGCGCGAGTTTGCTGAGGAAAACTAATGGAGAATAGAGAAAGACTTCCGGGTGAAAGGGCAGCCAATTGTAGACCACGAATCCCGTGTGCAAGATTGCGAGCGGAAGAATCATCAAGAATGCCTCCACCGTATTTTGAGGGATGAGCCATGCGAACTTGGCTCCGCTTTCTCTCGTGCGGACGAACGGGGCGTATTTTCCATACTTGTAATGGTGGTGCAGAAATCCCTGCAATGACTGCCGGTCGTGATGCGCCATCGGATTACGCGGGTCGAACGCGATTGAATATCCATTTCGAATTGCACGGCGAGAAAACTCCACATCCTCAAGACGGGCGTTCAATCCCTCATCAAACAGCCCCGCCTTCTCGAACACGCTTGCCCGTACACTCAGATTCGTGGATGAAATTTGATGTCGGTCACGCTGAAATGTTTTCTCAGGGTGGTATTCGTACCATGTCGAATAGTGGTCGCACATTCCCCAGAATGAATTATTCCACGGCACGACACTCCCCCCCACGATGAGAAAATCTTTCTGCTGCATCTCCGCGTGGCGGGCGATCCACCCTGGAAAGACTTTAGCGTCCGCATCTTGGAGCAGAATGATATCTCCTTTCGCCGCACGAATCGCTGCGTTGCGCGCCGAGGAAGAACCTTTATTTTTTTGCGCGATAAGTTTAACGGAGGGAAAATCTTCGATTATCTTTTTAGTGTGATCCGTGCTCCCATCATCGACGGCAATCACTTCAAACGCAGAATATGTTTGAGTCGCGATTGATTCCAATACTTCACGGAGGGTCTCCTCCGTGTTGTAGCACGGGATAATAACCGAAACAAACGGAAGATTTCCTGCCGACGAATCATCAATCGAAACGTTTTTCTTCTTCGATGGAGGTGCATGTTGAGAAGAACGCGAAGGCATGCTCTAGAATGGCCATACATGTTTTTATGGGAAGAAGGTGAGCACCCGAAGCATATATAACTCGGTCAGGCCGTTATGAGTGTGGAGAACGACCCCATGCACGCCGATCCTAGCGCCCATTCTCATTCAAAACTGGCCATCATCATCGTATCCTATTTTGCGGAGAAAACGATCCAACACGTGCTGGAGCAGATTCCGAAAGACATTGTTAAGCGTGCGGCCGAAATCATTGTTCTCGACGACGCCTCCACCGACCAGACGTACGATGTGGCGATGGCATTCAAGAAAGAACACGGATGGGACAATCTTACTGTTATTCATAATGAAAAAAATCTCGGATACGGTGGAAACCAAAAGAAAGGGTATCATATTTGTATGGACAAAAATTACGATGTCGTGGTCATGTTGCACGGCGATGCCCAATATCCTGCATCAATGATTCCTCAAGTTGTGGCGCCGCTGGAACGGAACGAAGCCGACATGTCATTCGGTTCGCGCATGACGGGAAAACCGTTGGAAGGCGGGATGCCGGTGTGGAAGTTCTGCGGAAATGTTTTTCTCACAACGTATGCCAATCTCACGATGGGAACGAACTTGAGCGAATTCCACTCGGGTTTTCGGGCATACCGCGTGGATGCGTTGAAAAAAATTGATTTGGATTCGTGTTCGGACAATTTCATCTTTGACACGGACATCGTGATCGAGCTCAAAAAAAAAAACCTCCGTTTCGCCGAGTGCACGATCCCTACACGCTACGATAAAGATTCTCGACAGATTCGCCCCATTCCCGTGTTGCGATATGGTTTGCAGATCCTCAAACGCACCACGTTATACGCGCTCAAGCATCGATAAGTGTACTAGAAACTTTTCAAAAAAGTTTCATCAAAAACGCTTTTTGGCCCCAAACGCCGCGTGCTATTTTTAAGTCCGCCCGAGCCATGAATGGTAGTAGTACCCTTCTCAGTGAGCACGATGACATTACCTATTCTCAACACGGAAAAGCACGCCCATTCGGACAAAGATTCGACTGAACTCTTTCTCGCGGCAGAAGAACCCGAAGAGTATCAAGCGCCCGCATTCCAGATAAAAAAATCCGAAACCATTCGCATAACCGAAAAAGAAGCACCCGTGATTTACGAGGTGCGGCTCTCCAAAGAAGAAGAACACAAACGCCTCTCAACGAAGAAAGTTCTCCTCATTCTTCCCATTGACTATCGCACGGACACCATTCTCCCCAAAGGATTAAAGCATTACATTCCACCCCTCGGAATGTTGTACATCGCATCCTGCATCCGCGAAAAAGGCCCGCAGGTGAAAATTTTTGACATGCAGGTCGAACTGGAAGGAAAAGTCCCCAGCGATGAAACAGTGAGAAATATGCTCGCTGATGAAAAACCCGATTTTGTGGGTATTGGTGCCACTATCATCAATTGGGATGCGGCCGTGCACACGATGGAGCTCATCCACGACCTTTTTCCGGCAACCAAGATTTTTGTGGGAGGCCCCCACATTACAGCATTGGGAACGAAAGCCCTTGAAAAAGCCCCTCATATTGATTTTGTGATTAATGGAGAAGGAGAGGAAGTCGCTCCCAACCTACTGCGCGAGTCCGTGAATAATGTTCCCGAATACTCGCGCATCAGAGGATTGATTTACAAGACAAGTGAAAACGAATACACTATCACGGGCTACAACATGTTCCTCCGCGACCTCAACCAAATTCCTTTTCCCGCGTGGGATTTGGTGAAGCTCGACCATTATGCGTTGTCTCCACTCATGCAATTCCAACCCGGACGCAGCGTCAATATGATTTCGTCTCGAGGGTGCGTGTTTTCGTGCATTTTCTGCGACCACGGCGTGCGGGGAAGCGGGTGGCGCGCGCGTTCGCCTGAAAATGTGGTGGCCGAGTTCAAATATTTGAAATCATTGGGCATTAGAAACGTGTGGCTGGTGGATGATTTATTCACCGTCAATCGTAAACGCGTGCAGGACATTTGTAAGTTGATGGTCGACGAGAAATTGGACATGTCGTGGAGTTGTCAAGCGCGCGTGGATTGCGTGGACGAACTCACATTGAAAAGCATGAAGGATGCGGGATGCAAACTGATTAGTTACGGTGTCGAATCTGGAAATGAGCGCGTGCTAAAAATAATCAAGAAGAAATTGGATATGAATAAAGCCCGCGAAACGATTGCGCTCACCAAAAAAGTGGGGATCGAGACACGTTGCTTCTTCATGATGGGTTTTCCAACGGAAACGAAAGCGGAAATCGAAGACACGCTCAAGTTCGCACTCGAACTCAATCCCACGTTCATCACGTATTCCATTTCCACCCCCCTTCCTAATACGGAATTGTGGGACATGCTTCAGGGTAAAATGGACTATGACACGTGGTCGCAGTTCAATAGTTTTGGTTCCGACAAATTAGTATATTTGCCGGATGGAATCACGCAGGAAGAGCTTACCATGTTGTGGAAAAAGGCCCACAGGCAATTCCTTCTCCGTCCGTCATGGTTATTCGGGAGAATCGTGGATGGGATTCACAACCCGTATAATTTCATCCGCTACTACAAAGCGTCCTCGGCCATGAAACTGGTCGTGTGAGCGAAAATACTTTCGTTCATTTAATGGAGAACGTGAAATGCCCTCGCCCAAAAACCCGCCCCTGCTCCTCACTCTCACAAATAATTCCATTCCGGGGGGAGTGGAAGTGTATGCGCGCACGCTATGCAAAGTCATCCTCTCGTTGCGCGTCATTGGAAGAGAGGATGTTTCCACAAATGAAAGCGTGTCGTTCAACATCCTCAAAGAAGTGGGAGTTGCCAGCGCACAAGCACAATGGGTTGAATCAAAGTCAACAAAGCCGCCGCTGATTTTCACCAGTGGGTTACACGGTTCCAAAATCGATTCGCGCGCGGAAAATATTCCAACCGTTTCCATTTCGCACGGAACATTTTTCGGACTCGCGGACGTTTCGTTTTCGATGTGGAATCCGCTATATTGGAGAATGAAATACATTTATGCTCATTTCGAGAAGCAGAGTCTCGCCAATGCGCACGTACGGATTGCTAATTCAAAATTTACTAAGGATAGTGTAAAGAAAAATTACGGCCTCGATTCAAAAGTAGTGGAGCCGCCGATTGATACAAAAATTTTCCGTCCCGGATCCAAAACAAGCGCACGAAAAAAATTGAATATCCCTTCAGGAAAAAAAGTCGTTTTGTTTGTGGGAAACCCCACGTATTCGAAAGGATGGGACATCGTTGAGCATCTCGCAGAAAGTTTTCACGAATATTCATTCTATGCCGTGTGCCAACCTACTATTCCTTCTCCGCGAGAAAATTTGAATATTGTTCCCCCGCAAAAACATGCCGAGTTGGCGGACTATTACCGCGCCGCCGATGCGGTGGTGTTTCCTTCGCGCTATGAAGGGTTTGGCTTCGTTCCCCTTGAAGCATTGGCGTGCCACTGTCCCGTGATTGCCTCGCGCGTGGGGGTGTTGAATGATTTTTCAGCGAAGGGATCACACATTGTCCCGCACACAGATGAGGCGTTCACCCAAAAAGTGAAAGAAGCGATGGAGTCAAATGAAAAAGTTTCAGCACATGATCAAATTGCCAAACGTTTTTCATTCGAAAACTTTTCAAAAGGAATTCACGAAGCAGTTGATGAAGCAAAAAAGATGGCGGGAAAATCCAAATGAGTTCCGATGCAATTCCAAAAGCGAAAAAGGTGCGCGTCGCCATCTATTCCCCCTACGGAACCGCAACTCCGGGAGCCGCGGGCATGCGCATCCGCGCGATCGAACAACCCCGCGCACGTACCATTCCCTCCTTGATCAAAAATCGTTTTTCGATTAAAAAATTTTCTTCCGCCATGCGAGAAGTCGTGGAGGGCGGGAATCGTGCGTAAACCATTTAACGTCATCATTGTTTCACCTTTTGCCTCTCCTGAAAAAGGGGCCAATGTCGAACGAGTGAGCCATCTGCAGTCTTTTTTCAGTTCGCAAAACATGAACACGATCACTTGGTCGCCCCAGCGCAGTACACCTTCGGCTGAAAAAGTTTGGAGATACCCTTCCCTTCGCGCCCTTGCTTCACGCATCTGGAATGACCCTCCCTCGCTGGTAATCGGAACATCTCCCCCCATGACGCATGCGGCTGTTGCCGCACTCGCGTGTTTGTTTCGCGGGGTACCTTTCATTTTGGATATCCGTGATCCTTGGCCTGACGCGGCGCAGAAAATTGGATTGTACTCCAAATGGGAAGTAAAATATTGGGTATACAAAATCCTTGAACACGTGACGTATCGCATTGCGCGTCAAGCATGGGTAGTCAATCCTTATTTGAAAGAGTGGCTCGGCACCCGCTTGAATTCCAAAAAAATTCATGTTATTTCCAATGGAACCCTCCCCCTGCGTTTCAAACCCAGTCCATCCGCGCGAAAAAAGATGCGCACGCGATTTTCCATTTCTCCTATCACGTTAACTATTCTCTTTTCGGGGGATTTCTCTTCGCACGGTCTTGAATCATTTCTCGCCAAAACACTTCCTGTTTTCAAAAAAAAAAATGTGATGATTGTATTGGCGACCACTTTTTCATCATCCAAAAATGAATCCTATTGGAAAGAAATTTTTTCAGAGCACGCATTCACATCCTTCCGTCTCATCGATTTGCCCGCGCTTTCGGATAAAGAAGTGTCGGATCTCTTCGCCATGGCTGATTGGGGAGTCTCTCTCGTCCCATCGTCCTTGCCGTATATGATCCCTGTCAAGACCTACGACTACATTGCCGCTGGCCTCTTTGTTTTTGCACGCGCTCCAAAAGGCGGGGCGTTGGATTCATTTATGATGAGCGAAAAGATCGGAAAGATTGTTCATGCTGATGAATATGCTCCGGCCGCACTGGATAGCTTATTTTCACACCCTTCGGAATGGAAAAAAACGGCCAAACTGAACCAAGGAATGGCACCTGCATTGAGTCGCGATATCCAAGCTCAGAAAGCCGTCAATCTCATTCGGGAATTGAAGAAAAAGATTTCTATCATCGATTAACGCACTATCTTCTGCCACGCATACGCTGCCGCAGAAGAGACAATTGGGATGGGTGTGTTCCCAATCCGATAGAAAATAGGCGCGATGAATGAAGATCGTGCGAATATCTCGTGTTTATTCCAATGATATTTTTCATTTCTGTGAGGATCGACAATCGAGATCAATTCGCTTGTTTCACGAAAAACTCCTTCACAGCATTTTTCTTCGGTCGAAGGAATCTCCACTACTTCTTTCACATCTTTCTCATTCATGTTTTCGCTCAAGAAACGCAACGCTTTATCGTTCCATCCCACGGCCCCTAATTGGTCTTTCCACGAAGGCAGTTCTTTCGATTCTTCTTTCGTAGGAAACGCACCGTTTTTTCGCTGCGAGGAAATTAACGCTTCTATGATTGAAGCAATGGATATTTTTTTGTACGGCGAAAGCGATTGAAGGGCACGTCCGATGTCCCCGGCGCCTGCGATGAAAAAAGGGCCTGGGCTGGCTTCGTCGTTCATGTTTTCTCCAAATGAAAAAAATCCATCGGCACGCTGGTGTTTTTTCACATACATTCCTGCATTCAATGCCGCGTCTAAATATTTTTCTTCTTTGGTTCGCTCAAATAAGTTTACTAATACAGGAATGCATCGCGCGGTATAGAATGGAATGATTTTATCGTGCATATCGCTTTGGTATATTCCCCCATTCCACTCACTTTTGTCTTGGTATTCCAAAATAGATTCGCTGGCGCGAAGGGTAGTATGTAAGTAGGTATTTTTCCGCGTAGCATCGTATGCATGTAGAAGTGCTTCGCAGGTGGTAGCAATTTTATTGGGAACAATGAGATTATTTTTTTGCTGAAGCCGCGATTTTTGAAATTGTAAAAATGTTTTTCGTTTATCATCCCAAAATTGTGCAAGGTGAACATTTTCAATATTTTTTAGTGCAGCGTTTTCATATTTTTGAAAAGGCATTTTTTCTTTACGAAGAAATTGAGCAAGCTCGAATAGAGCGTTACACACCGCGGCTTCATGCGGTGTTCCACTATATTTGAAACTCGGATTAGCTTCAAACGCCGAATTTTGAAACGATCCATCGTCGCATTGCGCGTGAAGAATAAATTCTCCGCATTCGATCGCGCGCGTTTTGAAAATTGCTTGCTTGGTTTTGCGATAAAGGGAAATGTACGCCGGAATCAACCCTTCGTACCGCCAATCCGTCCCCGGTCCAGTGTAGGTGAGGGAATCACTCCAATAATGGGTGACCGGCCCTGCATATCCGCCGGGTTGTTTCATCGTCTGGAGCCAGGCGAGGTTTTGAGAAATGGCCTTGGAAACAGGGGGCATATCCACCCCTTCTTCTATGCCCTAAAAAGGGTGTGGATTCTTCCGAGGATTGTTCTATTTCCGTCTAAAATCGCCTTGATTTCGAGGGCATTAAAGATATAAAGTGAGACCGGCAAATGTGATTGTATGTCCTTTTCCCGCGTTTTACTGGTGCCTGTGGCGTATTATAATAGCTCCTACCGTCCCGGAGACGTCCCGGATTTAGCCGTGGGTTATCTGGCAGAGTATATTCAGACCAATGGGGTCGAATACGATGTGTTGGACATGAATTTAGGATATACTCTCGATGACCTTGCCAAGAAGGTGGAGGCGTTCAATCCTGACTTAATCGGCATCGCCATGAAGAGCTACCGCTACAAAAACAGTTACGCGCTTATTTCTCAAATCAAGGCATGTTTTCCAAAAATACCCATCGTGGTGGGTGCGGCGCATATTTCGACCCAAAAAGAGAAAGTCCTAGAAGAATGTCCTGCAATCGATTTTGGTATTGTAAAAGAAGGTGAAGAAACCTTGCTCGAGCTCTGCCAAGGAAAACCTCTTTCTGAAATCCGCGGTCTTATTTATCGCGAGGGAGAAAAAATTATTTTCACGGGTGAGCGACCATTTCGCCGAGACATCATGTCGCTTCCCTGGCCCAAGTATGAAAAATTCGAGCTCAAAAAATATTGGTATCCGGGCATGATGGCGCTTTCATCGCGTGGGTGTCCCGAGCACTGTACCTTTTGTGCCGCGCCAGTGGTGAGCGGTCGATGGTGGCGCTATCGCACTCCCGAGAATATGATGGAAGAAATCCGTTACTGGTACGAGAAAGGATATCGTCGCATCGAATTCTTGGACGATAATTTTACACTGGATCAAAATCGTATTTTGCGTTTTTGTGATTTAGTTCAAGAAGGCGGTCTCAAGGGAATGGTCTATAATGTCCCTCAAGGGGTGCGCGCGGATCGTGTGAGTAAACCGTTGTTGAAGCGCATGAAAGACATTGGGTTTGTTTCTATTGCATTCGGAGTAGAAGTTGGAAATGAAAAAATGTTGGCCTTAGTCAAGAAAGGCGAATCCATGGAAACTATTGAACGTGCGATTCAGGATGCCATTGACGTTGGTTTTGATGTTCATCTTAACATGATGGTGGGCTTCCCCGATCAAACGTTGCAGGATGTCGAAGACACGTTCAATTTCGCCCTCAAATATCCGGTTCGGTGGGCCAGCCTCAACAATGTGGTTCCCTATTTAGGCACGGAAGTCTATGACCAAATCAAAGAAAAAGGGCTCTTCGCCATCCCTCCCGAGAATTTTTTGAATGACGTGGGACAAAAGGCCGAGCGAGTGATTATTTCAACACCACACATCACACCCGAGCAGCGGAGGTACATTGAGAAGAAAATTCCTCAAGTTCAGAATGAAGTTCGCAAACGTTATCACATTCGTCGACTCAATCGCGAGTATGGAATTCCTGGAAGGATTATTGGGCAATTATACCAGCACAATCTCATTCCTCAAAAATTGTTTAATTATGTGATTGAGCTCAAATCAAGCGTTAATCAATAATTTTTTTATAAAATAGTTATTTTTGGGAGTGTTTTTTTCTAAAAACTTTCACTAACATATTTTTTTCAAATGGTGCCAGCTGAAAGCGGGGATAAACATGGAGTGTTTTCATACAATAGATCGCAGTCCACACACTCAGCAACGCATAAGCGATGATATTCGCTTGTGCCAATCCAATGGCTCCTTCGCGGGATACGAAAAATAAGTAAAGTGGCACGGCGAACAAGCAAGGGATCAAGAATAGTTCAAAAAAGAATTTTCGTGCATCTATTTTGGCTACGATCAATGCTAACCATGGCCGGGCCAGGTTGTAGAATGTGACACCGGTCGCTAGGTAGACTGAGTAAGCAAAAACCACATCTGGATTCGCAGGACTCAACCAGGAGACGAGGTAAGGCCCTACGAGAATGTACCCTCCTAATTGAGCTAACGAAAACAATGTATTGTAACGAATGGCTATTCCCAAAATGTTTCGCGTTGATTCATTAGTTTCGCGCTGGGAAAAAGACAAGGTGACGGCTTTCTGAATAAGCTGGGGAAAGACAAAGAACACACTGGCAATGGTCAACGCCACGGCGTAATTACCTAACTCTATCAATCCCACAAAAAATCCTAAGATGACAATGTCCGCTTGCGAGATAAGTCGGATTGCCATGCCTGAAAGATGATTCCAGAGTGCAAATCCTTGCACGGATTTCCATGCGAGGGTTAGCCATCCTTGAAAGAGATGAAATGAGAATCCGAGTTTACTTACCGCATTCCAATACCACCATCCCACCCCCAACAAGGCAACCATGACCTGGATGAATCCATAGGTGAGAATGTTTTGAGAAAAGAAAAGAATGACGAGTGCAGAGAGGGAGACAATATTGAGGATAAGGTCTACAAAGGTAATTCGCGCTTGACGGAAATTAGCATAAAATGCTTCACGAAATGGCCCCGTGAGACTAGTGAGGAGCGTACTGGTGACGAGCAATAGAAAATACGCCGCGACGACTTCACTTTGTTGTTGGAAATACAACCATACTGCTACGGGTACTGCCATAAGCAAAAGTAACAGGCTTCGTACGATACTAAATCCGAAAAAAGAAGAGAGATACTTGTTGATATCTCCTTTTATCTTGACAAAATCCCGAATGAAAACGCTTTCAGGTAAAATGAGAACGAATCCCAAGAGGGCGACGTACCCTCCACTTAATCCAAGGATACCAATCTCTTCGGCGGAAAGCAACCGTACCAAAATGGCAAAGTTAACAAATGCTAACGCTTTGGAGAAAAAAGTCTGTAGGACGTTGAACGATACCACGTTCGCGACGCGCGCAAAAAGGTTCATACTAATTCTCCTTTGTAAAGAAGATTTTCATAAACTTTCAAGTGCCGTGTGACGTAGATGATATTGAAGGTGCTCGCTACTAGATATAAAACCACATTCGCTTGAGCCGCCCCTACTGCTCCGCTGGCTTGCGCCGCCAACGCGTAGATTATGAGTCCAATCGCACCGATGTCCGCGGTGGGGAGAGAACGGACAATGATGGCAAAACCAATGGCGGCTAGGAGCTTGGTGATGATGACTTGCAACGAAAGGAATGGAAGAGAGCGCGCAGCCTGGTTGAAAATACCCATATCCATCACACTCTCGCCGCAGGGGCTTTCCCCGTGTAATAGTTCACTTGTTTTTCAATCACACTTTCCCAGGAAAAATGATCCACCACATACGCTCGTGCACGTGCACGGATAGCATTTTTCTTCGCAGGAGAAAAATTAAGGACGCGTGCAATCTCGCGCGCCGCAGACGAGGGGTTTTCCACATCCAGAATAAATCCCCGGTCCTTCTGCACAAACTCCTTAAACGTGGGGATCGGACTCAAGAAAGGGATGCACCCCGCACCCATCGCTTCAAGAGCGGTCATCCCGAACCCTTCGTACGAGGAAGCGGAAACAAATGCGTCACTTTCGTTCAACAGTTTTCCTGTTTCGGCATCGGAAATCTTTCCGTGAAAAATGATGGTATTTAAAAGTCCAAGCTTCGTGACTTTTTCTTCGAGTGAAGAGCGAAGCCCCTCCCAATCTTCTCCCGTGATATGGAGTCGTGCACGTGGCTCAAGGGAGTGAAGATCTTGTATCACGTCGATGAGCACTTCCACGTGCTTATTCGAGGAAAGTCTGCCTAAAAACAAAAGATGAAATGGTTTTTTCTTGAATGTCTTTTCACGTCCAACATGTTTCTCTCCCGAAACGACAATTCCATTTGGAATGACAACCGTTTTTGATTTGAAATACGATGGAACAAACTGCTTGTCCCCTTCGCCCACGCAAAAAATGGTACGCACTGGGAAAAGCGAAAAGGGAATAATCAAAAAACGATAAATGCTTTTCACAAGCGCACGAGCAGGAGTGTGATAGAACCCTCCGTGCGTGGTGAGGAACAACTTCCCTGCGTAGGAGAACTTGAACAGTGCTAAAATATCCAGCCATGCCCCAAAACCATGAACATGAATCACGTCCTTCTCGCGCGCATGGTGCAAAAGCACCCCGATGGGAGGGATGCGATAGAATGATGGCCCTTTTCCCGGGACGCGGTGGATTGTGACATCTTCTTTTTCTTCGAGTGAAGGCAAGTTTCCATTCTTGGAGGTGCATGAGGAAAAAACCATTATCGAAACGCAATGGCCTTTGCGTGCTTGTTCGCGTGCGCTCTCCCAAATGACGCGTTCAACTCCGCCGATGCACGGAAGGGTGTGGTTTCCCACATGAAGAATGTTCAGCGGTTTCACGCTCTCACCCGTGGATCGATCAAACCGAATCCGGCACCCAGAACAAAAGTCAACGAGCGCAAAAAAATAATAATTAATCCGGCTGGAACGATTCGAAAATCTTTTTTGGCCAAGTAAAGAATGAAATCGATCATCGTGGCAGTGATGACAAGAAAAATAATTCCCAATCCCGCGAGCAATGTTAAAAGTTCATCATACACAAGCGCTTTCGACAATGGAGAAAGGAGGAGTCGTGCGAGCGTATACGCAAGCAACAACAAGAAAGCCCCGCCAACAAAAAAATTAATTTTCAACGCGTGGGGGGTGTAGCTGTCTTTAATGCTCTTTTCCGGGTGCTTGAGATACATGCGCGTTCGCCAATACGCACGAAAGAACTTGACGCGCAAATAATGTGTGAGTGTTTCGGGATGCGTGTGGTAGACAAACGCGCTCGAAGCAAAATACAACTGATGCCCCTTTTTAGCGAGGCGATAGCTCAATTCAGCGTCTTCACCTGAGGCTTTGGGAAAAGTCTCGTCAAACCCCCCTTCATCCAAAAAAACTTTTTTCAGGTACGCTGCGGAGTAGGTGCCAATCCAATCCAATTTCTTCGCGCGCTTCATTTTTTCGTAACGGTATTCGATATCCAACTGGTCAAACCGTGCCACGAGAGAGGTTTGTTTGGACTTGTACGCGCCTTGAACACCCGCTACTTTTTCATCCGCAAGCGGGACGAGCATTTCCTGCACCCAATTCTTTTCAGGAACACAGTCGCTGTCCAAAAAGATGATTATTTCCGATTTGGCCGCGCGCGCACCCGCGTTCCGTGCTTTCGCCGGACCTTGATTTTTTTGTGCAATGACTTTAACGAGCGAGTATGACTCTGCAACGGTTTTTGTTTCGTCTTTGCTCCCATCATCCACTACAATGATTTCATTGGGCTTCGTGGATTGGTTGAGCAGCGCATCCAAACAGTTCGGAAGTGTTTTCTCCGCATTGTATGCGGGAATGATCACACTAACGTCTAGCTGAACGCTCTTTTTACGGGGCATAATAAATGAAATGGCGGAGAATCCTTTATAACGCGCGGGGTTTTTCCGTAGGACAAAATTAGGACGGTGGGGTCGATGCCACTTTATCCAAACGGGCTTCGCCCAAACTCGCTTTTGACTTCTCATTGAATAAATACTTGAAAAATGTCCGGCCACTTTTCACCAAGCGCGGGAACTCGGATGGAGTAGTTATTCCTTCCCAGATTTTCGCGGCAATGAATTCGGGGCGCATGTAAAAGTTTTTACGCGCATCGTCGCAGGCCTGAACGAGTTCCGTGGCAGATAATTGGTCCGTGCTCACAATCGTGTTGTGCGTCCCGTCTTCCAGCAGCCAGTTTTCCCAATTTTCTGCTTTAACTGTCAAAAAATTATTCGTCTTCGCCCACTCATACGCTTCCGTTCCCGGGTAGACCATAATGGGAAAGAATTGCACCGTGTCGGGATTCACGCGCTTAGCAAACTCAACCGTTTTGGTAATCGTTTCTTTCGTCTCGCCTCGGTTTCCCATCATGAAGCACGCGTGCACGAGGACGTTGGCTTCTTTGGTGTCCTTGAAGAACTGCTCAATCTTCTGCACGTTCGTTCCCTTCTTGATATTGTTCAAAATATCCTGCGTCGCACTCTCAACGCCTACACACACGAGTCGGCAGCCGGCCTGCTTCATGACTTTCAACGTGTCCAAATCCACATCGCAGCGCGCGTTGACGGTCCACGTTGTATTCAACTTTCGGTCGATAATTTCCTGACAAATGGTTTTGACGCGGTTCTTGTCCAACGTGAACGTGTCGTCTTCGATCATGATATCTTTCACGTATGGCAAGTTCGTTTTAATCCATTCGAACTCATCAACAATATTCTTCACACTACGTGAACGGAAGTTGTGTCCGGTGAAATTCTGGGGCCAATCGCAAAAAGTACAGCGGAAAGGGCACCCTCGTCCGGTGATGACCGTGACTTCCGGATACAAAACGGAAGGGTAAAAATAATCTCTAATGTTCAAGTGTTTGTCCCAAATTTGGGTGACAAAGGGAAGCCTGTCCAAATAGTCGGATGGAACATCCGGCGCATCGGGGTTTTTGACAATCTCGCTTTGCATATTTCGAAAGGTGATTCCCTGCACATCGTCCCACGATTTGTTTTGTTCAATGCGGTTGGCCACTTCAACCGAAATCAAATCGTATTCTTTTCGCATGACTAAATCAACCGCGGGAGAAATCGTAAGCGTGTTTTCCGACACCGCCGAAACATGGGGGCCGACCATCGCGATGACACAGTTTGGGAGGGCTTCTTTCAATGCCTTCGCCACTTTTCCATCATTAACCACTGATGAAGTGACGGTGTGCATAATCAAGAGTTTAGGCTGAAATTCCTTGGCAATCGAAACCATTTGTTGGAGCGACATCATGTCTTTGGGCGCCGTCGCATCCACCAATTTTGCCATGTGACCGTTG